>DASXVK010000527.1:0-33222 GCA_036504295.1 Polyangia bacterium
TTGATCCCGGCCTCTGCGAGGTAGGCGCGCAGCTCCCCGAGCATGGCGCCGATCTCCTGGTAGCGCCCCTGCGGCTCCCGCGCGAGCGCGCGGCTGATGATCCGCCCGAGCCGCGCGCCCACCTCCGGGCGCGCCATCTCCGGATCGAGGAACTTGCAGTCGGCGATCTTCTTGAGCACCTCGTGCGGGTTCTTGCCCCGGAAGGGCAGGTCGCCGGTCGCGAGCTGGTAAAACAGAATGCCGAGGGCGAAGACGTCGGTGCGGAAGTCCGCCGACCGCCCCTCGACCTGCTCGGGCGCCATGTACGCCGGCGAGCCGAGGAGCTGGCCCGTCACGGTCATCTTTTGCTTGTCGATGACCTGGGCGATCCCGAAGTCCATCAGCTTCAGGCGCCCGTCGTCCCGGATCATGATGTTCTCGGGCTTGATGTCCCGGTGGATGATGCCGAGGGAGTGGGCGTGCTCGAGGGCGCGGCAGATCTCGTGGACCATCATCGCCGCGATCTCGGGCAGCGGGATGGCGGTGTCCTTCAGGAAGTCCTTGAGCGTCTGGCCGTGGATGAACTCGGTGACGATGTAGCTCTCGGGGGAGTCGAGGCCGCTGTAGGCGAAGATCTCGAGGATGTTCTCGTGGTGGAGCTTGGCGACGGCCTGCGCCTCGCGTTGCAGCCGGAGGCGGGACTCCTCGATGGCCGCGAGGTGCGGGTGCAGCACCTTGATCGCGACCTCGCGGCCGAGCGTCGTGTCCATGCCGCGGTACACGACGGCCATGCCGCCCTGGCCGACCTTGTCCAGGATCTCGTATTTCTCGAGCACCCGCCCGATCATCGTTGGCAGCGTCCGGGGGGCCCGAGCTCGAGACCCCCGTGTCACGCATGTCATGGTTGCTGGGGAGCGCGTGAGGTACGGTCGCCGGGTCTCGGGCAAGCGCCTAACGCCAGCACTTTAGCCGGGATCCGGCTTCTCAGGCAAGCGCTATTGCGCGGGTGGCGTGATCGAAAAGACATGCATGGCGCGCCGGCCGGCGGTGGCTGGGCCCCGCCGGCCGGGCGCGGGCGGCTACTGCGTGTCGGTGTCGGTGGTGGGCGGAGTGGCGGTGTCGGCGCAGCCGCAGCCGCAGTCCTCGACGGGCGCCTTGAACCGCTCGCTCGCGTGGCGCAGCTCGTGCTCGACGTCCTTGAGGACCTCGGCCGCGTAGCCGACCGCGCTGCCGGCGACCGACAGGCCGATCCGGGTGAAGGTCAGGGCCGAGTCGACCAGGTTCTTCGAGAGGTGATCCAGATCCATGTTCATGTGCTCCTCCGTTCGCCCGGCCGCGGGAGACACGCCGGGCAGATGAAGATCCGTGACGCCGAGGGGGCGCCCAGCCCCAGATAGGCCTGGTCGCCCGGGTTGAGAGTGGTGTTACACACGCGGCAGGCCACGTCCACGTTGAGGGTAAGCGGCTGCCAGCCGTAGATCTCGGGCAGGGCCGGCGCCGCCGCCGGCTCCGGGGCCGGCGCATCGCCCTCAGCGGGCGGTGCCGGCTCGGCCTCGGTCTCGACCGCCTCGGCCTCCGGGTCGGGCCGCACCCCGCCGAGGGCCTGGTACTCGGCCCACCGGCGCCGCAGCGTGTGGCGGTCGCGGGCGACGTGGGTCGAGAGCGCGTCGACCTCGGCGCGCAGGTCGGTGACGGCGTCGCCCACGTGCTCCTTCACGGTGGCGATCATCCCGACCGTGTCCTGGAGGATGTTCCGCACCAGGTTCGACACCGGGATCGAGAGGGCCTCGGCGAGCCGCTTGATCTCGTCCTCGAGCGCGGCCGGGATCCGCGTGTGGAGGACCTTCTCCTTCCGATCCGGCTCCGAGGGCTTCACGGTGCTCTTGTGAGTCACGGTGATACAATTAGCACGCCGCGTCATGCTTGTCAAGAGGAATTGTGATACGACGTGATACGTTATCGGATATGTATATAGAATTACGTGGTGTTTCTGTACCGATGGGATAGGCGGGGAGGGGAGAGTCGGTCGTCTACCAGAAGCCGCAGCCGAAGTCGAGCATGGAGCCGAGGGCGACCGCGGCCCCGACCCCGACCGCGGCGCCGACGGCCATGCCGGCGCCGCCGTAGTAGGGGTCGTACCAGTAACCATCGTACCAGTACCCGGAACCGTAGGGGTAATACCCGGCACCCCCGCCCCAGTATGGGTCGTAGTACACGCTCGATGCGACCATCGGGGCGGCCATGTAGGGCGTCGGCTGGACGATCTGGACGGGCGCCTGATAGTAACCCGGCGCCTGCTGATAGCCGGGCGGGGGCGCATACCCAGGCGGGGCCTGCTGGTACTGCGGCGGCTGGTAGCCCGGCGGGGGCTGCTGGTACTGCGGCTGCGGGTACCCGCCCGGCGGCTGCTGGTAACTCTGCGGGGGCGGCGGCGGCTGGTACTGTGGCGGCTGCGGCTGCGGCGGCTGCGGTGGCTGGTACTGCGGCGCCGGCGGCGGCGGCTGGTACTGCTGCGGCGGGGGCGGCGGCAGCGTCTCCGGGGCGGGCACGCCCACCGTCGGCGGCGGCTGCGCCGGACCCGCGGCGGTGTGATAGCGCGGCCGCGGGCGGTACCCCGCCGGCGGCGCGCCCGGCGCGCCGGGCTGCTGCGGCGGCGGCGCCGTCTCGGGCGGGTTGGCGCTGAGCTGCTCGAGCTCGTTCGCGTCGAGCCACAGGCCGGCGCAGCGGACACAGAAGTCCACCGTGACGCCCCGCACCTCGAAGGTCTGCATCCAGACGAGGCACACCGGGCAGATCGCGCCGATGGCGCCGCCGCACTTCTCGCAGGCCGCGCCGTGGCGGGTCTGCGGGTGCTGGCACCAGGGGCAGACCGGCTGCGGGCAGGCCCGCGCCGCGCTGCGGAGCCAGTCGGTGAGCCCCACCTTGCTCGTCATCTGGTCGATCTCGTTCGCGTCGAACCACAGGCCGTGGCACTTGTCGCAGGCGTCGAGGGTGACGCCCTTGTCCACCTTCTCCTTGAGCTCGATCTGGCAACGTGGGCACATCCGCGGCATCGGCTTCTCCTTCCGGGTCGCGTGGTGGCAGCAGAGCAGGCCCGGGCACCGGGCCTCCTGGATTGTGCCAGCCAACGGCCGGCGGTTCAACCCGGACTGGAGGGGGCCGGGCGCGCCGAAGGCCGCGGATGCACCGCGTAAAACGAGGCAAAAACAGTTGACAGGTCAGTGGACGCGGGTCTATATATCCAGAACTTTCGGCTCAGAGTTCCATGCAGGCCGGATCCGTCCGGCCTTTTTATGTTGATCTGCTAGATGAGCGATAGCCCCCAGAACCCTCCGCCGCAGGCTCCCAAGCCGGCGCGTGAGCACACGCCGCTCGAGACGCTGAACCACAGCGCCGCCCACATCATGGCGAGCGCGGTGAAGCGCCTGTTCCCCGAGGCCAAGGTCACCATCGGCCCGGCGATCAACAACGGCTTCTACTACGACTTCGACGTCCCCCGGCCGTTCACCGAGGACGA
Source organism: Polyangia bacterium (assembly GCA_036504295.1). Taxonomy (GTDB): domain Bacteria; phylum Myxococcota_A; class Polyangia; order JACRCY01; family JACRCY01; genus DASXVK01. Next base: position 3,497 of record DASXVK010000527.1, read on the forward strand.
CCTCGGCCGCATCGAGGACGAGATGCGCAAGGTCGTCAACGCCAACCTCGAGTTCCAGCGCGAGGAGATCCCGCGCGACCAGGCCATCGACCTGTTCCGCGGGATGGGCGAGACCTACAAGGTCGAGATCATCGAGGGCATCCCGGCCGACGCGCCGATCAGCCTGTACCGTCACGGCGACTTCGTCGACCTCTGCCGCGGGCCCCACGTGGACCGCACCTCGCGGGTCAAGGCGTTCAAGCTCACCAGCGTGGCCGGCGCCTACTGGCGCGGCGACGAGCACCGGCCGATGCTGCAGCGGATCTACGGCTGCGCGTTCCCGGACAAGACCGCCCTCCACGAGCACCTCCGCAAGATCGAGGAGGCCAAGAAGCGGGACCACCGCAAGCTCGGCAAGGAGCTCGACCTCTTCTCCATCGAGGAGGAGATCGGCGGCGGCCTGGTCCTGTGGCACCCGAAGGGCGCCCTCGTCCGCTACCTCATCGAGGAGTTCTGGCGGCGCGAGCATCTGAAGAGCGGCTACGATCTCGTGGGCTCGCCGCACATCGCGCGCGAGAACCTGTGGCACACCTCCGGCCACCTCGGCTGGTACAAAGAGAACATGTTCAGCGGCATGGACGTCGACGGGCAGCAGTACCTCGTCAAGCCGATGAACTGCCCCTATCACATCACGATGTACAGCGGCAAGATGCGCAGCTACCGCGACTTGCCGCTGCGCTGGGCCGAGCTCGGCACCGTCTACCGCTACGAGCGCTCCGGCGTCCTGCACGGTCTGCTGCGCGTGCGCGGCTTCACCCAGGACGACGCGCACCTCTTCATCCGGCGCGACCAGCTGAACGAGGAGATCGAGCGCGTCATCAAGTTCTGCTTGCACATCCTGCGCTCGTTTGGCTTCGAGAACTTCAAGGTCTACCTCGCCACCCGCCCGGCGAAGTTCGCGGGCGAGGTTCCGGCCTGGGACGAGGCCGAGGCGGCGCTCAAGCGCGGCCTCGACGCGACCGGCCTGAGCTACGAGATGGACGAGGGCGGCGGCGCCTTCTACGGCCCGAAGATCGACCTCAAGCTCGTCGACGCGCTCGAGCGCGAGTGGCAGTGCTCGACCATCCAGGTCGACTTCCAGCTGCCCGAGCGGTTCCAGATGGAGTACGTGGCGCCCGACGGCACGCGCCAGCGGCCGAGCATGATCCACCGGGCGCTGCTCGGCTCGATCGAGCGCTTCTTCGCGGTGCTGCTCGAGCACTACGCCGGTGCGCTGCCGCTGTGGCTGGCGCCGGTGCAGGCGCGCATCGTCACGGTCTCCGAGAAGGCCGAGGCGTTCGGTCAGGAGGCGCTCGATCGCCTCGTCGCCGCGGGGGTGCGCGCCGAGGCCGATCTCTCGAGCGACAAGCTCGGGGCGAAGATCCGCCGGGCCCAGCTCGAGAAGGTCCCTTACATGCTGGTGATCGGTGACAAGGAGGTCGCCGATCGGGGGGTCTCGCCGCGCACGCGGGACGGGAAGCAGGGCGCGCTCGTGACGCTCGACGCGTTCATCGAGCAGATCAAGGTCGAGAGCCAGCCTCCGCAGTCCTGAGCGGCGAGTCGCCATTAGCAAGGAGAAAGAGCATCCCGCGTCCACCTCAAACGCTGCCTGATCAGTTCCGGGTCAATCACCGCATCCGGGTGCCCGAGATCCGTGTGATCGGTGCCGACGGCGCGCAGCTCGGCGTCCTGGCGACGCACGAGGCGCTGCGCATGGCGGAGGAGGCCGGGCTCGACCTCGTCGAGGTGAGCCCCAAGGCTGTCCCCCCCGTCTGCAAGATCATGGACTACGGCCGCTTCAAGTACGACAAGGCCAAGAAGGACAAGGCGGCCCGCAAGCACCAGAGCACGGTGACCCTCAAGGAGGTCAAGTTCCGTCCCAAGACGGACGATCACGACCTCGCCTTCAAGGTGCGCAACATCCGGCGCTTCCTGGAGGAGGGCAACAAGGCCAAGCTGCTCATCATCTTCCGCGGACGCGAGATCGTGCACCCCGAGACCGGGCACGCGGTGCTGAACCGCGTGGTGAAGGAGGTCGCGGACGTGGCCTCCGTCGAGCAGATGCCCGCGATGGAGGGGCGCCGCATGACGATGGTGCTCGGGCCGAAGGTCGGCGTGGTCAGCCGCCCCAGCGCCCCGGCGGGCGTGCCGCTGCCGCCGCCGCCGCCGGCGCGCCCCGTCGCACCGGCCCCGACCGCCGCGGCGTCGCCGGCGCCGGCCGGGGCGAACAAGCCACCCGGGTGAGTCGAGTCGAGTCGAGTCGCATCAGTCGAGCCAGACCGGGGAGGCGTTGACGCCCGCCCCGAGGAGAAAAGACGATGCCGAAGCAGAAATCGAATAGCGGGGCGAAGAAGCGGTTCCGCCTCACGGCCAAGGGCAAGGTCAGGATCAAGAAGGCCTACCACAGCCACATCCTGACGAAGAAGTCGCCCAAGCAGCTCCGGCGCTTGCGTCGCCGCAGTATTCTTGACAAGGCTCAGTCGGCGCAGGTAAAGAGGATGATTCCGTACGCCTGAGCGTACTCCAGCACCCGCGCAGCAGACTCTGAAGAAGGAATGGTAGATGCCTAGGGCAAAACGAGGATTCAAGGCGCGTCGGCGCCATAACCGCATCCGGGAGTGGGCGAAGGGGTACCGCGGCGGGCGGTCCAAGCTGTGGAAGGAGGCGGTCATCGCCGTCCACCACGCGTGGCGGTTCGCCTTCGTCGACCGGCGCAAGCGCAAACGGGACTTCCGCAGCCTGTGGATCATCCGCATCAACGCGGCGGCGCGCCTGTCCGGCATGACCTACAGCCGCCTCATCGGCGCGATGAAGCAGGCCTCCATCGGCCTCGACCGCAAGATCATGGCCGACCTCGCCGTCAGCGACCCCGTCGCGTTCGGCAAGGTGGTGGAGGCAGCCAGGGCAGCCGCGGCGTGAGCGACCCGCCGTCCTCTCCCCCCGCCCCCGAGCTCAGCGCCCTCGAGGAGCTGCCGGAGCAGCTCGCGCAGGAGCTCGCCACGCTCACCTCCGAGGCGGCCATCCGCGACGCGCACGCGCGCGCCGTGAAGGGTCCGATCGCGCGCGCGCAGGCCATGATCCGGCAGGCGCCGCCGGCGCAGAAGAAGGCGATCGGCGCCGCGCTCAACCGCGCCAAGCAGGCGGTGGACGCCGCCTACGACGCGCGGCTGCGCGCGCTCGCCGACCAGGCGCGCACGGCGGACCTCGAGCGCGCCATCGACGTGAGCCTCCCGGGACGCGGCCGCGGGCTCGGGCACCTGCACATCCTCACGCAGACCCGGCGCGCCATCGAGGGCGTCTTCCGCGAGCTCGGCTTCGACATCGCCGAGGGGCCGCAGGTCGAGACGGACTTCAACAACTTCGAAGCCCTCAACATGCCGCGGAACCACCCCGCGCGCGACATGCAGGACACGTTCTACATCTCCGACGACGTGGTCCTGCGCACGCACACCTCGCCGGTGCAGGTCCGCACCATGCTGGCGCACCAGCCGCCGGTGAAGGTGATCTGCCCCGGGCTCGTCTACCGCCGCGACGACGACCCGACCCACAGCCCCATGTTCAGCCAGGTCGAGGGGCTGCTGGTCGATCACGACGTGTCGATGGCGGACCTCAAGGGCACGCTGCTCCACTTCGTCAAGCGCTTCTTCGGCCCCGACGTCGGGATGCGCTTCCGGGCGAGCTTCTTCCCGTTCACCGAGCCCTCGGCCGAGGTCGACATCTCCTGCATCTTCTGCCGCGGCCAGGGCTGCCGGGTCTGCAAGCAGACCGGCTGGCTCGAGATCGGCGGCTGCGGCATGGTCGACCCCGAGGTGTACCGGTTCGTCGGTTACGATCCCGACGCCGTGACCGGGTTCGCCTTCGGCATGGGCGTCGAGCGGATGGCGATGCTGCGCCACGGCGTGCCCGACCTGCGGCTCTACTTCGAAGGCGACGTCCGCTTCCTCCGCCAGTTTTAGGCCGCCCCGAGGCGGCGCCAAGGTCAGATATGAAGGTCTCGCTGCGCTGGCTTCGTGATTACGTGCCGGTCACCGCGCCCGCGGCCGACGTCGCGTCCCGGCTCACCATGGCGGGGCTCGAGGTGGAGGGCGTCACGCACCTCGGCGCCGGCCTCGCCACCGTCGTCGTCGCCGAGGTGCTCGCCGCCGAGAAGCACCCGCAGGCGGACAAGCTCAGCATCGTCACGATCACCGACGGCGCCGAGACGGTGAAGGTCGTCTGCGGGGCGCCCAACGTGCCGCCGCCCGGGAACAAGGTGGCGTGGGCCAAGCCCGGGACGAAGCTGCCCGGCGGGATGGTCGTCGAGACGCGCCCCGTGCGCGGGGTCACGTCGCCGGGGATGCTGTGCGCCGAGGACGAGCTCGGCCTGGGCGACGACCACTCCGGGATCATCGTGTTCGAGCCAGGCCTCTTCTCCGGCACCAGCGTCGCCGACTTCTTCGCCGACGACGTGCTCGAGATCGCCGTCACGACGAACCGGCCCGACTGCCTCGGCCACCTCGGCGTCGCGCGCGAGGTCGGCGCGCTCTACGGCCTCCCGCTCACGCGGCCGATCATCAACCTGACCCCCTACCTCCTCGACCACCCCGTGACCGAGCTGGCCCGGCTCCGCCTCGAGGACCCCGCGGGCTGCCCGCGCTACACCGCGCGCGTCGTGACGGGGCTCGCGATCGCGCCGAGCCCGCGCTGGCTCCAGGCGCGGCTGCGCGCCGTCGGCGTGCGGCCGATCTCGAACGTCGTCGACGTCACGAACTACGTGCTGATGGAGTACGGCCACCCGCTGCACGCGTTCGACCGCGCGCGGCTCGCCGAGGCGACCATCGTCGTGCGGCGGGCGCGCGAGGGCGAGCGCATGACGACGCTCGACGAGCAGATCCGGCAGCTCACGCCCGAGGACGTGCTCATCTGCGACGCCGCGCGCCCCGTCGCCGTCGCCGGCGTCATGGGCGGCCGCGAGAGCGAGGTCGGCGCCGCCACGACCGAGGTGCTCCTCGAGAGCGCCATGTTCGCGCCGAGCGCGATCCGGCGCACCTCGAAGCGCCTCGGCCTGCAGACCGAGGCCTCGTACCGCTTCGAGCGCGGCGCCGATCCCAACATCGTCGACGAGGCCAGCGCCCGCGCGTGCCAGATGATGGCCGAGCTCGCCGGCGGCCGCGTCGCGCGCGGCATGCTCGACGAGTACCCGCGGCCGGTGCGGCCGCGCGAGGTGCCGCTGCGCCTCGCCTACGCCCGCCGCCTCCTCGGCATCGATCCCGGCGAGGCGCGCATCACCGAGTTGATGCACGCCGTGGGCGTCGAGACGGCGCCGCCGGAGGCGGGCACGATCGTCTGCCGCGTGCCCACGTACCGGCCGGACCTCACGCGCGAGGTGGACCTGTGCGAGGAGATCGTGCGGCTGCACGGCTTGGGCGCGGTCCCCGCGACGCTGCACCTCACCGCGCGCGCCCCGACGCCGTCGGGCGACGCGGTCGGCGAGGCCGCGCGCGACGCGCTCGCCGCCCTCGGCCTCGACGAGGTCATCACGATGGGGTTCACCGCCGGGCGCAAGATCGCCGCGCTCGGCTTCCCCGAGGGCGACCCGCGCCGGACCCCGGTGGCGGTGCGCAACCCGCTGCGCGAGGACCACGCGGTCATGCGCACGAGCCTGCTCCCCGGGCTGCTCGACGTGGCGCGGCTCAACCTCGACCGCAGCAACACCGACGTGCGCCTCTTCGAGGTGGGCACCATCTTCGTCCCGCACGCCGGGGCGCCGCTCCCCGATGAGCCGCGGTTCGCGGCCGCGCTCCTCAGCGGGCGGCGCGACGGCTGGCTCGCGCCGGGCGAGCCCCTCGACTTCTTCGACGCGAAGGGCGTCGTGCTGGCGCTCGCCGAGCGGCTCGGCCTCGACGCCGCCGCGGACGAGCCGGCGCCGGCGCCGTTCCTGCACCCGGGCCAGGCCGCCGTGGTCACCGTGGGCGGGCAGCCCGCCGGGCTCGTCGGCCAGGTGCACCCGCGCACGCGTGAGGCCTTCGGCATCGAGGCGCCGTGCTTCTACCTCGAGCTGAGCCTCGCCGCGGCGCCCGGGCTCCCGGTGCGCAAGTACCGCGAGCTGCCGCGCTTCCCGGCCGTCGTGCGGGACATCTCCTTCTTCGCGCCGGTGGACCTGCCCGCGGCGGCCATCACCCGCGCCGTCGCGGCGCTCGTCGAGCCGCTGCGCGAGACGGTCCGCGTCGTCGAGGACTACCGCGAGACGGGGAAGGTGCCGGCGGGCCAGAAGGGCATGCTCTGGTCGATCACCTACCGCGCCGCGGACCGCACCCTCACCGACGACGAGGTGAACCAGGCCCAGCGGCGGCTGGTCGCCCACCTGCAGCAGGCGCTGGGCGTCGAGCCGCGCTGACCGCGGCGCCGGCCGGCGGCGGATTTTGTTTGACAATCATGGGCATACCTTCGTATATGGGGGTGGCTTAGGGCAGGGGTTCAAGCCATGACGATGACCAAGGCCGACATCATCGAGAACGTCTACGAGAAGGTCGGCGGATTCTCCAAGAAGGAGGCGGCCGACATCGTCGAGACCGTCTTCGACATGATCAAGGAGACGCTCGAGCGCGGCGAGAAGATCAAGATCTCGGGCTTCGGCAACTTCCTCGTCCGCGACAAGAACGCCCGCGTCGGCCGTAATCCCCAGACGGGCGAAGAGATCACCATCAGCGCCCGGCGTGTGCTGACGTTCAAGCCGAGCCAGGTGCTGAAGAACGCCCTGAACAGCTGAGCCGGGGCGGCATGAGCGACGGTCCGGCGGCTTCGGAGAGCGCGCAGCTCGTCCTGCCGATCCCCGAGAAGGCCTACTTCCGGATCGGCGAGGTCGCCCGGATCCTGGGCGTCAAGCCGTACGTGCTCAGGTTCTGGGAGACGGAGTTCCGGGTCGTCCGGCCCCAGAAGACCCGCTCGCAGCAGCGGGTGTACCGACGCCGCGACGTCGAGCTGCTGCGCGAGATTCGCCGCCTCCTCTACGACGAGCGCTACACCATCGAGGGGGCGAGGAAGCGGCTGCGGGAGGACCCCGAGTCTCCCGCCTCGACGGCGGCCGGGGAGGCGGAGCCGGCGGCGCCGGTGGCCGCCGCACCGGCGCCGCGGGGGCCGCGGCCAGAATCGTTCGAGAAATCGTTCGAGAATGTGAAGAATGAGCTCGAAGAGATCTTGAAGCTTCTCGCAGAATGAGGCATTAGATCCGGGAACAACACAACGTCGGGGCGTGGCGCAGCCTGGTTAGCGCACTTGACTGGGGGTCAAGGGGTCGCTGGTTCAAATCCAGTCGCCCCGACCGAGTGGTAAAGAGGCGCCGGGGTCACAAGCCCCGGCGCCTTTTTCTACCCATCGCGCGAACGCACGTCATGGTTAAGCGGCATGAGCAGTAGTCGTCTTCTGATCCTCGTCTCCAACGACGACGGCATCCACGCGGCCGGGTTGAACCGGCTGGCCGAACGGCTGGCCGAGGTGGGCGACGTGCAGGTGGTCGCGCCCGACCGCGAGCGCAGCGCCACGAGCCACGCCATCAGCCTCGACACGCCGCTACGGGTGACCGAGGTCCGGCCGGGGTGGCACGCGGTGAGCGGCACGCCCGTCGACTGCATCTACCTCGGCGTGCTCCACCTCCTGCCGCGCCGGCCCGACCTCGTGATCTCCGGCGTGAATCACGGCGTCAACCTGGGCTCGGACATCTTCTACTCGGGCACCGTCGCCGCCGCCGTCGAGGGCGCCATCCGCGGCGTGCCCGCGTTCGCCATCTCGCGCGACGGGGAGGTCGCCGACTTCGAGGCCGCCGCCGAGTTCGCGTGCGCCCTCAGCCGCGCGGTCCTCGACGAGGGGCTGCCGCCGCACACGCTGCTCAACGTGAACGTGCCGAAGGGGCCGCCGCGCGGCTACTGCTGGACGCGCCTCGGCCGCCGCGTGTACCGCGAGCAGGTCGACTCGCGCGTCGACCTCCGCGGGCGGTCGTACTACTGGATCGGCGGTCCCGCGCTGCCCGACGCCACCGAGGCGCCCGGGACCGACTGCGCCGCCGTCGTCGACGGGTTGATCTCGGTCACGCCGCTCGACCTCGACCTGACCTGCCGGGATCTGCGGGAGATCCTGCCGCTCTGGCGCGTCAACGGCTACCCGGCCCTCGAGCCGGGCGCGCCGGGAGGCGAGCCCGGCGCATGAATTTCGACGACGCGCGCCGCCGCATGGTCGACGAGCAGCTCGCCGCCCGCGGCATCACGGACGCGCGCGTCCTCGCCGCCATGGGGCGCGTGCCACGCCACCGCTTCGTGGCCGAGCGGCTCAAGGACGAGGCCTACGGTGACCACCCGCTGCCGCTCGTCCACGGCCAGACGCTGTCGCAGCCGTACATGGTCGCGCGGATGAGCGAGCTGTGCGAGCTCACGGGGACCGAGCGCGTCCTCGAGATCGGCGCCGGCTCCGGCTATCAGACGGCGGTGCTGTGCGAGCTGTGCGCGCAGGTGTACGCGGTCGAGATCGTGCGCGAGCTCTGCGAGGCCGCGCGCGCGCGTCTCACCGCGCTCGGCTACCACGACTTCGCGCTCGAGGGCTTCGACGGCAGCAACGGGTGGCCCGAGCACGCGCCGTACGACGCGATCCTCGTCGCCGCCGGCGCGCCCGCGGTCCCGCCGCTGCTCTTGTACCAGCTCGCCGATCACGGCAGACTTGTCGTCCCCGTGGGCACCCGCGGGGACCAGCGGCTCCAGTGCATCAGACGCAAAGGTGACCAATTCGACACGCTGTGGGACACCCCCTGTCGCTTCGTAGACCTCGTCGGCCGGTACGGCTGGGGAGGGGAGGGGCCCGCGCAGGCGTGATCGCCCACCGCCCATCAGCCCGGCCATCAGCCCGGTAGAGAGAGCATGGAATTCATCAAGCACCTGATCGACATCTTCCTGCACCTCGACGCGCACCTGGATCAGTGGATGGTGCTCTACGGCATGTGGCTGTACGCCATCCTCTTCGTCGTGATCTTCTGCGAGACGGGGCTGGTCGTGACGCCGTTCCTGCCGGGCGACTCGCTGCTCTTCGCCACCGGGGCGCTCGCCGCGCGCCCCGGGTCGCCGCTGCACCTCGGCTGGATCATCGCGCTGCTCATCGTGGCCGGCGTGCTCGGGGACGCGGTGAACTACACCATCGGCTACCGCCTGGGCCCGAAGGTGTTCAGTCGCGAGAAATCGTGGCTGCTGAACAAGAAGCACCTGCTGCAGGCGCAGGCGTTCTACGAGAAGTACGGCGGCAAGACGATCTTCCTCGCCCGGTTCGTGCCGATCATCCGCACCTTTGCGCCGTTCGTCGCCGGCATCGGCAAGATGCGCTACCGCCGCTTCGGCGCGTTCAACATCAGCGGCGCGATCACCTGGGTCGCGGGCTTCACCGTGCTGGGCTACCTGTTCGGAAACCTCCCGTACATCAAGCGCAACTTCCAGTACGTCATCATCGTCATCATCCTCATCTCGGTCATGCCCGGCGTGATCGAGTACCTCCGCGAGCGGCAGCGCAAGCTCGCGGCGGCGAAGGCGACGCCGCGCGCCGGCGACTCAGATGCGGCTTGACCGGACGCGCGCGACGCGTGCAGAATCGGCCGCCGAAGCGAGGTGACACATGAGCGCCCACGGCACCCTCGAGTACCCCGCGGTCATCGCGGACCCCCGGATCCTGGAGCTGATGAAGCACATCCGGGACATCCCGGACTTCCCCAAGCCCGGCATCCTCTTCAAGGACATCACGCCGCTCCTCGGCCACGCGGCGAGCTTCCGCGTCTGCACCGACCTGCTCGCCGAGCAGCTCGAGGGGGCGCAGCTCGACCTCATCGTCGGCATCGAGTCGCGCGGCTTCATCTTCGGCGCGCCGCTGGCGCAGCGCCTGAACCTGGGCTTCGCCCCCGTGCGCAAGCCGGGCAAGCTCCCGTACAAGTGCGCCCGAGTGACCTACGACACCGAGTACTCGACGGACTCCCTCGAGATGCACGACGACGCGGTCGCGAAGGGCGCCCGCGTCGCCATCGTCGACGACCTCCTCGCCACCGGCGGCACGGCCGGCGCGACGGCGAAGCTCATCGAGCAGCAGGGCGGCGTGGTGGCGAAGTTCGCCTTCGTCGTGGAGCTGGACTTCCTGGCAGGGCGCGGCCGCCTCGGCGGCGGGCGCGACGTGGTGTCGCTGATTCACTACTGACCGATCAGCCCCCGTAGCTCAGCTGGACAGAGCGGCGGTTTCCTAAACCGTAGGTCGCGTGTTCGAGTCACGCCGGGGGCACATCAAAAGTTACTAGGATTTCCGAGACTTTCCCCTCCAAGCCAGACCGCCAGTCAAACCCGTAGTTGCCCCTCAAAACCCCTAAATCCGCGTCGAATTGCCGCTCCTTTGCCGCTCGGTTTCCGCTGCCTGAGCAGGCGACCGCCTACGCTCGCTCAGGACGGGCGCACGGTGCCAGGGTCACGCGGGTAGCAGGAGGGCGGGGAGGACGCGCTACAGGGCAGCAGGCGCGGCGTGGGCGGGTACGTGGGCGGGCACCTGGCGGTGCTGCTCCAGCCATGCGGCGGCCGCTCGGTCGGCGCGGTCCAAGGCAGCCATGAGGGCGACGTCATCCCCGGCGTGCTGCACGTCCCGCAGGGCGGCGATCACCGACTCGAGGCCGCTCCAGGGCTGGTCCAGGGGTAGATCGGTCTGCCTCACGGCTTCCCCGCGAGCAGCGCCCGCGCGCCCGTCCGGGCCGCAATCGCCCGGGTCCGCAGCAACACGGCCTGGCGCTCGAGGTCGTCGGCGAGCCGCTGCAGCTCGGCGGCGCAGAGGGCGCGGTGTTCGTGGCCACCCAGGGCGGCGGTCATCTCGCGCTCAGCCTCGATCTGTTCGCGGTTCTCGTCCTCGGTCCGTGCTACGTTCGTCATGGTCGTGGGCCTCCTGTTCAGGTTCACGGCTCGCCGGGGCTCGCGTTCGCGCGCGGGTCCCGGCACTCACTCATGCGGTCAGTCTCCGCTCGCGCCCCCACTCGAGCAGCCGGTCCACGGCGTAGAGGGGCGCGCCGTTGCGGTAGCTGGTCGTGGGCGTCAGCTCGAACGTCCACGCAGTGTGGTAGTCGACGAAGCAGTGCGACCGCCCGAGGAGCACGGCCGCCTCCGAGGCGCTCACGAGGGCGGGCCGCAGGAAGTCGGCGTGCCCCTGGCGCACCTGATCGAGCCACGCGCGCCGCAGGTCCCACGGCGAGAACGCGAGCGCCCGGGCGGGATCGAGGACCCTCACGGCGGCATCGTCGAGCCACGGGTGCGACAGGGTGCGGCGCCGGCCGAAGAGCAGGGCATCGCCGCGGGCCCGCACCGCGAGGAGCACGCGACGCAGGCGCGGGGTCAGTCTGACGCGGGGCGCGCCGAACCGGGCGACGTCGTTCCCGATGTGCAGCCGCAGGTGCCGGCCGTCGGCGTCGAGGTCGTCGGCCCGCATGACGTCGAGGGTCTCAGCCCCGAAGCCGGAGAGCCACGTTGCTTCGATCCGGCCGCGCACCGCGAACGGCTGCAGGCGGCCGCCGGGGCTCCACTCGGGTAGCGCGTCGAGGATGGCCTCCATCTCGAGGCGCGACACCTTCACCGGCTTCCGTCGGATCCGCGGCTCACGCATGGTCGGGCTCCGGCTTGCTCAGAAGGCTCGAGAGCACCTCCCGGGCGGCGCGCGCCGACGGATGCACGTACCTCGACGACAGGGTGCCGATGTCCAGGTGCCCGGACAGGAACGCCACGCCGGGCAGGTTCGACGAGTGCTCGCAGAGGTCGGTCAACCTCCCATGCCTGACGTCGTAGATCGAGAACTGCCGCGCCTTGTCCGGCGGGAGCACGGCGCGCGCGGCGGCGCGAAGATGCTGCCGGGCGTCGTGCCGCCCGAACACGAGTCCCGTCGCTGGGCAGACCCGGTCGAGGATCGCCCGCGCCCGCGGCGTCAACGGCAGCTCGCGCGCGTACCTGTTCTTGTCGACCACGTCGCGGATCCGCAACGTCCCGGTGTCGCGCTGGTAGTCCTCGCCGCGCAGTTCGTCGAGGGTCGCCGGCCGCAGTCCGGTCTCCCACGCGAAGGCGAACCGGTCGCGGACCAGGAAACCGCGGTTGCGATTGCGCGCGCCCGGGGACCGCTCCGGGAGCACATGGATCATGGCCTCGACGTCCGCCCGGCTCACCTCCACCTCATGCAGCTTGTGGCGCTTGGTGGTGTCGGGCGTCCCCGTGGCGCGGCGGGACGGGCCCTCGATCAGCGGCGGCTTGCCTATGTAGCCGCGCCCGTGGGCCCACTCGAGGAGGCCGCGAAGGGCACTCAGTTCCTTGCGGACGCTCCGCTTGATCACCACGCGCAGGCGCCCGCGCCAGTAGTCCTCTGCCGTCGCCGCGGTGATCCCGTCGAGAGTGCCGAAGAACGGCACGAAGCGGGAGTGAGCGTAGTTGCGGTATTGTCTGACGGTGAGCACGTCGTGGTCGGCCTCGAGGTCCCGCACCCACTCGTCGACGAGTTCAGCGAGGGGCCTCACGCGACACCCCCCCGGCCCGCGAGCACCACGCAAGCCAGGTGGAGGCAGTCGCGCGCCTGTGCCAGCGCCTCGAGCGCATCGGCGGCGCGCCGGGCGGCGAGTGTGTCGAAGCAGGCGATGGCGTGGCCTATGCCCTCGTCGATGAGGCTCTCGACGGCACCCGACCACTCCGGCGGCGACGGATCGTTATCACCCAAGAGGACGTATGCCGCCCGCTGGAACAGCCGATTGGCGCCGGTCGGGTCGCCGTGGTCGATAAGGTCGAGCGCGGACTGGATCAGGGCCGTGGCCTGCTTCGCGCGGTCGCGCTCGACGGTGCAGTCCCGGTCCTGCTGGCCCTCCTCGACCACCCGGATCTTGCGGCGCCGCGACGGCGGGCGCCGGGCGAAGTTCCAGTCACCGGGCGTCGGCGTGTAGTCGGTCGGTCTCGTCTCCGTCTGCAACATGGCTACCCCTCCTCTGCGCCTCACGGGCGCGGGTAGAACACACGAGGGGCACCGCCGGCAGACGTGCCGGAATCTGGACGCGCAAGCGCGGCGCTGGTAGCGTCATGGTTGTCGGCGGTGCCAATCCCACCGTCGGCCGCCTGGCCCGGGCGTAGCTCCCGGAGTCGTAAGCTCCGGGGGCGGGGCACCTTGGGCGGCTTCAGGTAGGTCGAGTGTCCGCCTGGTCAGGGGCGGGTGTCAAGTTCCCGTCGGTGACGCGCAGCTTGCGGCGCATCTCTGCGCGCTCAAGGTCACGCAGCACGGCGCGGGCGGGATCGAGGCTGCAACAGACGTCGCAGAGGCACCGCGTCGGGGGACGGGGGGTGTGCCGGCGGCGAACCTTCATAGGTCACCGCGACGTCGTAGGGCCTCGAGCGCGGCCGCGAGCAGATCCAGGCGCTCCGGGTGCCGGCGGCAGCAACGGGCGCAGCAGCAGAGCGGGCGAGACCGCCGGGGACGCTCACGGCGTCGAGGGGGCGGCGGGTAGAAGCGCGCCAGCGAGGCATCCGCCGGGAGCAGTTCGCGTGTCACTGCCCGGCCGGCGGGCGCTCGGGGATGAGGCCCAGCTCCACGGCGCGGCGGCGGGCAGCGCGGCAACGGGGGCAGTGGTTCGGCGTGTGCAACTCGCGCTCGCGGAAATAGAGTTGCTCCTCGCCGGAGAACGTGAAGAAGTCGTCGCACGCCTTGCACTGAAGCGCTCTGGAGGGCGGCAGCGGCGCAACGTCATCCTGGAAGTGCTCGTCGAGCAACTCGTCGGGGGTCATCAGTTCGGCTCCAGTCCGGCGAAGGTGGCGGTGACGACGTTGCCGCCCGCGTGGGTGGTGGTCGCGACCCGGACGAAGTGGCAGTACACCTGGAGGTCCACGAACCCGTCTGCGGTCACGGGATCACCGAGCGCGACCCAGCCGACGTTGTCGTTGCTGCCCTGGAGCTGGAACGAATCGCCCGCGCCGATGCCCGCGAACTGAACGCTCTTCCACGGGAAGCGATGCACCCCAACCGCGGCGCCCGCCTGGCCTGACGCTGAGAAGGTGCCGATTGTCTGCTTGACCTCAAGCTGCGTCACGCTTGGCATGGGGTGCTCCTCACGGCTCCACGAACCGGCCCTCGAGACTGTCCCAGTGGCCCGTCGGCCAGGGGGCTTTGCTGAACACGGGCATGCGGCGATTCCACCGCATGACAAAGGGGGCCAGCGCCTCGTCGGTCACGCCCGAGCCGGGCTGCTTCAACTCCAGTAGTTCGCGCTGGGCCGCGAGTTGCATCTTGGTGCCGTAGTCCCGATAGCGGTGCGTTCGAGCCACCCGCGTCGGCCGCCCGCCGGCCCCCGGCATGCCATCGCTCTGCCGCGGGCGCTCTGCGAGGTCGATGGTGTCGTAGTTGTCGCGCTCGCGAAGGAGCATTATGAGTCGGACCAGGGAGGCCATGGCCTACGCCCCCGCCACGCGGCGCCGGGCGATCTCCGCGTCGACGGCCGCCTCGAGGAGCTGGGCCCGGATGGCGGCGCGCTCCCGGGCCTCTGCAGCGGCCGCCCGCTCCTCCGCGACGAGGCGGGCGCGCTGCGCGTTCACCGACGCGGCGCTCTGCGCCCGCAGGCGCTCGGCCGCGTCGGGGTCCGAGCGGCGGATCGGCCAGCAGTGCTTTTTCGCGGTCTCGACCCACGCGCGATAGCTTTTCTCGTGGAACTCGGCCCGCGCCTCCGCCTCCGTCGCCGCCGCCTCGCCGTACTCGTTGGCGAAGCCCACGGCCAGCAGCTCCCGCGCGGCATCGTCGAAGGGCTCGAAGGCGTCCGCGAGCCCGGCGTTCTGCGCGTAGGACCGACCCTTCGACCCGTTCATGAGCCGGCTGGGCAGCAGGTGGTGCGGCCTCACCTCCACGACGTCGCCGCGGGCGAGGGCAGCTTTGAGGCCGAACACGGCGGCCTCCGTGGTGGTGAGCGGCCGCTTGGCCCGCATGCGCAGGAACGTATCGCGCGCCCGCGCGGCGGCGGCGCGAAACTCATTCGCCTTGCGCTGATCGTGATCCACGTAATCAGACATCGTTACCTCCAAATCGATTAAGCGGCCGGCGCTGCCCGTCGGTGGCAGGCGGAGTGCCCGACGGTGCAGGCCGGCCCGGGCGTCATACTCCAAACGGCAGTGCGGCCGCGATGCGCCGCGCCACTGCGGCCCGGTCGCGCGGCGGGCCTTGCAGGGCGAACACATTGACTCCCTGCGCTACGGCGTCGACTTGATCGTCGTGCCGGGCCGACGGGAACGCCAGCAGCTCGTCGAGGAAGGTGCGCAACCACGGCGCCTTCTCAGGCACTCTGAACCGCCCCGCAGCAACGGCGGCGGCGAGGGATTCGGCCCGGAATTCCTTATCGCCCTTCGGCGTGACGGGCAGTATCCTCAAGCTGCTGTCCATTGACCTAATGAGCGACGGCAACCCCGCAAAGCCACCGACACACTCCACCGCGACGCATGATGCACCCCACTGCTGCCGCAGCCGGTGGATGTTCTCGACGAGACGGGGCATCTCGACACGCGCGCGAAAGATGTCGAGCAGACGGTATTCGGCGTGCACCCCATAGCCCCGCGCCGCGAGCGTGGCAATGACTGACCAATCGTTCTTGGTTTTGACCCCAACGGCCGGATCGCAGGACAGGATGATGCGGGCGGATTGCGGGCGCGTCTCCGCGATGGTGCCGAAAAACCGCACCGGAGCGCTGACGAGGAACTCGGCGATCTCGTGTGAGGTGTAGGTCGCCGGCTCCTTGATCATGCTCGCTCCCCGCGGCGCGGGAGCCCCCTGGAAGAGCGATTGCCACTCGTACGGGCCCACCTCCGCCCGACGGGCCGCGAGGACCTCCGCGGGCCACTCAGCGGGCCACAGGGCGCGTCCCTCTTCGTCGAGCGCCGGCAGAGTGACGTTCTCCCACCGGGCGTCTTCGGCGAGGACGCGGCCGGCGGTGTCGTCCTGATGCCAGCGCACGCCGCAGAGGGTGATCGACCCGTGGGGCGTAACGCGGTTGAACCAGGTCCCGAGGATCTGCTGGTGAGTGGTCTCGCGCACGAGCGCCGAGTCAGCGGCGACGCGGTCGGGATAGATGTCGTCGATCACGAGCCAGGTGCAGCCGAAGCCCGTCCCGCTGCCGCCCCCGATGCCGGAGGACAGAACCCCGCCACCGGCCGCCGTCTCCCACCGACCCATGCGCTGGGTGTCGGCCCTCAGCACGACTCCCGCAGCCTCGGCGAGCCGGCGCAACTCGGCGCCGCGGAACTGCGCGCTCTCGGCGCTGTGCGTGACGAAGAACACCCACGACTGGGGCCGCAGCATCAGGAAGCGCACGATGGAGGCCAGAACCAGAGTGCTCTTCCCATGTCGCGGTGGTGCCGCCAGAACCACACGGGTGTCGCCGATGGCACAGCGGGCCAGGGCATCGGCCACCGGAGCTAGATGATCGGGCCGGGTGTAGGTGGGGCCGTAGACCTTCGTCACGAAGTCGAGCACCGAGCCGGCCCCGCCGAGCATCTCCCGGCAACGCCAGCGCTCACGCTCGGCGCGGGCGGCCTTAGTTGACTGGCTGCGGGTCCTCATCCGACTCGCTCGGCTCCGTCGATTCTGGGGGCTCTGGGGCAGCCTCAGCGCGTGCCTCGAGTTCCTCCAGGCGGGCCCGGATGGCTTGCACCGAGGTCAGCGCGCCGGTCGTGCTGAGACCGTCGACGATCTCGAACTTCGCCGCCTCGTTGAAGCCCAGCATGCGGTTGATCGTCTCGAGCGCCGCCGTCGCCGCCCGGAGCTGCAGCGGCTCGCTGGTCAACGCCAGGTGCACGATGTGCCGCAGGGTGCTGAGGATGCGGCCGCGCTCAACCTCGGGGTCGAGGGCCGGCGTCCGCCGCATCTCGCACCGCACCGCATCCACCGCAGTCCGTCCCTCCCGGGGTCGCAGTTGGAAGCGCGCCCGGGCGTCGACTACTACCGCGGCGTCATCTCGGCCCAGCGCGAGTTGTTCGCGCACCCAGTCGAGAACCGGACCGCTGACCGTGCGGCCCATGGGTTACTTGGCCCGCCGAACCGGGCCCCGATATTCCTGGTGAGCGATGGCACGCCCCACCACGCGGTTGCGCTCCGCGCGAAGCGCCTGCTGCTCGCGGCGCTCGGCCGCCGCCTGACGCTCGGCTTCGGCCTGGACTTCGGCCACGCGCTTGCGGTTGTCGGCAGCGATGTCGTCCTCGATCTGCTTCGGGTCAGCGGCCATGACGTCCTCCGTTGAGAATCTTGCTGATCTCCTCGCGGCGCGCCCGCTCGGCCGCCTCGATCCGGGCGTTGCGCTCGACGGCGGCGCGCTGGATCTCGAGGTTGCGCTGGAGGGCCTGCTCGTCCGGGCTCTGACGTTCGGCCGGCGGCACGACGTTGCGCCCCCCGGTGGGGTGCTCCTGGCGGGTCACTTGATCACCCCATCGGCCTGCATCTCGGCCTTGAGTTGCTGGATCTGGCGGTCCGTCTCGCGCAGGCGCAGCCGCTCGGCCTCGACCTCGAGCTTGACGAGGCGGGCCTGCTTCTGGTCGGCGGTCTCGCCAGCGGGCGCGGGCCGGGACGCGGGCGGCGGACCGAAGACGGGCGGCGCCTGGCCGGCCATGTTCGCGGCGATCATGATGGCAGCGCGGCGCTTGAGTTCGGCGCGAGAGATGGGGGCGTCACTCATGGGGCGGTCTCCTGAACCGGCGCGGTCGGCCGGATGTTTGGGGCGTTGTCGACGGTGTCGAGGGCGCGGCCGATGGCGGCGAGGCCAATCTCGAGGGCCTGGCGGACGATGGCGGTCGGCGTGGGGCGCAGCGGGCCGACGCCAGCCCGGGCGGCGAGGTCACGGATGCGCGCGTGGGTGTCAGCGTCGAGCCCGAGGGCGAAAAGCTTCTGCCGCATGGCCTATATTCGCATATGCGTTTAAACGAATGCAAGCGTATTCTGCAAGCGACTTTCAAAATCGGTGGACCGCGTGAGAGGCGCTAGGACGGGCGCAGTGAGAGCGGGGTCACCGACCCTTGACCCGAGGGTAGAACGGCCCGCACGGGGCAGCGTGGACGCCCTGGCACGCAGGGCTGTCAGGAGCGTATGATCGTCCCTGGAAGGGGGGATGCATGCGCGCGTGCCCGAGCTGCGCCGAGAAGATCCAGAACGCGGCAATCAAGTGCAAGCACTGCGGGGCCGAGGTCCTGCCGGTGCCGAAGGCGCCCACGCCGGGGTGGCTCGTAGCCGTCTGCCTCATCGGCGGGTTGATGGCGCTGGGCGCGTTCGCGGTGTTCTACAACGACATCTTCGGCGCCGTCGACGGTTGGCTCGTCGAGCGCCAGGTCCGCTCCATGTACGAGACGAAGGGCGTCGTGGTCACCCGGGTTGACCTGCACCGCGAGGCCGACGGTGAGTATGTCGGCGTCGCCATCGTCCAGGCTCCGACGCTGCTGGGGATGCTGCCGCAAGGGCAGGTGTGCCGGACGTCCCACGATGCGACGGGCAAGCGGTGGGTCAAGTGCGGCACCGCCGAAGAGATGGTGGTGCGCTGACGGGTTCCCGACGCCCGGGCGGCCGCGAGGACCAGCGCGGCGGCGACGAGGAAGGCCATGAGGACGACGGCACGCAACGCCCGGGGGCGGCGGGGCAGGCGTCGCGTGCCCGGGCGCGAGGTCGGGCGCGGGGCGCACGCGAGCCGGATGCAGGTGGGGCAGAGGGGGCTCGGGCCGGCCGAGAAACCCTGGCACGTCACACAAGCGCAGCGGGTGAGCACGAACGGACTCAGCCTAGAAGGGGATCGAGTCATCATCGCCCGTCTGCGCCGCCGCGGGGCCGTCGCCCTTGCCCGCGCCCGAGAGGAACTGCACCGTGGAGGCGACCACCTCCGTCCGATACTGCTTCGCCCCGTCCTTCTCCCAGCTCCGCGTCCGTAGCCGGCCCTCGACGTAGACCTGGCGGCCCTTGCTGAGGTAGCGGGCGCACGACTCCGCCTGCTTCCCCCAGACCACGACGGAGTGCCATTCGGTCGACTCCTGCTTCGCCCCGTCCTTCCCGGCGTAGTTGTCGGTCGTGGCGAGGCGCAGCTCGCAGACCGCTTGCCCGCCCGCCTGGCGCAGCTCGGGGTCTTTGCCGAGATGGCCGACGAGAATCACCTTGTTGACGCTGGACATGGGTTAGTCTCCTTCCGATGTTGGCCCGACGGTTCCGTTAACCGTAGGGCGCAAGGCGTAAGTTGGCGCTACCATTGCCGATTCAGAACAGGCTTTGAGTGGCAGCGGCAAAGGAGCGGCACAGAGCGGCAATTGCGGCCCGCGATTCGGGCGCATGTGTGCAAATTCGCACACGCCCGGCGCATAATGCCCGGGTAAAATGGCCGCGGGAGGGGGCTTGCGTTGCCTTTCCACCCCCTGGCGGTGGTGAGATGGTGACTCATGGTGAATCACCCGCCAGCCCTGCCGCGCTCTCCTGCGCGCGATCCCTGTACTACGTACTACTAGGATCGCGCAGGAGTGAGGCTCAGCGGTAGGGGGGAAGTCACCACAAGTCACCAAGTCACCATTCGTGGCCGGCTTCCCGAGCGGGGGCAGGCTGGGAAGGGTCACGCTGCCACCGCTGCCTTCTCAGCGATCCGGCGTGCGGCGATCCTGAACAGGCGCGCGGCCCACCGCTGCGCGATCTCGCGGTTGTCCAACCACACGAAGGCGACGCCGTGGTCGTAGAACAGGGCGTTCGTCAGGCCCACGATCGAGGCCGGGCTCGCCGCGCTCGTGTAGCCGTGCCTGGCGATGTCGCTGAGGCTGCCTTCGATGGCGACGACGGCGCGGTGGTAGGTCGCGAGTTTCGCCAACTCCCGCTCGAACCTCTCCCGCTCGCGGATCACGGTCTGGACGAGGTCGTCCAAGGTCTTGCGCTCGATCACGAGGGTCTGGGGGTTGTCGGTCAAGGCGTAGTCGCCCGCCGGCATCGTGCCGCGCACCACCTCGAACTCGTCCGGCGAGAACCACCACACGATCTGCTCTCGGTTGTCCGCGGTGACACGGATCCGCTCCGCGGGCCTCACGGCCGCACCTCGGATACCCGCTCCACCCTCCAGGTGGCATAGCCTCCGTGCGCGGTCTCGGAGACGAGGCGCTGGCCGTCGACCACCGCGTCCCGGTGCTTCCCCAGCTTGTGCGCGAAGCGCTTCGGGTCTGGCAACTCGTCGGGCTGCTTGCCGTAGCAGTGCTCGAGGAGGCGCTCGCGCAGTTCGGCCTCGGTCTTGACCGACTCTAGGATCTCGGCCGTCTTCAGCCAGCGGCCCTTGCACACGCCGTCGACCACGGCAACGAGGGCGCGGTGCTCCGCGGTGTCGCTGTCCGCGGTGGCGCGGAGGGCGGCGCGCGTCGCGGTCGGGTTGGGCAGGCCCAGCCAGACCACCGCGTCACGCACGGCCCGGCACCATCCGGGGTAGTCACCGGAGGGCAAGTGCGAGTCGGGCCGGCCGGCGACGGCGTAGGCGCGTAGCAGAGTGAGCGCGGCGGCAGCGAGCCGCGGGCGTTCACGGTGGACGAAGTCCTCGACCGGGTGGTGCTTGAACTCGAGGCGCTCCTCCGGGTGCTCGAGGTCGGAGCGGAGCCGGATCGTGATGAGCCGGCGCGGCATGTCCTTGCCCTTGAGCTGGACGTTGTTGGCGGTCGCGAACCAGGTGGTGAGGTTGGGCAGCGGGCCGGTGGTCTTGTTGACCCCGAGGATGCGCTGCTTCCACGTCGTGAGCGTCAATAGGGCCTTGATGTTGGCGTCGCCGAAGCTGCCCTCGATGTTGTCGATCACCACGAGCGGGTCGCCCTCCAGCAGCAGCGACGTGATGGTCTTGGCGCTCTCGGCCGGCTCGGAACTCCACGTCATCATGTCGGGGGCGCGCCCGAGGCCGATGATCCCCGTGATGGTCGAGAGCTTGGACTTACCCGCGCCGGGGGTGTTGGCGTCGAAGAAGAACAGCGGCGCCGGGCCGTCGAAGGACCAGCGCGCGAACAGAGTGAGCAGCGACGCGAGCCAGGCGGCGCGGTGCTCCTCGCCCTCAAAGGGGAAGTCGCAGACGGCGTCGAATAGGGCCGCGAGCGCGGCGGCCACGTCCTCCTTCGTGGGCTTGTCGGGGATGGAACCGATCTCGCCCGCGGGCAGGTACAGGAGCCCGCTCGCGTCGTCGAAGCCGGGGGAGTCAATGATGGTGCCGTCGCGGCGCATGACGGGCGACTCCGTCACGCCGTGCAGGCAGCGAATGCCAGGGTAGACGGGCGAGTCGAACACCTGCCGCACCGCCCAAGTCGGCGGCCGCACGGGCTGCCAGCCGATCTGGTCCCCCATGAACCGACGCCACCGGGCCTGCCGCGAGAGGTACAACTCGATCCAGCTCAGCGGCACTGGCGCCAGGCGTGGGGCGCTGTGCTCCCGCCGGAGCGCCGCCCCCGTCGCCTTCGTCGCCCCACGCATGACGTGGACCAGCAGCCCTGCGCGCTCGTAGATCATGGACTCGCCCGCGAGCGCTGCGAGCGCCTGCTTGATCACCGTGGCCTCGTCCTCGCTGACGCGGATTTCGGGCGTCTGACTGTCGGCGTCGCCATCGCCCGCGACGAGACGAACGGGCAGGGACTCAGCGGGGCGCGTCATGGCCGCACCTCGAGCCCGTCGTAGAGGCGAGTCAGGGCGGCGACGTGGTCGGCGATCTGTTGCCGCCGGCCGGCGTCACGCTGGATGATGGCGACCCAATGGCCGATGTCCTCAGCCGTCGCGGCCCTGCGGCGCCAGTCGTCGAGATGGTCCTCGATGTCGAGGTTCCACAGGATCTCTTCTCCGCGCTGGGCCCACGCGGCGAGGTGCTGCTCGAGGTCGCGGAGCTGCTCGCGGCCGCAGGAGCTCTGGCGCACCTCGTCGGCCACGGAGATGACGTCGACCGGCACCCCGCGCTGGTGGAGTGCCACGATGCCGCCGTAGACCACCCGGCACAGGGGCAGGTAGAAGTGCTCCGGCGCGAGGCCGCGGGCGATCACCGGCGCGATGACGCTGGGGCGCAAGAGGATCGCCCCGTTGACCATGCGCTCGGCATAGGGGTTGTGAGGCGGGATCTGCTGTGATACGCTGGTCTCGTCGGACTTGGCGGTCTGGCAAGCGGCCCGGGTTCTCGCAGCGTCGGCAGCGCTGGGGGTTCTCGGGCCGTCGCGCATCTGCACGGCGGCGGCGGTCATGGGCAGACCGCCTACGCCGCGCCGTGGCCGTAGTTGTCGGCGCCGGCAGCCTCGAAGCGCTCGAGTTCGGTCTCGCTGATGAGCCGATGGCGGCCGGGCTTGAAGGACTTGAGGCGGCCGGCGTAGATCCAGTTCAGGACGGTCTTCGGGGGGACGTGGTAGCGGGCGGCGACTTGCTCAACGGTGTTCCAGATGGCGCGAGGCATGGATGCCTCCCTTGGGGTGCTGCGCTGCAACACCGTTTGCGCCCGGTGCCCGGCAACATCCCCCCGTGACCCCCGTGGACGAGGAGGGGATCGCATAGGGAGACAACGCCCATTCCCCCCGGTGGCTGACTCCGTGCCCTCGCCGAGGCACCATTACAGGGGTCGGACGATTTGACGATACACTCTCTGTAGTGTGTGTCAAGCACTATTATTGCCCGACCCGTCCCGCGGCGCCCTCCACTTTGCCCTTGACTTGCTCTGTGTGACGCACTAAGTTTGTGACACAGAGGAGGCAGCGACCATGCCGAGGCAGACCGACCCAACCCAGAAGCTGAAGATGATGTCCGGTGACCTCGAGCGGCGCGCCCTGGCGGCCTACTTCCGCTCGGGCGGAACCGATCAACCCGCTGGCGGGGCGCAGTTCGTGGAGGTGGGCGGGAAGGCTTACGTCACGCTGTCCAACGTGCGCGGGATGCTGGCGGTGTACCGCGTGCGGAATGACGGCCAGCTCAAGGGCCTCAAGCGCTGGCCCCACGAACTCGAGGACTGAGCCATGCCACACGACGGGGACGCGGGGCTTCGCAAGTCCATCGATGCGCTGACGAAGCGGCTCAAGGTCCACGAGGCGCAGACGGCCAAGACCATCAAGGCGCTCGAGGCCCGACTCGAGAGGGCCGAGGAGTACATCAGAGGCCTTGAGATCAAGCGGGGGATGATCGAGGCGGGGAGGATGCAGCCCGATCACGCCCTGACCGATGAGGAGTGGGCGAAGCGGACAGAAGGGCTGGCCTACCTCGCGGCGAGGCCCAAGAAGCAGCCGAAGGTGTGGCACAAGGGCCGGCTCGTTCCCGAGGGGGAGGTCCATCCCGCGAGCGGAAGGAAGGCGCGCTGATGGGGCGAACCAACACGAGCGGACAGCGCGGTCTGTCCAAGCTGAAGTCCGGTCAGTGGAAGCTTGACCTCCGCTGGCGCGAGCCGGGCACGGGTGAGTGGCGGCGCCTCTACAAGATGTGGCCGGCGGGGACGACGAAGGCCACCGTCAAAGCGGCGGCTAAGAAGGAGGCCGACGCTGCCCTGGCCGGCGGCTACGAGCCCAAGAAGGAGGAGGCCAAGAAGCTGGGGGCGGCGCTCGACAGCTACTTGGAGTGGGCCGAGACGAATCGGCCGCGGTCCTACGACTCGAGAGTGAGCATCGCCAAGTGCCTCAAGGAGAAGTTCGGCGACGTCGTGCTTGACGAGATCAGCGCCTTCTCGGTGGATCGGTTCAAGAAGGTGCGCACCGACGAGAAAGTCTCGCCAGCCAGCATCAACCGCGCCGTCGCGATGATGAAGCACGCATGCGGGCTGTTCGTGTCGTGGGGGTGGATGATGAAGACGACGGCGGACGCGATCCGTGGCGTCCGGCTCATGAAGGAACCCCCGGGCCGCGTCCGCTACCTCACCCCGGCCGAGGAAGAGCGGCTGTTCTCAGAACTCGGAGACACCCGTCAGTCCACGCCTCGAGAGCGAGGCACCGGCCCCCGGACTGCCAGACGTGCATCCGTGCGCCGCGTGGTCGCCGCCGTCCTGCTCTCCGGCCTCAGGATGGGTGAGATCGTGGGGCTGAGGAAGGCTCAGGTGGACCTGCAGGGCAGGGTGCTCAACCTCACCGTGACGAAGAACAACCGGGTGCGCCGGGTGCCCATCAACGACCAACTCCTCGAGGTCCTCACGGAGGCGCTGGCCGCGTCGCCCGAGGGTCAGGGAGCGGTGTTCACCAACAGCCGCGGCACGCCTATCACCAAGGCCGGAGTGCACGCCGTCTTCTACCGGGCAGTGAAGCGGGCAGGGCTCGACGACAGGTTCACGTTCCACGATCTACGCCATTGCTTCGCGACCGCGGTGCGGCGTCAGGGCAGCGGGCTCGACGTCATCGCCGAGCTACTTGGTCACAGCACACTGACCATGGCGAAGAGGTACGCGCACTTGGGGGACCAGCAGATGGCCGCCGCCGTCGCCAGCCTGCCCGCGCTACGGAAACCCGCTCCGATTGCCGCTCCTTTGCCGCTGCCAACCGCGGGCGAGGCTGGCAAGGGTGCGTGAACATAGACAGAATCCAGGGGGATCCCAAGGTTTCCTAAACCGTAGGTCGCGTGTTCGAGTCACGCCGGGGGCACCCCAAAAAGTTTCAGGGATTTAGGGCACTTTGCAGACCAGTTCAGACCGGCGTTTCGTCCCCGCATTTTCCCGAAATATCCGGCAGAATTAGGTCGAATTGCACAACCTTTCCCCAACCCCCGGGGGTTGGGCAATCCTGGGCCTCTCTAAGCCCTCGGGGGTCAGCTCAGGGGGTCGAAGGGCCCGGCGACGGGGACGACCAAGCTTCTTGCTGCCGGGCCGCCGCACGGGATACGATGCTGAACAGGGGACCACGCCGCGGGGGCCGCCTTGGGACAGTCCATCCCCACTATCAACGTGAAGCCTGAGCTGCTCGCCTGGGCACGCAAGTCACGCGTGTTCTCCGAGAAGGTTGCGGCCGAGAAGATCGGCATCGCGGTGCAGCTCCTCCGGCAGTGGGAAGCGGGCGAGGCGGCGCCGACCGTTGCGCAGCTCCGTGATGCCGCGACGGCCTACAAGCGGTCGCTGGCCGTGTTCTTTCTGCCGGCGGTGCCCGACGACCCCAGTTCCAGGGCACCCCACGACTTCCGGCGACTGCCCGGCGCGGCGCGCAGCCGCCTGACGCCGGAGTTGCAGCTGGCGCTACGTAGCGCTTACGTGCAGCGCAACGCCGCGCTTGATCTGGCCGACGCCTTGCGAGAGCCGCCCAAAGCGTTCGAGCGCTCCGCCGTGGCCGGCCAGACCCCGCGGGAGATCGCGACCCACATCCGGCAACTGCTCGGCGTCACTGTCAGCCAGCAAATCGAGACGAGCCGTGAGCGTGGTGGGTACGGTTCGCTCAAGCTCTGGAGGGAGGCCGTCGAGGACGCGGGCGTGCTGGTGTTCCAGGCGCCCGGGATCCCGACGACCCAGATGCGGGCCTTCTCCATCGGGGCGGACCAGTACCCGGTGATCGTGTTGAACCCCAAGGACACGCCGCTGGCGCGCGTGTTCTCACTCATGCACGAGTTCGCCCACCTCTGGATGGCGACCGAGGGACTCTGCAACCTCGACGACGGTGACCCTCGCGACGATCCCGCTGAGGTGTTGTGCAATGCCGTCGCGGCCGAGGCGCTGGTGCCGCACGAGGACCTGTTGGCGCACCCGGTCGTGCAGGCGCATTCCCGCACCCTGGGCGAGTGGACCAACAACGAGCTGCGGACATTGGCGCGCCACTATGGCGTCTCGGAGGAGGTGGCGTTGCGGCGCCTGCTGGAGTTGCGGCGCACATCCGACGAGTTCTACGCGCGCAAGCGCCGCGAGTACCTCAAGCGGCGCCCGAAGGATCATGAACGCGACGGTGGCCCCGGCTGGCCCGTCAAGGTGGTCTCCTGGTTCGGGCGGCCGTTCGTCCGGCTCGTCCTCACGGCCTACAGCCGCCGGGCCATCACAGCCTCCGAGGCGTCGCGGCAGCTGGGCGTGAAGGTCTCGGCGTTCCAGTCGGTGGCGCAGGAGGCGATGAAATGAAGGCCTCCAAGCCTATCTACTGCCTGGACGCGAGTTCGCTGATCTTTGCGTGGACTGAGCACTACCCGCCGTCGATGTTTCCCACGTTGTGGGAACACCTGGGACGCCTGGCGTCGGAGGGTCGGCTCGTGTCTCCGGTTGAAGTGCGGCGCGAGTTGGAGGCCGGTGACGACGATCTGGCGAAGTGGGCCCACCTGCACCCCGAGCTGTTCCGCGACCTGACCGAGGACGTTCAGAGGGCCGCAACGACCGTGATGGCGATGTGCCCGAACCTCATCGATGTGGCCAAGCTGAAGGACGGGGCTGACCCGTTCGTGGTGGCAGTCGCGATAGTCGAGGGGGCGGTGGTGGTGACCAACGAGACCCCGACGGGCAACGCCAAGCGCGACAAGATCCCCGACGCCTGTCGCAAGCTCAATCTCGAGTACGTGGATTGGCTGAGGTTCATGGAGGCCGAGGGATACCGCTTCGCGCTCGTGACGCCAATGCAGCGTGAGCACAACGGCGTCGCGGCCCCGGCTCGGGCGGACGAGGAGCCCCAGCCCCAGAACCTCGGGTCACTGGACGACACGTACGCCGAGGACGTTGGCCCGGGAGACTGCGACTGCGGGGAGTGCGACTACGGGGACTGCACCCCCGATCCCGACGAGGAAGTCTAGGGCGCAACGGCCTGATCGCCGTCTCAGCGCCGTCGCCTCCTCGCTGGGATGTTGACTCCCGACGTGCTGGAGCGGACAGTCGGAACGATCATCGCCGGGAGGGCGTGCCGTGAATCGAATCGCGCAACTTGCAGGCACGGGGGAGCGGGCGCACACCAAGGCGCTTCAGGTCCTTCTGAACGACAACAACATTCAGTGGCTGGTGCTGCACTCCATCGCCCAGCTCACGCCTGGGCTGTCTCTCCGCGGCCCTATGCAGGTCCGGTTCGAGGACATTCAGCCCGGGGGCGCAACACCTGACCTCGTGCTTGAGTCGAGCCAGGAGTTGCTCTTCCTCGAGTCGAAGCTGAAGGCGACGCTGACGCCACACCAGCGCAAGAACTACCTCAAGCTCGTCGAGAACTCGCCGCATACGACCCGGGCGTTGATCTTCATCACGCCTGACAAGGAGGCGACGCGGTACGAGCCCGAGATCGCCGCCATCGCGGGATGCGACACTCTCCGTGAGGCGCAAATCGCGCTTCGGTCGCGGCGGGTGTTTCTGCACATCCTCACATGGGGCGAACTCGCCGACTCCCTCGCCGCCAGTGCACCCCGTCTGCAGCCCGAGAGCGCGGCGTGGGTGAACGAGTTCGTAGACTACATTCGCCGGGGCCCCGCCGGGGAAGGTCCCAACGCCCGCGAGGTCTGGGCGGTGACGCCATCCCAGGCCGCCAATCTTGCCGACCCCTACACTGGCTTCCTCGTCAGTGTCGCGAACCGAGTCGTGCTCTACGCCGAGGAGCAACTCTGTGCGCTTCGCTCCGGCTATTCCTTGGCCTTGGAGTTCGAGCCGGAGAAACGTCCTCCAGGCAGCATGCTCTGCATAGAGGCCGGGCCAGCGCGCCTGATGTTGGGAGTGCACCCGAGATTGGCCAGAACGTACGGTCGCTCTCCTGTCTGGATGTCTTGGAACATCGCCCCCAAACTTACGCGCGAAGCCGAGGCAGTGAAGGAGCGGTTGCAAGCGGTTCCACTCGAAGTCATCTTGGAACAGCCGCCCCCATGCTACGTCCTTGGCGTTCCGCTGGTCATTCCTCCCACGCCGAACATCGAGTCCTATGCTCCTCGGGTGCGGGAGATCCTTGCTTCCGTTCTCGACGCCGTCGGTTGCCCCAAGCGCAAGCGATGAGCTAGCGTACTGGCTCGGCGATGGCACCGGTGGCACGCTCGACGAGGCGCAGTTCGTCGCCCCGTGGCACGATCACCTTGAGCACGACCAGGGCGGGGTCAACGGCGCGGCAGGCTCACACTGACAGCGGGAGGTGGGCGGGGGACTCGCCGGAGTCTCACGGGGCGAGCGCCGCCTTGCGCCGAACGCCTGGCTGCGGCACGGCTTGTCGAGAACGCTACCGCGCCGACACATCGTCTGCCGTCGAGACCGACCTCCTCGCGTGACACGTACAACCACCCGTCAAGACCGGCGGTTTCTCACGAGCGGGACCGGTGGCTGCTGCCGGCTCGGGTTGTTCGGCTAGGTCCGACGGTCCAAGTACGGGCGCCTGTCGAGCCGAGCAGACTGGATGCGCTGACGGAGGAACGCCGGGAGGTTTCCACCGCCTTCCAGCACACGGAAGACTGCCTCCAGCGTGCATGCGAAGGTGGTCTTTCCCTTGACCAGCGCGTGCTCGAACAGCTCCTCGGCGGGACCAGTAATCCCTGGATGGGCGATGAAGATGCCGCCCGTGTCGCGCGTGAAGACCTTGACGAGGAACGGGCTGACCTCCGCCTCGCCGAGAGGTCTCGACCAGCATTTCATTTCGACCACGTACAGCGTCCCGTCCACCTCCACGGCGCCATCGATCTGCTCGACCACACCAGCGCCGCCCTGCCCGACGACACGGAAGGCGTCCCGCACCGAGACCCCCTCCACGCGGAAGTAGTCGTTCAGCACGCTCTCCAACTGGATGCCCCGCGCGTGTGGGTCAGCACCGGCAAGGCAGCGCCCCAGTCGGACACGGACATCGGCGAGCGCGGCTTCGCGCTTGTGCTTGGCCGCCGCCCGTCGCTCGTACTCCTCTTTGTTCCGGCGCGACTCGGCCTCGCGCGCCAAGTTCATCCGGGTGAACGAGTCCTTGATGTTGACGACCCGGCGAATCTCCGCGACCAAGCCTTGCGCTTTGAGGCGCTCCTGATCCCAGCAAGTCGAGAAATCCTCCCACTCGCAAACTCGCTTGAGCACCTCCCGCCGGGCGGCGAGCGTCCGGTCGCCGCCATCGTTGAGCCGCTTGAGCACGGTCCGCACGATCTCGAACTTGTTGATGGTGTCGCGCGAGGCGAGAACATGAGCGCGCAGGTCACTCATCAGGGACTTCTCGACTCCGGCGGACTCGAAGAAGTCGAGGAGCCCCTTCTTCGACCTCACGAGACGCGGGATAGTCTCGACGAGCTGCTCAAGCAACTCCGGTGGGTAGTGGTACGGATCGGACATGTCGCCGGGCGCCGGACGGCTCAGTACGTGACGACCTGCCGGTAGGTGCGGCGCGGGCCGCGGGCCGCCCAGCGGCGGAAGGCGCGATCCTGTTCGACGGAGTGGCGCTTGCCGACCGACTCCATGGTCTCGTGCTCCTCAATGTGCTCCCGACCATCGAAGCTGGCCGCGTAAACGTCCGGCCTGTGACCGTTCTTTAGGGGGGGCCGGCACCCGGCCTTGATGTGATCGGCGCACACGACCGGAAACTTGCTGGAGAGGCGCCGGGCGGCCCGCTCGATGCTGTCGCGCTCCGCCTTCGAGGCGGTGGGCCGGGGGGCCGTCGCGAGCTTGATCAGACCAACGATGCCGGCTGCCACGCCCCCGACGACCGCGGCCGCCAACAGAAGCTCGCCGAGGGAGGCGCTCCCGGCCGACGCCGGCGGCGCAGGCGGCGGCACGAGGTCGCCCACGTGCATCTCGCGACCGTCCTCGCCGCGGACCGGGTGGTTAGCTGCGAACTTCCCCTGCCGGAGCAGCGAGACGAGGGTGCCACCGTCGTGGGGCACTG
>DASXVK010000528.1:0-10211 GCA_036504295.1 Polyangia bacterium
GCCGCCGCTGCCCCCGCCCGGCGAGGTGCGCGCCTGGCTCACGGACGCGGCCTCGTACCCCCCGTGGCTCGCGGAGCTCTACCTCGCGCTCCTCGACGACGAGGCGCCGGCGCTCGCGGCCGCGCAGAACCAGCCCGCGCCGGTGTGGCTGCGCGTCAACGCCCTGCGCACGGACCGCGCCGCGGCGCTCGCCGGCATCCAGGCCGAGCGGCCCGGCGCCGCCGTCGCCCCTTCGGACGTCGTGCCCGAGGCCATCCGCCTCGCCGGCGGGGCCTCGCCCGGGGAGCTCGCGGCGTTCCGCGGCGGCCTCGTCACG
The DNA here is from genome assembly GCA_036504295.1 of Polyangia bacterium. Classification (GTDB taxonomy): domain Bacteria; phylum Myxococcota_A; class Polyangia; order JACRCY01; family JACRCY01; genus DASXVK01. Next base: position 317 of record DASXVK010000528.1, read on the forward strand.
GTGCAGGACCTCGGCGCGCAGGCCGTGGGCCGGCTGTGCGGCGCGGCCCCCGGCGAGCGCATCCTCGACGCCTGCGCCGGCGTCGGCGGCAAGAGCACGCACCTGGCGGCGCTCGCCGGCGGCGCCGCGGCCATCCACGCCGCCGACCTCTCGACGCGCAAGCTCGAGCTCTGCGCCGAGCTGGCCCGCCGCCTCGGCGCGGCCGGCATCGAGCCCATCGCGGCCGACCTCACGGCCCCGGGCGACCGCCTCGCGCCCGCCTACGACCGCGTGCTCCTCGACGCGCCGTGCACCGGCCTCGGCGTCCTGCGGCGCCACCCGGAGCTCAAGTGGCGCCGCGAGCCCGGCGACATCGGCCGCCTCGCGGACCTGCAGCGCCGCCTCCTCGAGGCGCTCGCCGGCCGGGTCCGCCCCGGCGGCCTGCTCGTCTACAGCGTGTGCACGCTGACCCGCGAGGAGGGCGAGGGCCAGGTGCGCGCGTTCCTCGGCCGGCACCCGGAGCTCGTCCCCGAGCCGCCCGAGGACCCGGCGCTGCGCGCGCTCTGCGACGAGGCCGGCCTGCTGCGCACCTACCCGCACCGCCACGACGCCGACGCCTTCGTGGCCGCGCGCCTGCGGAAGCGGCCCTGAGGCGAGTCAGGGACGAGCCTCGTTGTAGACAGAGCCACGCTGCGAGCCTGATTGAGGCCCGCCGCATCCTATGCTTACATGCAGCCCGTGCAGCCGCTGATCGCCCCGTCCATCCTGTCCGCCGACTTCGGCCGCCTCGCCGCCGAGGTCCAGGCGGTCACGGCGGCCGGGGCCGACCTCATCCACGTCGACGTGATGGACGGCCGCTTCGTGCCGAATATCACCATCGGCCCGCTCGTCGTCGAGAAGGTCCGCGAGGCGACCACCGTCCCCCTCGACGTGCACCTCATGATCGTCGAGCCCGAGCGCTACCTCGCGGACTTCGCGCAGGCGGGCGCCGACCTGCTCTGCGTCCACGCCGAGGCGTGCACGCACCTGCACCGCACCATCCAGCAGATCAAGGAGCTGGGCAAGAAGGCGGTCGTGGCCCTCAACCCGGCGACGCCCTTGTCCGTGCTCGACTACGTGCTCGGCGACCTCGACATGGTGCTCATCATGAGCGTCAACCCGGGGTACGGCGGCCAGAAGCTCATCCCGGCGGTGCTGCCGAAGATCGCGGCGCTGCGCAGCCGCCTGGCCGAGGCGGGCCTCACCGTCGACGTCGAGATCGACGGCGGCATCAAGGTGGACAACGTCGCCCTCGCGACCGACGCCGGCGCGAACGTCATCGTCTGCGGCTCCGGCATCTTCCACGCCGGCCGCGACTACACCGCCACCATCACGGCGCTGCGCACCCGCGGCGCCCAGGCGATGGCGGTCCGAGCCGGCGCCGTCTAGGAGCGTGCGGGGAGATGCAACACGGAGGCACGGTGACACGGAGCAAGATCCTGAATAATCAGAATCATCCTCCGTGACTCCGCGTCTCCGTGTTAGTTAGAAATCCCCGAACAGCTCGGTGATCTTGACGTCGAGCGCGGTCGCGACCTTGAACAGCGACGACACCGACGCCGACGACTCGGCCCGCTCGATCTGTGACAGCAGCGACACCGAGAGCTTCGTCCGCCGCGCCATCTGCTTCAGCGTCAAGCCGCGGTTCTTGCGGAGCTCCCTGATGTTGCGGCCGATCGTCTGGTGCAGCTCGTCCTCGCGGCGGAGCACCAGGCCCTTCTTCTTCGCGATCCGCCCGAGCACCTGGCGGAACTCCTCGATGAGGAAGGGCTTCTTGATGTAGGCCGAGACGTCGTGCTGGATCGACTTCGTCGCGGTCTCGATTGACGGGTAGCCCGTGAGGATGATCACCGCGACGTCGTCGTCGACCTTGCGGATGGCCGTGAGCACGTCCATCCCGGACAGCTTCGGCATCATGAGGTCGAGAATGACGACGTGGTACTCGGCGGCCCGGAGAGCGTCGACCGCCTTGGTCGGGTCATTCACGCAGGAGACGTGATGCCCTTCCTGGGTGAGGAAATCCTCAAGGTACTCGCAGACGTCCCGGTCGTCGTCAACCACCAGTATGCTGAGTTGCGACACGGAACTCGGCGTCCTCTCAACGCGCCCGGCCGGCTGCTCGGGCGGCTGAATCTGCACACCTTCCACTACACACCTGCTTCCCCCCCCTTCACCATTCCACTCCAGCTGTTGGATGGCGCCGGCTGCTTATTCTGAGTCGGGGCGAGAGGATTTGAACCTCCGACTTTACGGTCCCGAACCGTACGCGCTACCAGGCTGCGCTACGCCCCGTTCGTTCCCCGTGTAGCTAACCCACCCAACTTCCCTTGTCAACACATAATTCAATGGCAGTGCAATATCTGTGGGGCGGCGGCGCCCGGGCGAAGCGCGCGCGGCACGGCATTCCGCTGCCATTCTCGCTGCTTGAGCATCTAGCCTGGCGACCAGTGATCTTCTATAGTGGCACGATGGCAGGTGCCGACAGACGGTGGCCGCGGATCGACCTGGCGCTCGACGTGACCCTGCGGGTCGGCGACGTCGAGGAGGCCGCCCGCACCCTGAACATCAGCCGTGAGGGGCTGTTCGTGGCCACCGCCGCGCCGCGCCGGGTCGGGACGCGGGTGCGGGTCTGCCTGGCACTGGACAACGGCGAGCGCTTCCATGCCGAGGGCATGGTGATTCACGCGCAGCCGGATCCCGAGGACCCCGCCCGCAGCGACGACGGGCGGCCGCGCGGGATGGGCATCTTCCTCACGGCGACGACGCTGGGCTGGCGCAAGCTGTGCGACCGGCTCGGCCGCCTGCGGGAGGCGAAGGAGGTCCGGCCCAGCCCCGGACCGCGGCGGGGCCCAGAGTAGCGGTAGGCTAGCGGGCCTATACAGAGGGGAGCAGCAGGCATGAGCACCCATTTCGATCTCTTCAATCCCACCGATGAGCACCGGCAGCTGCGCGACACGCTGCGGCGCTTCGCGACGACCGAGCTCGAGCCCCAGGCCGGCCCGCACGACGAGCGCGAGGAGTTCAACCTGCCGCTCTTCAAGCGGCTCGGCTCCGAGATGGGGATCTTCGGGCTCACCGTCCCCGCCGACGACGGTGGCGCCGGCCTCGACCCGGTCGCCGCGGTCATCGCGATGGAGGAGCTGTCGCGGGCGGACCCGGGCTTCACGCTCTCGTACCTCGCGCACGAGATCCTGTTCGTCCACAACGTCTACCACTCGTCGCGCGCCGACCAGCGCCGCCGCTACCTGCCGCAGGTCATCTCCGGCGAATTCATCGCCGGGATGGCCATGACCGAGCCGTCGGTGGGCACCGACGTCCTCGGCATGCGCACGACCGCGACCAAGCACGGCGATCGCTACGTGCTCAACGGCACGAAGCAGTTCATCACGAACGGCCCCTACGGCCAGGTCTTCCTCGTGTACGCGAAGACCGACCCGAAGAAGCGCGACATCAGCGCCTTCCTCGTCGAGTCGCGCTTCGCCGGCTTCTCCGTCGGCAAGAAGGAGTCGAAGCTGGGCATGCGCGCCTCGCCCACCTCGTGCCTCGTCTTCGAGGACTGCGAGGTGCCGGCCGAGAACCTCCTGGGCGAGGAGGGCCGCGCCACGGTGCACATGATGCGCAACCTCGAGATCGAGCGGGTGACCCTGGCGGCCCAGTCGGTGGGCATCGCCCTGCGCTGCCTCGATGTCATGAGCCGCTACGCCGTCGAGCGCACCTCGTTCGGCCGCCCCCTCATCGAGCACGGCCACGTCGGCCGCCTCATCGCCGAGGCCTACGCCGAGACCGAGGCCGCCCGCGCGCTCGTGTACCACGTCGCCCACGAGATCGACCCCACGCGGCGCCGCAGCCTGCGCGCCGCGAGCGCGAAGCTCTTCGCCCCCCAGGTCGGCGAGCGCGTCGCCCGCGCCGCCATCCAGGTCCTCGGCGGCTACGGCTACTGCCGCGACTACCCCGTCGAGCGCATGCTCCGCGACGCCATCCTGCTCGCCATCGGCGGCGGCACGAACGAGGCCATGGAGAAGAACATCGCCGGGGATCTCCAGCGGGAGCTGGCGGGGAAGTAGTCGCTACTGGGTCAGGTCCGTGGCCCGCCGCGGCTCGAGCGAGTACTGGCTGCGGAAGCCGTTGACGACGCCCGTCAGCGCGGTGAAGGTCGTGCCCACGCCGGCGGCGGGCTGGCCGTTCCTGGTGCCGCCGTCGAAGAAGAAGTCGGCGACGAGGGCGCAGGCGGGGGCGGTGCCGGCGCAGTCGGCGCCGGCGACGTTGGTGACGTAGAACGAGTCGACGGTCGCCGGGTCCACCAGCCGCGCGACGAACACGTCGGTGACGGTCACGAGCTGGCTCTCGAGCGCCTCGGCGCGGGCGGTGGCCCACTGCAGGTCGGCGGGCACGATGGCGACGGGGGTGGTGTCGCCGCCCGTCCCGGTGCGCACGACGGCGGTGGGCGCGCTCAGCTCGTCGGTCTCGTTGTAGAGATCGAACGTCGCCGTGACCGTCACGATGTCACCCTCGACGAGGGGGCTCTGGTCGGCGGCGACGGGCGTCGCGCCGCCGGTGAAGACGAAGATGGCGCTGTAGTCGCCGGCGCCGGCGTCGCGGACGTAGAAGCCGAAGTTGTTGGCCTTGGTCGTGCGCACGGCCGTGACCACGACGTCCTGCACCAGCACCAGCGCCCCGCGGGCCGGCTGATGGCCGAGCGCCGGGTTGCGCAGCTCGGCCACGGTGTAGGGGCAGGGCGCGCCGTCCGGGTTGGGCGTCAGGGGGCACGCGTCGCAGGCGTCGCCGATGCCGTCGCCGTCGGTGTCGGCCTGGTCGGGGTTGGCGACGGTGGGGCAGTTGTCCGTCGCGTTGGGGAAGCCGTCGCCGTCGAGGTCGTCGGCGCTGCCGCCGGTGCACTGGTCGGTGCCCGGGTCGAGGGGGCAGACGTCGCAGGCGTCGCCGACGCCGTCGCCGTCCGCGTCGGCCTGCGCGCCGTTGTCGAGCGGGCGCGGCGGGTTGAAGACGTGCGGGCAGTTGTCCTGCGCGTCGGGCACGCCGTCGCCGTCCGCGTCGCCGTCGGCGCTCACGCCCGTGAACTCGCCCGGGCGGAACGGGACGCACGAGGGCTCGCCTTGGGGGGCGCCGCAGAAGAAGAGGCCGTAGGAGCTGGTGTTCGACGACTGGAGCGTGGCGAGGCTCGCGCCGATCTCGCGGCTGAGGCAGACGCGCTTCGCGGTGCTGCAGACGTCGAGCGGGTCGCAGGCGCCGCTGGCGCTGTCGAGGCCGGTGACGAGCGCGTCGTCGCCGTACAGCACCCGGCCCGCCCGCAGCACCAGCACGACGTCCGGCGCGTCGGCGTCGATGACGGCGCGGTGGCGCGGGTGCGTGGCGCCGTTGAAGACCGCGATGTCGGCGACGAGCCCGGTCTTGAGCGCGCCGATGGCGTCGTCGACGCCGAGCACCGCGGCGGCGTTGATCGTCGCCATGCGCCACAGGCCCTCGTCGGAGAAGTGGCCGTCGTAGTAGTTGCGGTTGAGCTCGTCGGCGCACTTCAGCTCGCGCAGCAGGTTGATCGAGCCCGAGGCGGTCCAGTCGGTGCCGAGGGCGACGGGGATGCCGAGCCGGTCGGCGACCGTCACCGACGCGGTGTGGCCGTAGAGGCTGATGTTCGAGCGCGGCGACCAGACGATGGCGCTGCCGTCGCGCGCCATCATGGCGAGGTCCGCGACGGTGAGGCCGATGGCGTGGATGAACGAGGTCTGCGGCAGGAGGACATCGACGCCGCCGGTCTGCTGGCCGGAGAGGCACAGGAACTCGTTGCGCGCCGCGACGTTGATGCCCTCGGCCACGTGGGGCACGTAGGCCGGGTCCGCCTGGACCGTGGCGACGCTCGGCAGCGACGCGTAGCCGCAGCCGGAGGAGAGCAGGGCGCCGTTGGTGTCGCCGAGCGGGAAGGTGTCGTAGGCGGCGGCCGGCTGGCCGAGGCCCTCGAGGAGGGCCGCCTTGTCGAGGTTGCGCACGAGGCCGGCCTGGCCGCCGGAGCCGAAGATCGAGGTCGTGCCGCCGAGGACGTGGCGCAGCTCGCTGAACTGCACGACCGCGGCGCCGCTCGTCGAGGGGACGTCCAGCGCGGTGTGGCCCTCCGCGCCGCGGCGCCAGTCGCTGCGGTGGTCGTAGCGGATGTCGCCGTGGCCCTTCGGCGGGTTGCCGTCGTAGGTGATGTGGTCGTGGGCGTTGACGAGGCCCGGCGAGATGACGCCCTGCGCGCACTCGACCCGCGCGGCGTCGGCGTAGCCCGCGGCGGCGCTGCAGTCGCAGGCGGCGCAGGCGACGCGGCCATCGGCGCCGACCAGCACCATGCCGTTCTCGAGGACGCCGTCGGCCAGGAGCACGGTGCCCCGCAGCAGGATGGCCGCGGTGCCGGGCGTGACGGTGCAGGTGCCCTGGGCCGGCGCGGTCAGCGGCGGGTTCGCGCACTGGGTGACGGGGTTCGCGGCGTCCGCCGGGGAGGCGGCGTCGTCCGCGGGCGCGGCGTCGGCGCCGCCGTCCAGGGTGATGAAGGGTGAGCTCTCCCCGCAGCCGGCGAGGAGCGCGAAGGAGGCGAGGGCGAGCAGGGAGCACCGACTTGAGCGACGCACGGGATCTCCTCGGTCGGGCGGTGCCCGACGCGACTGAGGCGAGCATAGGACGGAAGCGGGGGCCGCCGCCAGGGGGGCGCGACGGCGCGGGCGGGGCGCTACGGCGCTGCGGGGGCCTTCCAGGACGTGTGGCCGTTCTGGAGCACGAAGACCGGGTTCGTCACCGCGATGGCGGTCGTGCCGAAGAAGGGCTCGGTGCCGGCGTGGGCCGGGTCGTCCTCGGGTCGGAAGCAGGAGAAGTCCGGCAGCACGGGGTACATCGGCTTGTCGCCGGTGACGCGCACGACGATCCAGGCGTCGCGCTCGGTGGGGCCCACGGGCGTGACGGTCAGCGTGCGGTCGATGAACCGGCGCCCGCTCACGACCGTCCAGTCGGTGGCCGCGAACTCGATCGTCCGGCCGGACGGGGCGAGCACCGGCTCGACGTTCTTGGTGTCGTTGCGCCAAGCCGGCCGGTCCTTGACCCAGGCCTCGGTGTAGTTGTCCGGGAACGCGTCGTTCGCGAAGAGCTCGATCCGGCCCGCGCCCATCATCCAGTCCGGCGCCTCGAGGTGCACCTGGACGTCGACGGTGCCGTCGTCGTCCTCGACGATGCCGCCGATGCCGGCGCTCGTCGCGGCGCCGCCCTTCTGGCCGACCACGGTGACCGTGACGAACGGGCCGTTGCCGGCCACGACCGCGCCCGCGAGGCGCGGCGGCGTGGCGGTGGGGGCGGGCAGCAGCGCCGCCTTCAGCAGCGACTTGAGGCTGGGGTCGCTGGCGCTGTCGTGGCCGGCGCCCACGAGCACGTAGCTGCGCGGCAGGCCGGCCTGCTCGGCCACGACCTTGTGGCTGTCCGAGTTGCCGACCACGGTGCGGATGTAGCCGACCTGCAGCATGTTGAGCCAGTCCATCAGGTTGGCGTCGACCTGGGCGTCGAAGACGCGGCCGCCGTCGGGAGAGTCGGGGTCGCACCAGTAGATGTTCGCGCCGTCCGCGGAGCACGCGGTGGGCTGGGCGACCGGGATCACCTCGGTCTCGTGGCCGGGCTGCGGGCTGTACCCGAGCCGGCGGCAGATCGGCGTGGGCCGGTTGAACATCTCGAGCAGGTGCCACTTGTCCGACCACAGCGTCGCGCCCGGCGGGAGGTTGAGCATGTCGTTCGGGACGGCTTGCAGCAGCGGGTCGCAGCGCGGCGCGCCCCCGGTCGCGAGGTCGATTGACAGGCCGCACCGGTCCCACCAGTACAGGCCGGTCCAGCCGTCGGGCGCGCGCGTGTGGTTGGCCGAGATCAGATCGGCGCCGGCGCTCATCGCCATCCCGAGCAGCGCATCGGGGGCGATCACGGTGCTGTTGGGGCCGCCGCTCCAGTCGGGCGCCCCGCCGGTGATCGGGTTGTTCTTGTCCTCGATCAGCTCGAACGCGTTGAAGTGCCCGTAGTGCATGGGCGAGATCTCGGTGCCGGTCATCGTCGCCAGCCGGTCCTCGAAGCCCATCTGCGCGATGAGGTCGGCGTAGTCGTAGATGTGGTCGTGCTCGCTCGCGCCGAAGAAGTCCACGCCCTCGGCGAGATACGACGTCAGCCGGCGCTCGTGCGTGACGCGCGCGTCGAACGAGTAGTAGGCGTGCTGGTGCAGGTCGATCGCGGCCCAGCCGTCGGTGCGCATGGCGCGGACGAGGTCCCCGGTGACGTTGACCGTGGTGGTCGTGGTGAGGTCCACGTCGCGCTGGTCGAGGATCGAGAACTCCGGCCCGCGCGAGACCACGATGCGGTACGTCCCCGGCACGACCTCGATCACGCCGGCGGCGCCGGGCGCCGTCGAGCCGGAGTCGCACACGCTCGAGACCTCGACGTAGGCGAGGCCCGGCGGGAACGTGTCGACGAGCGTGTCGCGGTGCTGGTTCGAGCGGATGCCGGTGTTCAGGTCGCCGGCCTTGCCGATCACGCTGATGCGGCAGGCGGTGGGCTGCCCGCCGGCGGTGACCTGGTAGTTGATCGTCCGCGTCGCGTCCAGGCTGAACGCCGGCACGGTCACGGGCGCGTCCGCGGCGACGGTGACCCGCTGGTCCTTGCGGGGCCGACCCGGGGCGTCGACCTCGAAGACGTACGCGCCGGGCAGGAGCTTCCCGCCGTAGGTGCCGTCCTGGGCGACGTCGAACGCCGACACGACCTTGCGCGAATTGACCTGATCGGCGTCGGTCGCGTCGTAGTCCTTGAACACGGCCACGCGCGTCTCCGCCGGGAGCCCGCCCGCGGCGCTGACAGTGCCGCTGACGTCGCCCAGCGCGCGGTCCAGCTGCGTCACGGCCGCCTGCGCCTCGGCCAGATCGCGGCCCATGCCGAGGAGCAGCTCGAACGTGCTCCCGGTCTTGCCCTTGAGCACCATCTCGTGGTCCGCGGAATCCGGCGTCAGCATGGCCAGCGGCGACCCTTCGCCAAAGGCGGTGATGGTGAGGCCCGACACCGTGACCTGCGAGGAGCAGGTGTTCGGCCGCTGCGCGCAGTCGTCACTCCCGTAGTCGGTGGGGGTGAGCAAGGCGTCGTACCACCGGTACGGCCGCTGGGCATAGGCGACCCGCCGGCCGAGGAGGCCGAAGACCGTCCCGGGCTTCCCCTGGGAGAAGCCCTCGCCGGCGCTGCGCGGGCCGAAGCCGAACCCGCTCATGAACGCGCTCGACTCCCCGGCACCCTGGAGGAACGTGCCCACGGACGGCTTCAGGTCGGGCGCATTCGGCGCGGCGTCGTTGAACAGGGTGTAACGGACGCGCACGGCCGATTCGCCCGGGCAGAGCGCATACGTGACGCGCACCTTGATGTTCGGGATCAGCTTGTCGGCGAAGGCCGCCATGTTCGGGGCGAGGCGGGCGAAGGTCGGGTTGTCACCGAGGATCGCCGGCAGGTTCATGTACTCGAGCATGTCGACGCGGCCGTCGCCCTGGATGACCGCGGGGCCGCCGGCGGAGCCGTCCTGCTTCACCTCGAGACTGTCGAAGATGGTGTAGACCGTCCCGCTGAGGAAGCCCGTCAGCTCGCCGAGCTCGTCGGCGCCGGGCTCGCCCGCGCCGCGCACGAGGTCGGCGTCGATGATGTTGCCGCCCTCGGGCACCGGGGCGAAGTGACGGCCGGGCTGCTGCACGACGAAGCGCACCTTGTCGTTCTGCAGGTAGAAGTCGCCCGTCATCGCGGCCGCGCCCGGCCCGCCGATGTGGTGCGGATCGGTCGCGCCCGCGATGGTGCCGGCGGACGCCCCGCTGCCGGGGCAGACCGGCGGCGGCGGGGT
>DASXVK010000529.1:0-14406 GCA_036504295.1 Polyangia bacterium
CTCCGGGTGGTCGCGGCCACCGCCGACCTCAGCCTGCTCGAGGCGCGAGCGTAGTCGCGAGCGCCGCCTCCCGGCCGCGCCCGAGCATGACGAGCGCGCGCTCGCGATAGCCCTCGGCCACCGTCAACGCGTCGCGGGCCACGGTGGCGCAGTAGTCGCAGCGGGCGCAGTCGGCGGGGCACTTGCCGGCGCGGAAGAACGCCAGGAAGCCGTCCAGCTTGCGGTTGTCGAGGTGCACCGGGCGGTCCGTGAGGTAGAGGAGGTCGAGGAGGTTGCCCTCGTAGCGCTGGGCCGCGTAGGCGTCGACGACCCGCCCCAGGCGATCGGCGGTCATCATGCGGTCGACGAGCTTGAGGCGGTCCATGCCGAGCTCGGCGTAGACCGTCATGTCCTCGGGGCGGATCCAGCAGGCCGAGAGGTAGCGTCCAGGATCCGTGAGCCGGTCCGCCTCGCAGGTGTGCACGTAGTAGGCCGAGCCGCGCGCCCCCTGGTCCTGCGAGGCGTGGTTGCCGGCGAGCGCGTGGAAGTGCTGGATGGCGCACTGGAACACGCACATGAGGTTCGCGACCACCTGCAGCCGGCACGTCACCGCGCGGCGCAGCTCCCGCAGCAGCCGGAAGTCGCGGTTGGAATCGAACGGGATGGTGATCTGGTCGACCCCCTGGTCCTGCCAGAAGCGCGCCTTCATGGGCGTGTCGACGTTGGTGCGGACCGACAGCTCGACGTCGAACGGGTAGTGACGCTTGACCACGTCCAGGAGGTACGGCGTCGCCACCGTGACGCCATCGACCCCGATGGCTGCGAGCCAGTCCAGCAGCGCGCGGATGCGGGCGGCCCCGTCGGCGGTCCACTCCACGTTGCCAAGGCACGTGGCGTTCAGTAGGTAGTTGAACTTGAGCCCGTGCTGGTGCGCCAGGTCGACGTGGTCCGCGAGCGCCCCCTCGGTGATGGCCGGGAGCATGGCGGCGTCGCGGCCGCCACCGACGACGTCGTGCTGGAGCTTGCCGTAGACCTCCGCGACCCGCGCCGCGTCGAGCCGCTCGAGGAGCGGGCGATCCCAGATGGCCGGCACCGAGAGCCTCATGGATCACATTCTACGCGAGCTTCAGTGCCAGGTCAGGATGGTGCTACGCTGGAGCGCGCGAGGTGGCGATGAACACGCACGACGTGGAGCTCGAGATTCGGCAGTACCTGGCGGAGCTGCACCCCAGGCGGGCGGGGGACGTCGCGGCCCTGGCAGCGACGGCGCCGCTCTTCGCCAGCGGCCTGCTGGATTCGCTGTCGTTCGTGGAATTCGTGGCGTTCCTCGAGCAGCGCTTCGGCATCGTCGCGCCCCCCGCGGACTTCTACCAGGAGAACTTCGGCACCGTGGCCGCGGCCGCCGCCTACGTGGCCGCCCGCACGAAGACATGACCAATCTCCTCGCGCCCACACTCTGCCAGCACGCGCGGGCCGCCCCCGCGGCCCGCGCGCTCATCGTCGGGGAGGTGGTGCTGAGCTACGGCGAGCTGGCGGACCGGGTGTTGCGCATCGCCGGCTGGCTGCGCGCCCGCGGCCTGGCCCCAGGCGGATTGGTGGCGATCGACGCCGTCAACGGGGTCGAGATGGTCGAGGTCCTGCTGGCGGCCGTAGCGGCCGGCGGCGTCGCGTTCCCCGTGGACCGCACCGCCACGGCGACGGAGCTCGAGGCGGCCCTGGCTGGCGAGCCGGTGGCGGCGGTGTCCGTGGCGGACGACGAGCCGCCGCCATGGGCCGCGGTCGTCGATGCGCCCATGCGTCTCGGGCCCGGCGACCTCGACGGTGCCCGGCGTGCCCCGCGGGCCGCCGACCTGGTCGAACGCGCCCCCCTCGATCCGGCCATGATCCTGCTCACCTCGGGCACGACCTCGGCCCCGAAGGCGGCGGTGCTGTCGCACCGCGAGCTGCGCGGGAACGGCCGGCGCACGGCGCATACCTTCGGGCTGTCCGCCAAGGACGTGGGCGCGGTCATCCACCCGCTCTCCAATATCCTGAACCTGTCGTCGCTCCTGGCGCAGCTCGAGGTCGGCGCCGCGGTGGTCCTGACCCGCGGGCTGACCTCGCCCCCGCACCTGCTCGACGCGCTCGCCCGCCACGGCGTCACCGGCTTCTCGTGCGTCCCGTCCGCGGTCGAGCTCCTGGCGCGCGGCGGTCTCCCCGGGCGCACTCCGCCGGCGCTGCGGTACGTGCGCGTTGGCGGCCCGTTCAGCGCCGCGCAGCTCGAGCGCACCAGCACGCTCCTCCCCGGAGTGGCCCTCTTTCGCAGCTACGGCATGACCGAGTCGGGGCTCGTGTCGATGCTCCTCCCCTCGGATCCGCCGGCCGCGCGCGACTCGGTGGGGCGCCCCTACCCCGAGGCCCACACGCGCATTCTCGACGAGTCCGGCGGACGATGCGGGCCGCGGGTCGAGGGGGCGATCACGGTCGACGGCTGCCACCCGATGCTCGGCTATCTGCGCGATCCCGAGGCTACGGCGCGAGTCCTGCGCCCGGACGGGATCCACACCGGGGACCGCGGCTTCATCGACGAGGTCGGCTACCTGCACTTCAAGGGACGCAGCAAGGAGCTCATCAAGGTCTCGGGCGAGAGCGTGTGGGCGCACGAGATCGAGGCGGCGCTCAGGCTCCACCCGGCGGTCGACGACGTCGCCGTCATCGGGGCGCCGAACAACCGCCTCGGCGAGGCGCCGTGGGCCTTCGTGGTCGTGGCCCCGGCGGCGACGCTCGCGAGCGCCGAGATTCTGCGGCACGCGCGCTACCACTTGCCCCCGCGCAAGGTGCCGGTCGGCGTCGTCTTCCTCACGGAGTTGCCGCGCACGCGCACCAGCAAGGTCCGGACCGGGGAGCTGCAGGCCGCGCTCCCGCCGGACCACGAGCGGTGTTGACCGCGCGCGCCGCGTTCCTGCTGCTGCTCCTCGCGCTGGTGGCCGGCAGCGCCGCCCCGGCGTGCCGGTCGCGCGCCGCTGGGCCGCGGCCGGCCGACGCCGCCCGTGGCGCCGCGCGTCCCGGCGACCGCCCCGAGACCGTCAGCGTCACGGTGCAGGCGTCGGCGCGGAGCGCCGACGGCCGTGTCGTGCTCATGACGCGGGCGGGGGCGCTCGGCCGCCCCCCCGCGTCCGCGCCCGCCCGGCCCAACAGCGTCGACGGACCGGCCATGATCCTCGTGCGCGATGTCGCCGCCGCGGGAGCGGCCACGGCCGCCCGGGAGGTGTACCACACCCTGCTCGTAGCGGCGGCGAAGGCGGTCATGGTGGAGCGGCTGCTGGGCGCCGACGGCACCATGGCGACGAGCGGCGGCGCCGGGAGTGGGGCGCGCGCGGCCATCACGCGGGAGGGCGTCGCGTATCGCCTCGGCGCCAGCACGGGCTGGCGCGAGACCGGCATCCGCGCCGGCCCGCTGCTCGCCGGCGCCGGGCACGAGGAGCCGGCGCTGGCCTCCGCGGCCGCCGGCGGCGGGGGCACGGCCTTCGCCCTCCTCGGTGTGGCGGCGGCAGATTGCGCGCCCGCCACGGTCGAGGGGACGTGGCAGGTAGTCAGCCTCACCTCGCGGGCGCGCATGAGCACGCTCACGCTCGCGAGCGGGCGGGTGAGCGGTGAGCTGCGCTCCGCCGACGCCCGCGTGGAGCAGGTGGTGCCGCTCGGCGCCTCGTACACCGTGGCTCCTGGGTGCCGTGTGTCTTTCGGTGGCGCCGACGCCGCGGTGATGCAACCGGGCGCTGGCATCGGGGTCCAGGTAGCGCGGCGTGCGGGGCCGGGGACCGGCTTCCTGTGGCTCCGGCGGGGGGCGCCGGGGGCGGCGGCTGACCTGGCCGGGCGCTGGGCCTTCGTCGGGGCCAGCCCGGCGCGCCACGGGGCGATGACGATCAGCGCGGCGGGCGCCATGTCCGGCAGCATGCGCTTCGTGGGCGCCGTCCACGACCCGGAGCCGAAGCAGATCTCCGGGCAGCTAGCGCGCGGCCGCGATGGCGTGCTCCGGCTGGCGTGGGACACGCTCTTCCCGCGTGGCTTCCAGGGCGCCCCCCGGTGAGCCGAGATTGCGCGGGCCGAGGCGGCCCCGTATCCTGAAATCATCGTGTCCGCCGCGCCGATCGAAGCGCTCTTCATCCCCTTCTACGCCGACATCGATCGCTGGCACAACGATCCGAGCCCGCTCGACGAGGGGGCGCCCCCGCCGCTGGTGCCCGCGGTTGGGCTCTCAGCTCGCCGGGCGCGCATGCGCCCGTGGGCGCTCTGGCTGGACGGCGGCGCGTACGACCTCACGCGCTTCCTGAGTTGGGTCGGCACCGGCTCCACCCTGACCCACGAGCGCTTCGACGCCTTTCGCATATCGCCGCTCGCGCCGCACCACCACGCGAGCTTCCTGACGTCGCGCGGGCACGAAGTGCGCGTGGCGCCCGTGGTGAACCGACGTACGCTCGCGCGCCTCGCCGCCGCGTACCAGCCGCGCTTCGTGCTCCTCTCGACGTCGTTCTTCGTCGAGCTCGACGTGCTGGGCCCGGCGGTGGCGCACCTGCGCCAGTCGTTCCCCGAGGCCGCCATCGTCCTCGGCGGCCAGCTCCTGCTCGAGCTGTCGAAGATCCTCACTGAGCCGGCGTTCCGGCTGGTGCTGCGCCGCCTGGGCGCCGACGCGTACGTCGTGAGCGCTCGCGGCGAGAGCGCGCTCGCGGCCATCCTCGAGTGCGGCTCGCGGGCGGGGCTCCTCGCGGCTCCCGACCTCCCGGCGACCTACGTGCTCACCGGCGGCGTCGCCCGGCCGCCGGCGCGGCCGGTCGACGACGAGATCCCACTGGCCGACGGCTGGGTGCGCTGGCGCGGGCAGCGCGACGCGCTCTACCACACGGTCAACGTGCGAAGCTCGCGGAGCTGCGCCTACGAGTGCGCCTTCTGCAGCTTCCCGGTCAACCAGGGCCCGCACGCCGTCATGCCGCTCGAGAGCTTCGCCCGCGAGCTCGACGAGCTCGCGGCCTGCCAGGGCGTGCGCACCCTCGTCTTCACCGACGACACGCTCAACGTGCCGCTGCCACGCTTCAAGGCCCTGTGCCGGCTCCTGCAGCGCTACGACTTCCAGTGGTACGGGCTCTTCCGCCCGCAGTCGGCCGACCAGGAGGCGGTCCAGCTCATGAAGGCGTCGGGGTGCGCGGGCGTCTTCCTGGGGCTCGAGTCCGCCGACGACCGCGTCCTCGCCAACATGACCAAGCACACCAGCGTCGCGCAGCTGCGGCGCGGCGTGGAGCTGCTCAGGGAACACGGCATCTGGACGCACGGGAACTTCATCGTCGGTTTCCCCGGCGAGACGGAGGCGAGCGCCTGGAAGATCCCGGCGCTGGCCGACGAGCTCGAGCTGGATACGTTCTGCGCGTCGCTCTTCATCCTGGTGCCGTCGACGCCGATCCAGGCGCGCCGCGCCGAGTTCGATCTCGAGGGGCAGTACGCCGACTGGCGGCACGCCACCATGACGTCGCAGCAGGCCACGGAGCTCGCCAGCGCCGTGGCCGGCGGCGCACGCCGCGCGATTCATCTCTCGGATCTCACGACCCAGCTCTTCTGGGGGACGATCCTGCTGCAGACCAGCGGCGTCACCCGCGAGGAGACGCGCGTCATCTTTCGCGCGTTCGACCGGCTGCGCGGCCAGGAGATCGGCGGGGCAACCCTGCGGGCCGCGGCGGACGTGGCCCAGGTGCGCGTCATCCTCGAGCGGCGCGGGCTCGCGCCGGCGGGCGCGTGACGGGGCGCGTGCTGATCCTCTACGCGCCGCTCCCCATGCCGGGGCGCGGCGGTCCGCGCCCCGCGGTCGACTCCGCGATGATGGCCATGCCCATGGGGCTCGTCGCCATCGCCGCCCACCTCGCCGAGGCGGGAGTCCCCGTCGAGATCGTCCACGTGGGGGTAGAGCGCGTCATCGATCCCGCCTTCGATCCCGTCGCCGAGGTGGAGCGCCTGGACGCCGCGGTGGTGATGATCTCGCTCCACTGGCACTACGTGACGCGGCCGGCGCTCGATCTCGCCGCCGCCATCAAGGCCCGGCGCCCGCACACGACCGTGGTCATGGGGGGGCTCACGGCCTCACTCTTCGCCGAAGAGCTCCTTGATTCGTTTCCGGCGGTCGATTTCGTGGTGCGCGGCGACGGGGAGGAGCCGGCGCGGCGGCTCCTCGACGCGCTCGGTCGCGGCGCCGAGGCCCTGGCCGCCGTGCCGAACCTGTGGTGGCGGCGCGGCGGAGTCGCCCGGCTCAACCCCGGCACCTGGCATCTCGACGCCGCGGGCGCGGCGACGCTGCGTCACGGGGCGCTCGAGCACCTGCGGCACGCGCGGACCTACCTCGAGCACGGCGCCGACGCCGACTTCGATCGGCCGCCGGCCGCGTCGCCCCAACCGGCATTCTTCTACAACCCGGGGCGCGGGTGCCCGGTGCAGTGTAGCTGCTGCGGCGGCGGCGCGCAGGCGAGCCTCCTCACCGGGCACGCCGGGTCGTTCTTCTATCCGCCGACCAAGGTCGCCCGCGACCTCGCTGGTGCCTGGGCCGCGGGCGCCCGGGCGTGGCGCACGTCCTTTGATCCCCGCGTGCGGCGCTCCGAGGTGGTCGCCATCCTCGCGGCCGAGGCCGCGGCCGCGAGGCGCTGGGAGCTCGTCTTCTCGTGCTGGTCGCTGCCGACCGACGAGCTCCTCGAGGCCATCGCCGCGCACGCGGCGCCGGGCTCCGCCGTGATCCTGTCGCCCGACTGTGGCGACGAGGAGCTGCGGCGGCGCCACCGCGGCTTCCCCTTCACCAACACCGCGCTCTGCGATGCGGTCGCGGCGGCCCGGCGACGCGACCTCGCCGTGTTCGTCTTCTTCGCCGTGGGCGTACCCGGCGAAACCGAGGCTACCATCGGACGCACCGCGGCGCTCGCCGCCGAGACGCGCCGCCTGGGCGCCGAGGTGCGGGTCCTGCTCATGTCACTCGATCCCGGCTCGCCCCTGCACCAGGACCCGGGCGCCCATGGCGCCCACCTACGGGTGCGGACGCTCATGGACTTCTATCGCGTCGCGCCGCTCGACCCCGGGCCCTACTACCACACCGACGAGCTATCCGAGGGCGCCCTGCGCGCCGCCGTGCGGCGGCTGCGGAGCGTCGCCCGGGGCTGAGCGCAGATCACGGTGCTTCGGGGTCGGCGGCGGAATCTTGATCCAGGGAGACGCCGCCGGCGATCTCGGCGACCAAGGCGGCGAGGCCGGCCCGGTTCGTGGCGCCGAGGCGCGCGTAGAGGGTCGTGGTCGTGGCCGAGACGGTGCCGGCGGAGATGCCGAGCGCCGCGGCTACGGCTTGGTTCGAGCCGCCGCGGCCCACGAGCACGGCGATCTCGGCCTGGCGCGCCGTCAGGCCGAACCGCTCGCACAGGAGAGTGGCCACGTCGGCGCCACGGCGCCGCTCGCGCGTGAGCTGCAGCCCGCGGAGCCCGCGCCCCGCGTCCCACCAGAGCATACGCCAGGGCGCGCCGGCGGCGGCGACCAGCTGCGGCCCGTCGCCCGGGGCCACGATGTCTGGCAGCGCCGCGAGGAGATCCTCATGGGCGTCGCCGCAGAGGGCGCGCAGCGCGGGGCTCGCTCCGGCAATGCGGCCAGTCGGATCAGTGGCCACGAGGCCAGCGCCGGAGCTGGCCACGGCCCCCTCCAGGGCCGCCCACCAGGGATCGAGTGGGAAGCCCAGGCCGCGATCGGGGACCGATTCGGGGTCGCGGGCAAGTGAGGGCCGCGGGCCGGCAGGGAGCTGCGCGGCCAGGCTGCTGATCAGCGCCACGGCGCCCGCGCGGCGGCGCACGCCGAGCCGGCGGTAGAGCCGCATCAGGCGGGTGCGGACCGCGCCCACGCTCACGCCGAACGACCGGGCGATGCTCGCCGCCAGGTCGCCGCGGAGCATGCGACACGCGAGCTGGGCCTCGCTCGCGTCCAGCCCCAGCTGCGTCACGAGGACCGCGTGGAGCTCGTGCTCGCGCGGCGACTCCCAGCGGAGCGTGAGCACGGTGGCCTCGCGCCCCGCCGCGGTCAGCACGACCCGGACCGCCGCGCCGTCGGCGCCCACCAGCCGCGTGCGGCGCTCGGATCGGGCCTCCCGCGCAGGGCCGTCCATCACCGTGGCGAGCGCCGGGCCGAGCCACCCGGGGAGCTCGCCGAGGCGCCGGTCGTCGCCGCGGGCCGCGCCGAGCAGCGCCCGCGCGCTCCGGTTCGCCAGGGCCACCGTGCCGTCCTGCTCGACCACGGCCAGCCCGTGAGGGTGGGTCTCGAGCAACGCGGCCCGGAGTTCGGGCCAGCGATCAGCTCGCGCAACGGCCAGGGAACGCACCGCGACATGCTTCTACCCAGGCGACGTCGGGCGCCACGAAAACCCTGCAAACTCGAGCAAACTCCGAGGAGAATCGCGAACGGCTGCGGGTGCGGCAGGCGGTCGCCACGCCCCCGTAGCGCGCTGACCGGACCTTCGCCGCGGGGGCACGTCAGGAGGGCTGATTTCACGCGCTCGGCCCGCGCGCACGAGTGGTGGTCAGCGGGTGGTGGCGGTGATCCGCTCCGCGGCCAGGCTGAGGGAGTGAATCGACCAGTGGGTGGCGGTCTGGTCCGTGAAAGCGAGGCAGAGGGCGGCCCAGCGGAGTTTGCGCGAGTTTGCAGGTTTCGGGTGGCGGCCGGCCTCGCTTGGGAGGATCGTGCTCGTGGGCCACCTGCGAACGCGGCGGTGAGCCCGGGAGAAGATGCGGGCGTGCGCTACCTGAGCCTGGTGGTTCTCGTCGTGGCCCTCGGCCCCGCGTGCGGCGGGCGCGCCGGCCCCGTCTGGGCCGGCGACGACGGCGGCGCCGCGCCACCGGACGGCGGCTCCCTGCGCCACGACGGCGGGCCCCCGGGCCCCGACGGCGGGGCGGCCGACGGGGCGGTCACGACGGCCTGCGGGAGCGCCCCGCAGCTGGTGGTCAACGGCACCACCTATCAGCCGGCGGTCGGCGGCAACGTCCAGTTCACCGACTGCGGCGCGGGGGTGGCGCAGCTCGTCTTCACGCCGGTCACGTCGGCAGGTTATGACCTCGCGCACCGCGTCGTCTTCACCTGGCAGGCGCCTCCCGCGGCGACCTATCCGTTGCACGTGGACCTCGCCAACCCGCCCCCCGACTTCCAGGCCAAGGTGGACACCGGCTGCGGCGACCCGATCGCGTGCTGCGCGAGCCCCACCGACACCATCACCCGGAGCCTCCAGGGCACCCTCGACGTCGGGAGCCAGGGACCGCTGGGCAGCTTCTTCGGCGTCTCTCTCTGCCTCGACTTCGCGGAGTCGGCCCAGGAGCCCCACCCGGTCATCCACTCCCTCAGCCTCGGCGCGAGCGACCTCGTGCACACGCCCTGAGCCAGTTCGCCCGTGGGCCCCGAGCTGCCCGACCGCGCCGCCGCCGCTCTGGCAGCGACGGCGGCGGCGGCTTGATCACAGGATCGTGCGCTTCAGCACCCCCGCGAACAGGTTGTGCCCCTCGCGCCGGGCCTGCCAGCGCGCGAGGTCCTGCTTGGCCTTCTCGGCCGTCGTGAAGACGCGCACGTAGCTCTCCTGCGCGTCGTCATCCCAGGCATCGACGACGTAGACGACGTTGGACACGAGGTCAGTGGGCATGCCGGCATGGGACGACCGGCGCGGCCCGCTGTCAAGCGGACGCGGTCACTGACACCAGCAGATGTCGCGGTACGAGTCCTGCCCGCCGCAGTGGCGGCCACAGACGCCCGTGTAGGGCGGCGGCACGCCGAGCCGTCGGCCATGAGGCGAAGGTTTCGAGCTCAGGTGTTCGTGACGTCGCAGGCGGCGATCACGAACGTGAACGTGCTCGGGCTCACCGTGCACTCCATCGTGCCGATCGCGCCCCGCCCGATCACGGGGCAGTCCACCTCGACGTCGAGGTAGCCGGTGGCCGCCGACGTCGTGTCGACGTCCGTCCGCGGCACGGTGATCGTGCACGCGTGAGCGGGAGACGACTCGGTCGCGTTCGAGGAGCCGTAGGCGTCACTCGTCTCCGAGGTCATGCTGACGACGGTGTCGGCGGTCGCCGTCGTGACGTAGGCGCCGGCTCCGGAGAATCCCGCGACCTCGATCGCGAGCTCGCTGTTGCCCGGCCCCACGACCGTGACCGTCAGCGTCCGAGACACGCGTCCGAAGAGGCAGTTGGTGACGGTGGTGAAGTCCGCCGTCCCGACGAGCCGAACGTCGTCATCCGGCAGGGCCGAAACGCCCTGGTCGAGGCAGTCCAGGTGGATCGCCCCGGGGAGCTGATCCACCGGCGGCTGCTCCTCGTCGCACGAGACGACGAGCGGCGTCAGGGCGAGCGACAGGGCGAGCATCCCGTACCCAGCAGTCCTCATGTGGCCTCCCGATGGTCAGTGTACGCTGCTCGCGCTGGAACATGAAAGAACCTTCATGCCCGGCTTCCGCCCGCGACTGGCCATCGAGCAGACGGCAAGCCCGGCGTCGACCTGCCGGCGCTGGGGGTGCGGTCCCGCCGCTGCGGCGGTTCAGTTCCCATCCTCGACGAAGCTCGAGCCGTCCGCCAGGAGGCACCCGAACGACAGCCATCGCACGCTGATCGGTCGCTCCGTCCCGAAATCGGTGTCGGGGCTCCGGACCCGGAAGGCGGCGTCACAGCGCACGGGCGGGGCGCCGTTCGGACTGTAGCGCTGCAGCTCGAGCACGCTCGGGTCGACGATCACAACCGTGGCCGTGATCGCGGGCGTCGCCGCGAGCGTCGCCGTCAGCGCGAGGCCCTCCGCCACGGCGTCGGCGCGCGTGGCCCAGGTCCGCTCGAAGCGCGTGGACCAGCGGTTCTCGCCCCAGGGCAGCGGCTCGCCGCCGAGCGTGAGGACCACGTCGGCGGGATCCAGCTCCGAGAGGTAGAGGTTCGCGAGGACCGTCACCGTGAAGGGGCCGTCCTCCGCGTACGCGGCGTCGGCGCTCGCGCCGGCGTCGGTGGTCGCGCCGGATAGTGATCGCTCCGCGCAGCCCAGGGTTGCGAGCAGCAGGCCGAGGCCGAGGTACCTCATCATCGCCATGACCCCCTACGAGGACATGATCGCGCACTGGAGCGCCCCGCACAAGGCCGTGTGCCGCACACGTGGCTTGCGCCCGCCCGGCGCTCCGGTGCAGCATCGACCCATGCCCCGCGCAATCGTCGTGCTCGCCGCCGCCCTCCTCGCCGCATGCGGCGGCGACCCCGCGGCCGGTCCCGCCGACGGCGGCGCCGACGGGGCGCTCTGCGTCGGGGCCGCGCCGGCGCTCCCCGGACCGGGCGCGGGCGAGCCGTTGCTCATCGGCGCCGAGGGGGTGCCGCGCGAGCTGCTCGGCGCGGTGGAGGCGCCACGCTTCGACGAGGCGTTCGCCGACCTCGCCGCGAGCGGCTTCGACACCTACGTGCCGCCCGCCGACGATCTGCTCGGCTACTTCCTGCCGCCCGACGCGCTCGGGCCGGGGGCGCCGCCCGCCGAGCGGAGCTGCGCGAGCGCCGCGAGCCCCTATCGCGCGGCGGCCGGCCGGCTGCGCGTGGTCGCGCCGGCGGCCGCCCTCGTCCCCGCGGCCGAGCGCGCGGCGGCGCTCGACGCGGCCGCGCTCGCGGTGCGCCTCGACGCGCTCGTCGCCACCTGTCTCGCGGGCGACGACGCGGGGCTCGCCGGGTGGGCCAGCTTCGCGGCGCCCGCCGGCGGCCGCGTGCTCGCCGTCGAGGCCGGCGCACCCGCGCTCGACCTCGCCAACGTCGGGGCGCTCGCCGCGGCCGTGCGGGCCCGCAGCCAGCGGCCGCTGCTGCTCGTCGAGGAGCCGCTGCCCTTCACCCTCGCCGTCGACCCGGCGTTCGCCGCGCTCCCGGCCGAGCGCCGCGCGGCGATGACCGCCGACTTCTGGAGCGGCGTCGCCGCGACCGCGCCCACCGCCGACTGGTACGGCTTCACCGTCGCGCCGGTGCCGCTCTCCTGGGACCTCGGCGTCGGCGGCGACTGGGTGCTCGAGGCGGCGGCCCGCGCGCCGCAGGCCCGCCCGCTCGCGGCTCTGCAGGGCTGCGGCGCGGCCGACCTCGGCGGCACCGGGCGACGCCCGGAGGCGCCCGAGGCGCGGTATCAGGCGTTCGACGCCGTCCTCCACGGCGCCCGCGGGCTGCTCTGGTCCGGCCAGGGCGCCATGGCGCTCGTGCCCGACCACGAGCTGTGGGACGGCATCCGCGCGACCGCGCGCGAGCTCCGCGACCTGGCCCCGCTGCTCGACGCGCCGCGCACGCCCCTGCGCGCGACGGGCGCGGATCTGGTCGACGCCCGCCTGGTCGACGGCGTGATCTGGGCGGTCGCCGCCCTGCGCTCCGACTGGGACTCCGCGCTCATCGTCGAGGTCCCGCCGCCTCCCGCGGGCGCCGCGACGAGCTTCTCGCTGTGGGTGCCGGGCCGCGCGACGCCGCTCATCACCGTGGCCTACGCGCCGGGTGCGCTCGTCAGCCTCGCGCTCGACCGCTGGGGCCTGCAGGTCTTCGCGATCACCTACTGCTGAGCCATACGATACCCGCAACATTCTGAAATCCCGACACTCTTGTGATCCGGCGTGTGACTTTTCCTGAATCCCTGACCCGCGGTGAAGCATCGTATGCCGCCACTGGGACGGAGAGGGAAAAGAGATGACGCGACGCGGCGTTAGCCCGGATGTGCTTGACGCAGTGCTTCGCAGCTTGACGCAGTTTTCAAACCGGGAGATGCCTCTATCCTGGAAGCTGCAGGCGGAGGCACGCGAGGAGTTTCCGCATGACCTGATCCGCAAGCTGATGGGCCCCGAGATCGGGCTCCATCTCATCTACATTCCGGAGTCCTGCGGCGGCCTGGGGGGCGGCGCCTACGACGTCTACCGCGTCAGCGAGACCATGGCCGGCATCGACCTCGGCCTCGCCACCGCGTTCCTCGCCATCTCGCTCGGCCTCGACCCGATCGTGGTCGGTGGCACCGAGGAGCAGAAGCAGCGGTGGATGACGCGGGTCGCGGAGCAGGGGCTCATCGTGGCGTACGGCGTCACCGAGCCGACCGCGGGCAGCGACCTCGGCGCGCTCAAGTCGCGCGCCGTGCCGGTGATGCGGGACGGGCGGCACTGGGGCTACCGCCTGAGCGGGAGCAAGCAGTTCATCACCAACGGCGGCGTCGCCGACCTGTACACCATCCTCGCGGCCACCGAGGCGGGCCCCAGCTTCTTCGCGGTGGAGAAGGGGACGCCGGGCCTGAGCGCCGGCAAGCCCGAGGACAAGCACGGCATCCGCATCTCGAACACCGCGCCCCTCACGCTCGATGACGTCGAGGTGCCGCTCGAGAACCTGATCGGCGGGGTCGAGGGGCGCGGGCTCGCGCAGGCGCAGCAGGTCTTCGGCTACACCCGGCTGATGGTCGCCGCCTTCGGGCTCGGCGCCGGCGAGGCCGCGCTCGCCCGGGCGGTGGCGTACGCCGGCGAACGGCGCCAGGGCGGGAGCCTCCTGCGGGAGAAGCAGGCCTTCACCCACAAGCTGCTCTGCCCCAACGCCGTGCGGCTCGCGGCGGCCCGCGCCTACATCGAGGAGGTCGCGCTGCGGCTCGACACCACCGACGCCGAGCTGCAGACCGAGGGCGCGGTGGCGAAGCTGTGCGCGAGCGAGGCGGGCAACGCCGCCGCGGACGCCGCCATCCAGGCGCTCGGCGGCTACGGCTACGTGCGCGAGTACGAGGTGGAGAAGATCCGGCGCGACGTGCGCATCACCACCATCTACGAGGGCACGAGCGAGATCATGCAGTGGACCATCGCGCGCGATCGCTGGCGCCAGCACCTGCAGAGCAGCGGCGGGTTCTACGGCGCGATGGAGGAGGAGCTGCGGGGGCTCGAGGCCCGGGCGCCACGGGTGGGAGCGGGGGCGGCGGCGCTGGCGGTGCGGGCCCTGCGGGCGCTCTTCGAGCGGGCGCGGGCGGCGCGCCTCACGCGCCACCAGCACGTGCTCTTCCGCCTCGGCGACCTCGCCATGCAGGCGGAGACGGCGGCGGCGCTGGCGCGGGCGGCGGCGGGCGCGGGCGACGGCCCGCGGCCGGCGCCGGGGGTGCACGAGGCGATGGCGCGGGTCTACGCGCGGGGGGCCGCGCTGGCCGTGGCGCACGAGGGCCTCGTGTGGCTGCGCGGCTGCGACGCCGCGGACGACGTGGGCGCGGTCGAGCGCGACCTCGAGCTGCCCGCGATCCACGCGGCCCAGGCCGGCCTCATGGCGGACCTGGACACGGTGGCCGCCGGGCTGGGCGCCGGCGAAGCGGGCGCGAGCGCGGTCCGTCTGGCGAGCTAGGGCGCGGCGCGCCGTCGGGGGCGGCCGCGGGCGGGGGCCCGGCGCCCCCCCCCGGGCGCGCGCTGGCGCGCGG
>DASXVK010000530.1:0-29446 GCA_036504295.1 Polyangia bacterium
TTCATCAAGCCGTTCACCGACTTCGCCGGCGCCTTCGCCCGCGAGACCGGCCGGGCGCCGTTCGCCCTGCCGCCGAGCTGGCACCAGGCCAAGAGCCGCCTCAGCCTCAAGACGCCCTTCAACTTCTGCACCGACAACGACATCATCGGCGGCAACTCGGGCTCGCCGGTGGTCAACGGCAAGGCCCAGATCGTGGGCCTCATCTTCGACGGCAACATCGAGTCGCTCGGCGGCGACTACGGCTTCGACCCGGCGGTGAACCGCGCCGTCGCCGTCGACAGCCGCGCCATCCTCGAGGCGCTCAAGACGATCTATCAGGCCGAGCGGGTGGTGCAGGAGCTGAAGGCGAGGTAGGACAGGAAGAAGATTACCACGGAGACACGGAGGCACGGAGTCGGATCTTGGTTTGGTCCTGCCGAGCGCCCCCGTTCGCGTCGACGCGAGCGCTCGCACGGGCACATCCGAACCCTCAAGAACTCCGTGCCTCCGTGTCTCCGTGGTGAATCCTGTCCTTTACCCCGCCTCGCTCACGTCGACGTGCATGACGTGCTCGGCGCGGCGTATCTCGTCGAGCACCTCGGGCGCCGGCCGGGCGCCCAGCCGCAGCGTGCAGCAGGCGGCCACCGCGCCGTCGAAGATCGTGTTCTCCACCTCCTCGACATTGATGCCGTGCCGCTCGAGGGCGGCGAGCACCCGCGCGAGCACGCCGACGCGGTCGAGGTGGTGCACGATCATCTGGAAGCGCCCGGGCGAGCGGTGGCACAGGTTGACGCAGTTCGGCACGGTGCCGGTGCGCACGAACGCCTGCACGATGTTGACCACCTCCTCGGCGATGGCGTGCTGGGCCTGCTCCGTCGAGGCGCCGATGTGGTGCGTGCCGTAGACCCGCGGCAGCTGCACGATCGGGTCGGCGAAGGTGCCGTCCGCGCCCGCGGGCTCCTCGTGGAACACGTCGAGCCCGACGCGCAGCCCGCGCTCCTGCACCGCCCGGCGCAGCGCCGCCGTGTCCACGAGCTCGGCGCGCGCG
Organism: Polyangia bacterium; assembly: GCA_036504295.1. Taxonomy (GTDB): domain Bacteria; phylum Myxococcota_A; class Polyangia; order JACRCY01; family JACRCY01; genus DASXVK01. The sequence continues at coordinate 1,028 of DASXVK010000530.1, forward strand.
GTGTTGATGAGCACCGCCCCGAGCGGGAGCTGCCGGAGGACCTCGTCGGTGACGATGCCGCGCGTCTCGGGCGTGAGCGGCAGGTGCAGCGAGATCACGTCGCAGCGGATGCACAGCTCGAGCAGGCTCGCGACCCGCTCCACCTCGGCGGCCCGGGCCTGCTCCGCCGTGAGGGACCGCGACCACACCACGACCGGCATGCCGAACGCGTGCGCCCGCTCCGCGACCTCGCGGCCCACCCCGCCGTAGCCGGCGATGCCCAGGATGCGGCCGTGCAGCCCGCGCGCGCGGGAGTACTCCGTCTTGTGCCACTTCCCGGCGCGCAGGTCGGTGACGTTCTCGACGATGCGGCGGTCGATCGCGAGCAGCAGCGCGAACACCAGCTCGGCCACCGCGATCGAGTTCTTGCCCGGGCAGTTCGCGACGTAGATGCCGCGCGCCGAGGCGGCGCCGACGTCGATCGTGTTCACGCCCGCGCCGGCGCGGATCACGAGATCGAGGCTGGTGCCGCGCGCGAAGACGGGCGCGCGCACCTCCGTGGAGCGCACGATGAGCACGCAGACGCCCGGGACGGCGTCGGGCAGCTCCTCGGCGGTGAGCTTCGGCCGGTAGTCGACCGTGAGGCCGAGGGCCTGGAGGCCCTCGATGCAGGTGTCGGGCAGGGTGTCGGCGATCAGGATGCGCATGCGGCCCTCGTGGTCACGGCGCGGCGCGTCGGGCGCCCCCTCGTGACCTGGGACTTTAGATGCGGCGGGCCTCCCGGCGCAACCGGCAACACGCTCAGTGACTCCTCGCGATCGGGAAGGAGACCATGAGCACCTCCTCCCGCGGCAGCGTCACCGCCAGCTCCCGCGTCCGCGTCAGGCGCCCATCGACCGAGAGCGCGCCGGCGCCGCGGGCCACGATGGTCACCAGCAGCGCGAGCGCGAGCAGGTGGAACTCGCACCCCTCGCTCCCGGCGGGCAGGCGCCCCTGCCAGTTCATGAAGAACCCCGCCCTGGCGTGCACGGTGGCGATCGCCACCGCCATGTTGCAGGCGAGCGCGAGCGCGGCGAAGCGCGCGAGGAACCCGGCGCAGAGGGCGACCGCGCCGAGGAGCTCGGCGGCGATCGCCAGCGCGGCGAGCGCCGCCGGGAGGTGCAGATCGCCGGTGAAGCCGGCCATCGTCGCGCTGAAGCCCGCGCCGCCGAACCAGCCCAGCGCCTTCTGGGCGCCGTGGGCGAAGAAGACCACCGCGAGCGTGAGCCGCAGCAGGAGCAGCAGGGCGCTGTCCGAGGTCGCGAGCAGCCGCCGCATGGGTCTCCCCCTTCGAGTTTGAAAGGGACCCTGGGAGGGTCCCTTTGACCTCCCGCGCAGCGTGCTGCCAGGCAAAGCCTGGCAGCACTCACGCGACCCAGGAGGAGAGTTGGATGCGGCAGGCGGGGCGGAGGCTACTGCGGAGCCGGGGCGCGGGGTTACGGGCTACGGGGCGAGGTCCACGTCCGCGACCGGGTTGGCCAGATCGGCCAGGTTCGCGACCTTGATCTCGGTCTCCGCGACCGAGTAGACGTAGTCGTCGGCGATGATGCTGCGCTTCACCGTCGAGGTCGAGTCCGCCCACCAGGTCCCGCAGCTCGTGCCGTAGGGCGTGTTCGTCTGGGGCGCGGCGTGGGGGATGCCGCCCAGGTACTGGAACCCGGCGTCGAGCGTGACCCGGTACACCATGAGACCGCTGAAGACCAGCTCGTCGCCGTAGTTGCCGCCCGAGCCGCCGACGCACTTCACCATCGGGATCGCGAGCAGGTTCTTGGCGGCGAAGTAGTTGAAGGCGAGGTGGTTGGTGGCGGCCTCCGTCGACGAGCCGCGGGTCCCGATGACCTCCTTCCACAGGAGGCGCGGGCTCGTGACCTCGGTGACGTCGAAGATCTGGAGCTGCACGCCGGCGAACCAGGCGAAGTCGCCCATGTCCTGCGCGTCGAAGCCGATCGACAGGATGTGGGTGTCGTCCATCATGTGCATGTAGGTCGAGAAGCCGGGGATCTGCAGCTCGCCCTTGACCGCGGGGTTCGTGGGGTCGCTGAGGTCGAGGACGAAGAGCGGGTCCGTCTTCTTGAAGGTGACGAGGAAGCCCAGCTTGCCCTCGAAGCGGGCCGAGCGGATGTCCTCGGAGGGCGCGATGTGGTCGACGAGGCCGACGATGTTCAGCTCGCCCTGGCCCTGGGCCATGACCGCGACGGTGCTGTGCGCGTTCGGGTCCGGCAGGTGGCCGGTGGTGGTCGCGATGCGCAGGTAGCCGTCCTGCTCGTCGAGCGAGAACTGGTTGAGGACGCGGCCCTTGACGACGCCGCTGCCGGCGTAGGCGGTGCCGATGGCGCCGCGGTTGAGGAGGAACTTGTGGACCGTCGTGGCCTCCTCGATCTGCTCGGCGGGCTCGTAGTACCAGACGCTCATGTCGCTCGCGTAGTGGCGGTCGGCGATGTAGAGCGCGTCGGTCGAGGCGTAGACCGCCCCGGGCTTGCCGACGATGGTGGCGATGCCGATGGCGTCCTGGGCCGCCATGTCGAAGGAGACGAGGCTGAGGAAGCTGCGGCCGTCGCCCGCCTGGGAGACGTAGAAGTTCGCGCAGTCCGAGAGCAGCCCCTCCTCGACGATGGTCTCGGCGCCGACGTGGCGCGTGTCCTTCACGCCGGGGATGAACTGGGTGATGCTCGCCGCCTGGATGGCCGCGGAGTTCGCCTGCCACAGCGTGACGAACATGTCGACGATCTGCTGCTCGCTGAAGGGGTACTCGCCGGTGGCGCCGCAGAGCGACCAGTAGTCGTTCATCTCGCTCGGCCAGTAGACGAGGCCGGGGACGGTCACCTCGGGGAAGACCACGACGGTGTGGACGATGTTGTCGATGCGGCGCGAGTTCAGGTACGAGCCGCTGAAGACCATCTCGCGCAGCAGGACCGGGCTCGCCCGGTCGGTGATGTCGAAGACCGTCACCTTCAGGATCTGACCGTCGCCGGTGAACTCGCAGTCGTACCCGTAGGTGCACTCGCCGGGCGAGTAGCTGCCGTAGTACCCGCCGCCGGTGTTGCTCTGGACGAGGGGGCCGAGCTGCGAGTAGACGACCGCCCGGTCGCCGGTGACGAAGATCTTCGTCGGCGTGCCCTCGATGGCCGCCGAGCCGATGACCCGGGTCTCCGGCGCGGGCCACGAGTCCAGCACCTGGAACCGGCCGTCGGCGACGATGTAGATGAAGGCGCCGTCGTTCTTGATGAAGTCGGCCTCGTCGACGCCGGACTCCTGGTTGTTCGTGGTCGAATACTCCGACGCGGAGTCGCTGCTCTTGCCCCCGCCGTTCGCGGCCGGCGGGACGGCGCCGCCGGGTGCGCCGGTCGTCGCGTCGCCCTCGCCGTACCACGGGCCGCCGCAGCCATACTGGCGCATCTGGAGCGCCTGCTGCAGGTTCTGCTGCAGCGCGGACTCCATGTCGGACTGGGTCTTCTGCTTGAGCTGGGCGAGGACGTCGTCACAGCTCCCGGCGGCCTGGAGCGCCGCGAGGCTCTTGCCCACGTAGCCGGGACCGGGCGGGGTCGAGGCGTTGCAGCCCCAGAGAACAGCGCCGAGGCTGCCTGCCAGCATGAGCGCGAGGAAGCTGAAGCGTCGCATCGGGACCTCCTGACACCGCCCTGCATAGCAATGGCCGTGCCAGGGCGCGGGGGCGGGAAGTCGAGCACTTGCGGCCGCAGCGCCAGCGCGGGCCCGGGCGCCTGTTGACTGTCGACTACAGCCGAGAGGCAACAGGCACGGGGGCCGGGGTGCCCACGCGCGCGAGCACGAGCCCGAGCACGAAGAGGCTAGGCGTACTGCTCGACCGTGCGCAGGAGGTCGTCGAGGTCGACGGGCTTGCGCAGGTAGCCGGCCACGCCCGCCGTCGCCGCGCGGTCGGCGAGGCGCTCGTCGCCCGAGACGAGGACCACGGGGATGCCGCGCAACGCCGGATCGCGCGCCTGCTCGTCCATGAACTGCCAGCCGTTCATGACCGGCATCATCAGGTCGAGGAGGATGAGGGTGGGGCGCAGGCCCGACTGGAGCTGCCGGATCGCCTCGAGGCCGTTGGCCGCGCTCTGCACGCGGAACCCCTCGAGCTCGAGGATGTTCGCGATCATGAGCCGGATGTCGAAGTCGTCGTCGATGACGAGGACGACGGCGTCGTCGCGCGTGCGGTCCACCATCAGGCGCGCTCCGGCGCGGCCGCGCCCGCGTCGATCGGCCCCGAGCGCGGCAGCTCGACCGTGAAGGCGGCGCCGCGGCCCGGCGCGCTCTCGACGGCGATGCTGCCGCCGAGCGCCTCGAGGATGCGGCGCACGATGTAGAGCCCGAGGCCGAGGCCCCCGTAGTGCTGCGCCGACACCGCGCGCCCGAAGCGCTCGAAGATGTGGGCGTGCATCTCGGGCGGGATGCCGATGCCCTCGTCGCGCACCCTGAGGCGCGCGCGCCCGCCGTCGGCCTCGACGGTGAGCGCGACCGGCCGGCCGGCGCCGTACTTGATGGCGTTGGTCAGGAGGTTGCTCACGACCTGCTCGAGCCGCGCGCGGTCCCAGCGCCCGGTCACGCCCTCGGCGGCCGCGACGGTGAGGGCGCAGCCGGCCCGCTCGGCCGCGTCGCGCAGCGCGTCGCCGACGTCGCGCGCGAGGGCGCCGAGATCCACGGTCTCGAGGCTGAGCGGCACCTCCGCGGTGCCGATGCGGGACACGTCGAGGAGGTCCTCGACCAGCTGCGAGAGGCGCTTGGTCTGCCGCTCCGCGGTGCGCACGACGTCGAGGAGCGTCGCGGCCGGGACCTCCCGCTGCGCCGCGAGCCGCATGAGGCCCTGGGTCCCGAGCAGCACCGCGGTCACGGGGCTGCGCAGCTCGTGAGCGGCGATGGAGATGAACTCGTCGCGGGCGTGCACCGCCTCCTGCGCCTCGCGGTACAGGCGCGCGTTCTGCTCCTCGGCGCGCCGCTGCTCGGTGACGTCGATGCCCGTCGCGATGACGTGCTCGACGCGGCCGTCGGGCGCGATGAGCGCGGTGTTGGACCAGCGGATGAGCCGCCGGCGGCCGTCGCGGGTGAGCCAGAAGTTCTCGAAGCGGCTCGGCACCTGCTGGCCGCGCAGGTCCTCGAAGACCGCCCGCACCGGCGCGATCTCCTCGGGCACGAGGAGGCGCTGCCACACCGGCTCCCCGGCGACCTCGGTGAAGCGGTAGCCGGTCACGTCCTCGCAGGTCTGGTTGAAGCGCACGATGCGGCCGTCGCGGTCGAGCACCACGACGAGGGCGCCGGCGGTGTCGACGACGGCGGAGCTGAAGGCGAGGGCGCGGCGCAGCGCATCCTCGGCCTCGAGCCGGGCCGTGATGTTGCGGATCGCGGTGAGGCGCGCGATGCGGGCGCCGTAGCGGATGGCCCGCCCGCGCAGCTCGGCCATGAAGGTGGAGCCGTCCTTGCGCCGGCAGCGCGCCTCGTACGCCTCCTCGGACCGGGTGTTGATGTGCGCCTCGACGATGGCGTGGCTCTCGGGCGTGATCATGTCGAGGGGGCGCCGGCCCACGCACTCGCCCGCGCCCCAGCCGAAGAGCGCGACGAAGTTGCGGTTCACCGAGAGCACGCGGCCCTCCGCGTGGACCACGATGGCCTCGAAGGTCGCCTCGGCGACCTCGTCGAAGCGCTCGCGGGTCACCTCCTCGGCGAGCCGGCGCTCGGTGACGTCCGCCATCGAGCCGCCGACCTCGCGCGCCCCGCTCGGGTCGGGCAGCGCGTGCGCCTCGATGCGCAGCCACGCCGTGCGCCCGTCGGCGGCGCTCGCCCGCACCTCGACCTCGCCGGCCCCACCGGCGGCGGCGGCGGCGAAGAGCCCGCGAACGCGCTCGCCGTCCTCCTCGCGCAGCCGGCCGAGGAAGAAGCCCGGCTCGGTGCACCACCGCTCGTGCGGGAAGCCGAGGAGCCCGGTCGCGCCGGCGCTCAGGTACGAGAACCGTTCGCCCGCGGGGTCGCAGGCGAAGAGCGCCTGGCCGAGCCGGTCCGCGACCGCGATGACGCGATCCGCGACGCCGGCAAGGGAGTCGCTGGGAGCTTCGTTCTGGGCGGCTCGCGGGTACACGGCGAATCACCTGAAGTCTGCCCGATCTTCCCGGGCGCGCCAGCCCCCGAGGGTCAGGATCCTTGGCGCAGCGCGGCCGCGAAGCGGGCCGCGCACACCGGGCAGAGGTCGCGCTCCGCGTCGGTGGTCCTCACGGTGCCGTGAGCGTCCTCCATGATGCACCGCGCCGTCGGGCAGTGGTCCAGCCCGAGGGTGTGGCCGAGCTCGTGCAAGGTGATCTTCCACAGCCGGTCGCGCACCACCGGCTCCGGCGCCCCGCCCCCCGCCCACCCGCGGCGCATGCGGAAGGTCGAGACCACGGCCGTGCGGCCGTCGAGCGACCCGAGGCCCAGCACCCCCCAGTTGGGGTGCGGCCCCTTGCGAGTGACGATGTCCACCTGGGTCACGCCCATGACCTTGCCGCGGCCGCCGAGCGGCAGGCCCTCGAGCCACCCGAGGATCGTGGCGGCGCGGTAGCGGGCCGTGCGGCCGAGGCGGGCCGCCGGCGGGAGCGGCTGCGCGGCGGCGACCATGGGCTCGACGGGGATGCGGGCCCGCAGCCCCTGCGCCGCGACCTCGAGCATCGCCGGCGGGACGTCGCCGATCGGGACCAGGTGGACGATCATGCGGGCGGGGGCGGACGCGGGCGCGGGCGGGGGCGGCGGCGCGGGCGCGGACACCGGCGGGGACGCGGCGGCGGGCGCGGGCGCGGCGGCGGGCGCGGGCGCGGCGAGCGTCCGCGGCCCGGCCGGCGGGCGATCACAGGCGGCGAGGAGCCCGAGCAGGCACGCGAGCACCGGCGACCGCATCCCGTCATGGTACCGCGAACGCGGGCGGGCGGCACCATCGCGCCGTCACGGGCGGTCCGGCGCCCCTCGCTCCCCGTCGAGCACCCCGAGCCGGCGCAGCCGGCCGGCCAGCGCCTCTCCCAGCCGGCGGTGGCCCTCGGAGTTGAGGTGACAGCAGGCGTCGAGGCGGATCTCCTCGAGCGGCACCGGGCCGAGGAGGTCGCGCGCGTCGAGGATCGGCACCGCGGGCCCCACCCCCTCGGCGGCGATCCCGCGCAGCCACGTCACGTGGCCGCGCGGGCCGCGGTCGTCGAAGTTGCGGCGATCGAGCGGCGCCGCCAGGAGGACGACGAGCCGCGCGTGCGCGGCGTCGGCGTCGGCCGCGATCGCGCGCAGCGACGCCAGCGCCCGCTGGCGCTCCTGGTCATCGTGCTCGGCCACGTCCACCCAGGCGGCGCGGGCGAGGCTGCGCAGGACCAGCAGCTGCGCCAGCCGCGACCGCCGCGTGATGGCGCGCCCCCAGGCGGTCCGCACGAGGACCGGATCCGCGGGCGCGAGGCGGTGGTCGCGCCACCGCCGGTAGGCCCCGAGGGGCCCCACGCCCTTGCGGCCCACGTCGTCGATCCAGAGACAGAGCACGATCACGTCGGGCCGCAGCGCCGCCGCCCGCTCGGCCACCGTGATCCGGTGCTGATCGAGGTCGTGGCCCGGGACCGCGAGGTTCCACACCTCGACGCCGTCACCCAGGGCCGCCGCCAGCCAGCGGGCGAAGGTCCCCGCACGCGGCACCCCGGAGCCGAAGGTCACCGAGTCGCCGACGAAGACCATGCGCCGGCGCCCGGGGACCGGCCCCGGCGCCGCGGCGGCGTTGCCGCCCCGGCCGTCCTCGTCGGCGTGCGGGTCCAGCCAGTAGTCGACGCCGTCCGGGTAGGACCGCATCGAGTACGCGCGGATCCGCGGATCGAGCTCGCCGAGGACCACGAGGCGGCAGCGGTGCGCGTCGCACACCAGGGCGCGATCACCGGCGACGCGCCGGTAGACGAGGCGCGCCCCGAGCTCGCAGAGGAGCAGGCCGGCGGCGAACCCGAGCAGCGCCACGAGCAGCCAGCGGCCGGGCTGGAGGCCCCTCCGGCTCGCGGCCGGCGCCGCCAGGCGGCGCCGCCAGGCCATGACCAGCAGCCCGCCCGCGATCACGACGAGGGCCCCGAGGGCCACGAGCCCCCCGGCGCCGCGCACCTCCGGTCCGCCGGCGCCGCGCCGCTCCGGGCCGCCGGCGGTCGCCGCCGGGCCGCTCGCCGGCCCCGAGGACCCCGGGGCGGCCCACGGCGAGCGGTCGCCGCCGGGGCGCGCCTCGCACGCCGTGATGAAGGCGGCCAGGGCGGCGCCGAGCCCCGGCTGCGCCGGCGCGGCGTCCCGCACGGCGAAGAACCGGGTCCGGGGCTCGCCCGCGGCGCCGCGGCTCGGGTGGACGAGCACGACGGTGGCGGTCGCCGCCGGACCGGCGAACGTGACGGCGACCTCGTCCACCCGGATCTGCACCGCCGTGAGCCGGAACCGCGTCGGCGGGAGCGCCTCACCCTCGGCGGGCAGGAGCCGCGCCACCGTCGCGGTCTCAGCCGCGGGGATGACCAGCGCTTCCGGCGCCGCGGACCCGGCGGAGGCGGCGAGGACGAGCGTCGCCGCGGCCAGCCAGCCCCGCCCCGGCGCCCCCGCGCGGGCCGCGCGACGGCCGCACCCGCCCGCACCGTCGCGGCTGTCGCCCGCGTGCTGGCATGCTAACATCACCGAGCCGAGAATCTACCATGCCCCCGACGAGAGCGCTGACTCGCCTGCGTCTGATCCTCCGCGATGCCGGTGAGCTCCTCGGCTTCGTGCGGCGCCGCCGCTCGCTCTTCCTCGCCCTCCTCGTCGGGCTGCTGCTCGCGGTCGCGCTCGTCCTGGTCCTCGCCCAGACGGCGGCGGTCGCGCCGTACGTGTACCCGCTCTTCTGAGCCATGCGGATCCTCGGCATCTCGGCTCACTACCACGACTCCGCCGCGGCGCTGCTCGTCGACGGCGAGGTGGTCGCGGCGGCGCAGGAGGAGCGGTTCAGCCGGGTGAAGCACGACCGCGCGCTGCCGCTCGCGGCGGCCCGGTTCTGCCTCGGTCAGGGCGGCCTCTCCGCGGACGAGCTCGACGCGATCGCCTACTACGAGAAGCCGTTCCACAAGTTCGACCGCCTCGTCGCCGGCTTCCTCGCGGAGGCGCCGCGGGGGCTCGGCCGCTTCGTCACGGCCGTGCCGCGCTGGCTGGGCGCGCGGCTGTGGGTGCGGGCCGAGCTCCAGGCCGCCCTCGACACCGACGTGCCCGTCTGCTTCCTGCAGCACCACGAGTCGCACGCGGCCGCCGCCTTCGGCCCGTCGCCGTTCGACGAGGCCGCGGTCCTGACCATCGACGGCGTCGGTGAGTGGACCACGAACGGGCTGTGGCATGCCCGCGGGAGCGGCCTCGCGCCCCTGCTCGAGATCCGCTACCCCGACTCGATCGGCCTGCTCTACTCGGCCTTCACCGCCTACTGCGGGTTCCGGGTCAACGACGGCGAGTACAAGCTGATGGGCCTCGCCCCGTACGGCGAGCCGCGCCACGTGTCCCGCATCCTCGACCATCTCCTCGAGCTCAAGGCCGACGGATCCTATCGGCTCAATCCGGAGCACTTCGCGTATCGCTCGCGCGAGGCGATGACCACGGCCGCGTTCCACCGGCTCTTCGGCGGGCCGCCCTGTCGCCCGGGGACGCCGCCCGGCCGCCGCGAAGCCGACCTCGCGCGCTCGATCCAGGCCGTCACCGAAGAGGTGCTGCTGCGCCAGGCGCGGACCGCCCGCGCGCGCACCGGCTCCCGGGCGCTGTGCCTGGCGGGCGGGGTCGCCCTCAACTGCGTCGCGAACGGCCGGCTCGCGCGCGAGCGGATCGCCGACGAGCTCTGGATCCAGCCGGCGGCGGGCGACGCGGGCGGCGCGCTGGGCGCCGCCTACGCGCTGTGGTTCCGGCAGGCGCGGCCCGGGCGCACCGCGCGGGACCACGACGCGCAGCACGGCTCCCTGCTCGGGCCGGAGTTCCGCGACGACGAGGTCGAGGAGGCGCTCGTCGCCGCGGGCCTCGACTTCACGCGCCCCGGCCGCGCGGAGCTCGTCGGCGACACCGCGGCGGCGCTCGCGGCCGGCGAGGTCGTGGGCTGGTTCCAGGGGCGGATGGAGTACGGCCCCCGCGCGCTCGGGAACCGCTCGATCCTCGCGGATCCCCGCGACCCGGGCATGCAGTCGCGCGTCAACCTGCGGGTGAAGTTCCGGGAGTCCTTCCGCCCCTTCGCGCCCGTCGTCCTCGAGCGCCGCGCCGCCGACTGGTTCACGCTGCCGGCGCCGGCGTCGCCGTACATGCTGCTCACCGGCGCGGTGAAGAACGCCCGCCCGCTGGCCGAGCCCGCCGCGCACCTCGGCCGCAGCCCCGGGATCGCCGCCACCGGATCGCCGCTGCCGGCCGTGACGCACGTGGACGGCAGCGCCCGGGTGCAGACCCTCGCCGCCGGCGCCAACCCGCTGCTCGAGGAGCTGCTCGAGCGCTTCGCGGCGGCCACCGGGTGCCCGGCGCTCCTGAACACCTCGTTCAACCGCAAGGACGAGCCGATCGTCTGCACGCCGCGCGACGCGGTGGCGTGCTTCCTGGCCACCGACATCGACCGGCTCGTCATCGGCGGCTACGTCGCGCGGCGCGCCCCGGACCGTCCGGCGCCGCCGCCCGCGCCGCGTCCGGTGGCGCCGCCGGCGACGCGCCGGGCGTCGCTCGCGGCCGCCGGGGCGGTGGCGGCGTTCCTGGTGCTGGGCCTTGTCCTGCGCGCCCGGGTCGCCGGCGGGGTCGCGCTCGGCGTCGGGCTCACCGTCGCGGCCGGGCACCTCCTCGCGCCGGCGCTGACGCGCCGGCTGGAGACCGGGCTGGGCGCCGTGCTGCGCCTCGTCGCGCACGTCGCCGTGACGCCGCTGCTCGTCCTCGTGTTCGCGCTCGGGTTCGTGCCCGCCGGGCTCCTCGGGCGGCGGCGGCGGCGCGCCCGCGCGGCCGAGACCTGCTGGGAGCCGCCCGAGCTCGCGGATCACGATCCGCGGCGGCCGTACTGAGCGGGTGGCGCGGCCGGAACGTCCTCAGGGCGGCCCGGCGGCGGGCGGCGCCCAGGGCGAGGCCTGCTCGTGCCCCGTGACATAGCCCGCCACGACGCGCGCGAGCTCGGCGTCCGCGGGGCTGCGCGGGACGACGGCGAAGTAGCGCGTCCGTGGGGCGCCGCCCCGGCTCGGGTGGACGAGCGCGACGCAGCGTCGGTCGCCGCCCTGGGCGGCGAAGCAGACGTCCACGTGATCGAACCGGATCTCCGCGTCCGCGAGGCGGTAACCCGTGCCCGGCAACGGGGCGTCCTGCGCGGGCAGGGCGGCGAAGACGAGCGGCGCCTTGTCCGTGGGGATGACGAGCTCCGCCGCGCGCGCGGCGGTCGGGGTGGTGATCGACAGCAAGAGCCCGGCCAGGAGCCTCGAGATGCGCATGAGGTAGTAGTTGAGTGCGAGCCGCTGGTCGTCAACGCCGGAGCCGGCGAGGTCAGCGCACCGGCACGATCTCGCCGTCGCCGAACCGGTCGACGTACCCGGGCCGCACGCCGCAGCAGCGGGGCTCGAAGCGGCAGCCACGGCACCGCGCGGTCTTGACGCCGAGATCGATGGCGCCGAGCTCGAGACGGAAGGTCGCGCGCGGGGTGATGACGAGGCAGCTCTCGCCCGCGGGATCCCACACCCGGTCCGCGCGCCCCGGGAGGAAGCAGTAGGGGACGTAGTAGCACTGCGAGGCCTGCAGCCCGAGGCGGTCGGCCGCGTCGAGGGCGCCCTGCAGCGGACCGGTGACCTCGGCCAGCCGCGGCACCAGCTCGTCCTCCCGGCCCCGCACCCGCCCCTCCATGGCGACGTACCAGAAGTTGAGCTTGCGGACCCCGCGCGGGCCGAACTCGCGGACGATGTCCCCGAGCGCCGGCAGGGTCTGGCGCGTGACGATGACGTCGCCCTCGACGTGCAGGCCGGGCGACCGCGCCCGTACGGCGGCGAGGCCGCGGAGCACGCGGTCGAACGAGCCCGGGGTGCGGGTGAGGGCGTCGTGGGCGCCGGCGTCGGCGCCGCGCAGCGAGAGGTTCAGCTTGTTCAGCCCCGCGTCGACGAGGCGCGCGGCGAGGTCGTCCTCGGCGAGGAGGTAGCCGTTCGTCTGCACCGCGATCTCGACGAACCCGAGGCGGCGGGCGAGACCGACGAGGTCGGGCAGCTCGGCCCAGAGCGTGGGCTCGCCGCCGCCGAAGCGGATGGCGGTCGGCCGGTGCGCCACGGCGTCGCGGATCTGCCGCTCGATCGCGGGCGCCGTCGAGCTCGCCCCCCGGAGCTCGTCGTCGATCGAGCAGAAGGCGCACTGCGAGTTGCAGCGGTAGCCGAGGATGACGTCGATGAGGCGCACCGCCGGCGCGGGCGGGCGCGCGCGCGGCGCCTGCGGCGGCTCGCGCTCCGGCCGGAGCGGCGCGAGCGGCGCCGTGGCGAAGCTGAAGAACCCGTCGCAGGCGACGGAGAGCAGGCAGCTCGCGCACGGCGGCCGGCGCTCGCGGGTCGCGCCGAGGTAGTCGGAGAGGTTCACCTCCTCGGCGGACACGAACGCCATCGTGCGCTGGCGCTTGCCGAGGTCGGGGGCGAGGTGCCGCTCGTAGCCGGGCAGGTAGCAGAACGGGAGGTTGATGACCTGGACTCGCAGGGCGTCGCCGTGCTCGTCGATGACCTGGCGCACCGTGGCGGCGGCGGCCGCCGGGTCCGGGACGATGGCGGCCCGCGCGCGCCCGAACGGGGTGACGAACTGGACGTTCAGCGTGCGGACGCCGAGCCGCCGGATCACCGCCGCGAGCTCGGGCAAGTGGGCGACGTTGTGCGTCGTGAGCGTCGTGTTCACCGCCAGGTCGACCCGGCCCGCGCCGAGCCGGACGGCGTGCTCGAGGCCGGCCATGGTCTGCGCGAACGAGCCCGCGCACCGGGTGAGCGGGTCGTGCACCTCGGCGCGCGGGCCGTGCAGCGACACGAGCAGGTCGGTGATGCCCGAGCACACCAGCTTCCGCGCGAAGGGCTCGTAGGCCAGGCGCCGGCCGTTCGTCGTGACGCTCACGCGATCGTAGCCGAGGCGGCGCGCGTGGCGGATGAGCGGCAGCAGGTGCGGGACGAGCGTCGGTTCGCCGCCGTCGAGGTCGACGAGACGGACGCCGCGGCGGCGGTGCTCCTCGAGCGCCGCGCGGTGACGCTCGAGCGTGCCGCCGGCCGCGCCGCGGTCCCCGACGGCGCAGAAGAGACACGAGTTGTTGCACCGGTACGAGAGGTTCAGGATCAGCTTCTCGGCCCCGTCGGCGGCGAGGCGCGCCTCGAAGAGCAGCTTGGCCGCGGCGAGCTCGGCCGGCGTCGCCGCGGTGCCCGCGAGGGTCGGGCGGACCTGGAGCTGGGCGGCCGGATCGGCGGCCGGCGACGGCTCGGGCGCGCTCCCGGCGCCGCGCGTGAGCTCCCACAGCGGGCTCCCCTCGAGCGGCGTGGCGTACTGGAGCGCGGGCTGCGCGCCGAAGCTCTCGCGCAGCTCGCGGGCGAACCGCAGGGTCTCGAGCACCTCGTCGCGGCGCTCGCCGGGCAGACCGACGAGGAAGTGCACGAGCAGCGGCACCCCGAGCTCCTGGCAGTCGCGGGCCACGCGCCGGACGGCGGCGAGATCCTGGTGCTTGCCGATCACGTCGTCGACGACGCGCTGGCTCCCGCTCTCGGCGGAGATCGACACCTGCGTCGTGCGGCCGCGCAGCGACTCGAGATCCGTCCGCGTGAGCCGGTCCGCCCGGAGGCCGTTCGGCAGCTCGACGCGGACGCCCAGATCGCGGGCGGTCCGGAGGATCGCGCCGAAGGCCGCGGCGTCGAGGTTCGCCATCTCGTCCAGGATGACGATGGTCCGGGCGCCGAGCGGCCCCGCGAGGTGGCGCACGAGCGCCTCCGCGCGCGGCGCCGACACCTGGCGGTGCCGCCGGGGCTCCCCCGGCCGCAGCCCGGGGTTGCTGGTGCAGAAGAGGCAGCGGTAGACGCAGCCGCGGCCGAGGAGCACGGGGAGGGCGCGCCCGGCGAGGGCGAAGAGCGGCACCCGCAGCCCGTTGCCGAAGCAGCGCTCGAGGAAGCGGTCGTACGCGGCGAGGTCGAGGCAGTCGAACGCGGGCGGGGGCAGGGGCTCCAGGTCGACGTCGGCCGCCCCGCGCACGATCCGCGGCGCCGGCCCGCCGTCCGCGAGCGCCTGGAGGAGGGCGGGGAGGGCGGTCTCCGCCTCGTAGCGGCAGAGGTGATCCGCGCCGCTGCGCGCGAGGACCGCCTCGGCGTCGATCTCGCGGTAGTGCATGCCCCCGACGTGGCACTCGGCGAGCACGAGCGGGCACGCGCCGAGCCGGCGCCGCAGCAGCGCCACGACCTCGTCGAGGTAGGCGGCGCCCACGCTCGCCGGGTGGACGAACGGGCCGTGCCCAACGACCACCGCGTCGGGGCGCGCGTCGGCGACCGCCGCCGCGAGCGGCGCGGGCGCGCCTCCCAGCAGCAGGTCCCCGTCGGCGCGCTCGACGAGGTCGCTGTCGGGACGGGCGAACGCGTCCACGACCGTGACGTCGAAGCCCCGCTCCCGGCACACCGCCGCCGCCTGCAGCAGCCCGAGGTTCGCGAAGTACGGGTAGTCGATGAAGTCCCGGGACAGGCGCAGCGGTGGGTTGAGGAACGCGACCCGCACGAGCCTGAATAGGTAGCACCCGCCTGGCCGGTTGACCAGCGGGCCGCGGGAGCGCGGGTGCGATCGCGGGCGGTCGTTCCGACGGCTGCGCCGGCCCCCAGTTGGGGTGCGGTCCCTTGCGGGTGACGATGTCGACCTGGGTGACGCTGCCGGCGACCGCATCGCCTGATGGTGGCGCGAAAAGCGGGCGCGGGCGCTATCGCGCGGCCGGCGCCCGCTCGAGCGCCCGCAGCCGCCGCAGCTCGTCGGTCAGCGCCTCCCCGAGGCGGCGGTGCCCCTCTGAGTTGAGATGACAACACGGGTCGAGGCGGATCTCCTCGACTCGCAGCGGACCGAGAAGGTCGCGAGCGTCGAGGATCGGCACCCCGGGCCCCAGCCCCTCGGCGGCGAGGGCGCGCAACCCCGCAGTACGGCTGCGCGGGCTGCGGTCTTCGAACTGAGGCTGCTGGAGTGGTGCCATCAGGACGACCACGAGGCGCGCGTGCGCGGCATCGGCGCTGGCCGCAATCGATCGCAGCGAGCCGAGAGCGCGCTGGCGCTCCGCGGGATCGTGCTCGGACTGGTCCACCCACTCGGCTCGTGCCAGGCTGCGCAGCACGACGAGCTCCGCGAACCTTGACCGCCGCGTGATCGCGCGCCCCCAGGCGGTTCGCACCAGGAGCGGATCCTTGGGCACGAGGCGATGGTCCCGCCAACGCCGGTAGGCCCCGAGGGGCCCCATGCCCTTGCGGCCCACGTCATCGAGCCAGAGGCAGACAACGATGGCGTCGGGCTGCAGTGGCGCCGCTCTCTCCGCCACGGTGATCCGGTGTTGATCGAGGTCGTGCCCGGGGACCGCGAGATTCCAGACCTCGACGCCGTCACCCAGGGCGGCCGCCACGCGGCGGACGAAGGTTCGCTCCGTCGGCACGCCATTGCCAAAGGTCACCGAGTCGCCGACGAAAGCGACCCGCCGCCGTCCAGGCGCGCGCCGTGGCGCCGCGGCGGCGTTGCCGCCCCGGCCGTCCTCGTCGGCGCGCGCATCCAGCCAGTAATCGACGCCGTCGGGATAGGAGCGCACCGAGAGGGGACTCATCGGCGACTTGATCTCGCCGAGCAGCACCAGGCGGCAGCGGTGCGTGTCGCACGCCAGGGAACGGCCACCGGCGAGGCGCCGGTATCCGATGCGCGCGGTGAGCTCGCACACGAGCAGCCCGGCCGCGAACCCCAGCACGGCCAGGAGCAGCCAGCGGCCGGGCTGGGATGCCTGGACGGGCGCGTTCGCGTCCCGTGACGCCCGGCGGCGCACCCAGGCGCCGGCCAGCACCCCGCCCGCGACTAGCCCGGCCACCCCGATGAGCCCCGCGCCCCAGCCTGCGCCCTGCGCGGGGGCGGACGCAGCGAAGGTGGCCGCGGGACTCGACGCGGGATGGCTCGCCGGCGTAGCCGTGTCGCGCGCGGCCCAAGGCGAGCGGCCCCCCCCGTGGCGCTGCTCGCGCGCTGCGATGAAGGCGGCGAGGGCGGCGCCGAGTCGCGGCTGCGGGGGCGCGGAGTCCCGGAGGGCGAAGAACCGGGTCCGCCGATCACCGTCCGCGCCGCGACCGGGATGGACGAGCACGACCGAGGCGGCCGTCGCGGTGGGACAGGCGAACCGCACCTCGACCTCGTCCGTGCGGATCTGCACGTCGGTGAGGCGGCACCGCGCCGGAGCGAGCGACTCACCCTCGGCGGGCAAGAGCTTCAACACCGTCGCCGTCTCGCGGGCGGGGATAACCAGTGCTGCCGGCTCGGCGGACCCGGCGGCGGCGGCGAGCACCATGGTCGAGGCCGCCAGCCAGGTAAGCGGCCACCGCGCCACGGTGCGACGATGGCCGCGCCCGCCCGCGCCCGCGCCCGCGCCGTCGCGGCCGGCGTCAGCGTGGTGGCATGCTATCATCATCGAGCCGGGAATCTACCATGCCCTCGACGAGATGGCTGACGCGCTTGGTCCTGATGCCGGTCAGCTCCTCGGTTTCGTGCGGCGGCGTCGCTCGCTGTTCCTCGCCTGTTCCGGGCCGGCTTCGTCAACCCGGGCCGGGCGGACGCTACGCTGGGTCGCCCGGGTTCGAGGGCGGCGCTGCAGGCCGGGCGCGACGGGCGGCCAGGCGACGGCGCAGGGTCCACGCCCCGAGCAGCAGCACCGCGAGCCCGGCCAGCGGCACGCCGATGAGCAGCCAGAGCTCACCCCGCTTTGCGTTCCGCTGCTGGCCAAGCGGGATGGCGGTACGCCGCCACGGATCCTCCCTCTCGCGCGCGGCCACCGAGGCGGCGACGGCCCGCGCGAGCTCGGCGCCGGCGCGGGCATCGGGCTTGCGCACGGCGAAGAAGCGGGTGCGCGCGTCGCCGGGACCGGCGGCCGAGGGGTGGACGAGAGTGACGCACTGCGCGGCGCCCCCCGCGGGGGCCGCGCACACCTGCACGTCGCTGCGGCGGATCTCGACGTCGCGGATGCGGGCGCTGGTGGGGGGCAGCAACTCACCTTCGGCCGGCAGCAGCGCGAACACCGCCGGACCCTGGTCCGCGGGAATGGCCCACGCCACCTCCCCCGCCGAGGCCGGCGCTGACGCGAGCAGGAGGAGCAGGGTGAGCGATTGCAGCCCTGGGATCGTGCTGCGTCCGGCCATGGCGGGGATGATGGCAGCGCCGCTGCCGCCGGTCAATCTCCCAGGTTGCCCGCGTGGTTGCCCGCGTTGCCCGGCGGGGTGGACGCGCGGTGGTGCGAGGTTTGACAACCACCGAACCATCGCGTAGCTTTCCACCGATGCCGCCGAGAGGAGGCGGCCGCCCGCGACGCGGCGCGGCCGATCGTGAGGCTTCTGTCGTCGTGAAGGTGAAAGGCGGGCGCGGTATGGTCGAGGCCTGCTTCGTCGCCGCGTATCAGCTCATCGATCGCGCCCACGTGCACCTCGAGCGCGCGGCCGGAGGCGTCGAGGTGAGCTTGCGCCCGCGGGCCGGCGCTCTCGGCCTCGACCTCGCGGTCGTGTTCTCGGCGGAGCTGGCCGACCAGAGGGTGCGGCTCGCCCTGATGCAGCAACACCTGGTCGTCCGCGAGGAGGTGGTCGGCCGCGCGCTCTTCGCGGCGGACCTCGAGGCGGCCGCGGAGCCGTATGAGTTCGATCCGGCCGAGATCGCGGTGCCCTGGGAGGTCCGCTACGGGACGCCGCCGGAAGCGGCCCAACCCACGGCGGCGACGCGGCCCGACGAGGCGCCCCCGGCGGACGAGGACGTGCCCGGGGCCGATGAGGGCGGGAAGTGAAGCGCCGGTCGGCCGCCCTCAAGCTCGCCGCGGGCTTGCCACCCTTTCGCTACCGGCGGCTCCCGGGGACCGACCTCGTCGTGGTCACGAGTGACGCGGGCCCCTCTCATGTCTTCTGCGCGAGCGACTTCGAGGCCTACCTCCGCGGCGCGGTCGCGCCCGAGGTCGCCGCGGCCCTCGTGCCCAAGCACCTGAGCCTCGACGGTGACCGCGAGGAGCTTATCCAGGCCTACCGCGTGCGTACGCGCCACCTGCGGGTGGGACCCAGCCTGCACATCGTCGCGCTCACGCTGCGGTGCAATCAGAACTGCGCCTACTGCCACTCGAGCAAGCTCGGCCCGAACGCGCCCGACGTCGACATGGGCGATGCGGCGGCTCGGCGGGTGGTGGACATCATCGCCCAGAGCCCGTCGCCGTCGGTGCACGTCGAGTTCCAGGGCGGCGAGCCCCTGCTCGCCTGGGATCGGTTGCGCCTCATTGTCGAGGAGGCCAGCGCGCGGCTGCTGCCGGCGCGCGACCTCGCGTTCACGGTCGTGACGAACCTCACGCTGATGGACGAGGAAAAGCTGGCCTGGCTCTTCGACCGGCGGGTCATGATCTGCACGTCGCTCGACGGACCGTCCGACCTGCACGACGCGAACCGCCCGTGGAGCACCGGGTCGTCCCACGCGAGCGTCGTGCGCTGGATGGGGCGCATTCACCAGGAGTACGTCAGCCGCGGCTTCGACCCCGAGGTCGCGCGGGTGGGCGCGCTGCTCACGGTGACGCGCGCGACGCTGGCGCGTGGCCGCGAGGTGGTCGACGAGTACGTCCGGCAGGGGCTCAAGGCGATCCACCTGCGGCCGCTCGACCCGTTCGGCTTCGCCCGCGCGTCGTGGGACCGGGTCGGCTACACCGGCGATGAGTTTCTGGCGTTCTACCGCGACACCCTCGACGCCATCATCGATGCGAACCTGCGCGGGGTGCAGCTCGTCGAGAAGGCGGCCGCCATCTTCCTGACGAAGATCCTGACCCCGGACGACCCCAACTACATGGACTACCGCTCCCCGTGCGGCGCCGGCCTGGGGCAGGTGGCGTACAACTACGATGGTCGCGTCTTCTCGTGCGACGAGGGACGCATGGTGGGCGAGATGGGTGACGACCTCTTCTGCCTCGGACGCGCAGACGAGAGCACCTACGAGGACCTGATCCTCGGCGAGACCGTCAAGTCGCTCGCAGTCGCGTCGCTGCTCGAGAGCAGCCCGCAGTGCGACGCGTGCGCCTACAAGCCGTACTGCGGGGTGTGCCCCGTGTACAACTACGTCGCGCAGGGCGACCTCTTCGGCCGGATGCCCACGAATGAGCGCTGCCGCATCAGCATGGGGATCATGGACCACCTGTTCCGGCGGCTCGCCGCCGACACGGACGGGCGGGTCGAAGCGATCCTGCGACGGTGGACCGTGAACCGCTCGCTGAGCGCCGCCGCCGAGGGGGGCTAGCGTGGCGCGCCGATCGGCGGTGGGCCCCGTCGGGGCGCAGGCGCGCCCCGTGCGCGGCGAGGTGTGGCTGTCGTACGACCTGACCCTGTACCCGAAGGACGCGCTGCTCGCGGCGGCGTACCTCTTCGTCGAGCGGGCCTACGTGTACCTGCAGCTCGACGCGGAGGGACGCCTCGCTGTCCGCCTGCGCCCGTTTGACGGCGGATCCGGCGAGGATCTCGCCGGTGCGTTCGAGGACGAGGCGCTCAATCAGCGGCAGCGTCGGGTAGTGGGGCGGCGGAACCGGCGCCTGCGGGAGCTCATCGTCGGCCGGGCGCTCATCGGCGCGCAGGTGGGCGAGGGCGTGCTCGACGACGGCGACGACTACCTCGAGGACCCGCTCGGGATCGCGGTGCCGTGGGAGGAGCGGTACGGCGCGGGCGCGGCCGCCCCCGGGCTCGATCCGGCCGGCACGGCGCCGGCGCCGGCCGCCGAACCGGCGCCGGCCGCCGAACCGATGCCGGCCGCCGAACCGATGCCGCCCGGCGCCCCGGAGCCGGACGAGGAGTCGCGATGACGGCCGGGGCGGTCACGCTGGTGTTCGATCACCGCCTCTACGCGCGGCAGGCGATCACCGCGGCCGCGGCCGAGTTCGCCGGCCTCGCCGTGGTCGAGCTGGTGCGCGACGGTGCGGTCTACAGCGTGACGCTGACGCCGATCGGGCGGGCGCCTGCGGGCCTCGCGGACCGGTTCGCGAACCACGTCCTCGCCCGCACGGTCGAGGCCGCCCGGCGCTAGGACCATGGCGAGCCCCGGGCGCAGCGCCGCGTTCGCGCGCCTGGAGGCGGCCCTCGGGCCGCTCCGCCGCGGTCGCGAGGTGGCGCTCGGCGCGCGGATCGTGTCGGCGATCGACGCCGCGGTGATCGGCCTGCGCATCCGGGTCGGCGGTGAGACGGCGCCGGTGCAGCTGTGGCTCGCGCCCCGCGGCGGCGGCGCGTCCTTCGCCCGTACGGCGAGCTTCGAGGTGCGCTACGACGGTCCTGATCTGCCCCCGCAGGCGCGCGCCGTCGTCCAGGTCCTGGTGGCCCGCCTCGCGGCGGTGGATCACACGGCCCTCGGGCCGGAGGCGTTCGCCACCGGCGTCGCGACAAACGCCGCGGTCGAGGCGCCGCCCCTCGACCTCGCCGTCTTTCCGGCGTGCGACAACCAGTGCCGGTTCTGCACCAACCGTCCCACCGGGATCGCCCAGGTGCCGCTCGATGCGATCCTCGCGCGGGTCGTGGAGGGCCGCCGGGCCGGGACCAACTGCCTCGAGCTGAGCGCGATGGAGCCTACGCTCGACCGCCGCCTGCCGGAGATCGTCGCGGAGGCGCGTCGCGTCGGGTACACGACGGTGCACCTGGTCACCAACGGCCACCGGCTCGCGCGGCGCGAGGTCGCGCGCGGCTACCTCGACGCCGGGATCACGCGCGTGACCCTGTCGCTGCACGCACCGGACGACGCGACCGAGGCTCGGCTCACGGCCAACCCCCGCTCCTTCGGACGCAAGCTGCAGGCGCTCGAGACGCTCGCGGCGCTCGGCGCAGCGCCGGCGATCAACTCGGTCCTGACGCCGGCGAACCTCCCATTGCTGCCGCGACTCGCCGCCCTCATCGCGGGCGCCGGCGTGACGCGCTGGAACCTGTACTTCCCGCTGCCGTCGGGAAATGCCCAGCGCAATTTCGACGAGGTCGTGCCGCGGCTCGAGGACCTGGCGCCGCGTCTCGCAGCCGCCGCCGCAGCGGCGCGCGAGCACCGCCTCACCCTGTCGGTCGTGGACGTGCCGCCCTGCGTGGTCGGCGCGGAGGTGCCGGTGGGGCGGCGCATCGACAAGGTGATCGCGAACCAGATCGGCCGGGAGGGCGCGCCGCGTCCGCCGGGCCAGGAGCGCGTGCACGCCGCGCCGTGCACCGCCTGCAGCGTGCGGCCGGCCTGCCCGGGCGTGTTCGAGGAGATCGTCGCGCGCCGGGGATGCGCCGCGCTCCGCCCGCGCGCTCGCTGAGGTTAGCCGCGCACCGGGCGGATGTCGCCGTCGCCGTGGAGCTCGAGGTAGCTGCGCCAGACGCCTTCGCACACGCCGCGGAGCCGGCACGGCGCGCACCGCGGCAGGTGCACCTTGAGGTCGTTCAGCTTGAGGTCCTGATAGTTGAACCGAGCCGGCCCGGGCGTCTCCTGGGTGCTCGCCGAGTACAGCGACACGTCGGTGACGAGGTCGCGGTGCTCCCCGACGTAGGCGCGGCGCAGAGCCTCGTTGGCCCGCAGCGGCCACGGCAGGGCGCAGGGCGGGAGGTCGCCGAACGAGAGCGATTGGTGCCACCGGCGCTCGTTCTCCTCGACGACGCCCAGCAGCGCGGGCGTGAGCTCCCGGTATGGCGGGACCAGCGAGGGATCGTCCACCGCCCTTCCGTCGACCCGAGCGGCATTGAGGCGGACGTCGTCGACGCCGAGCCTGCGGAAGGCGCGGATCATCTCCGGCAGGTGGCGGTACGTGTCCCGGAGCAGCAGGGCATTGATCGAGACGTTGTCGGCGAGCAGCCCCTCGCGCCGCAGCGCGACGAGGTTCCGCACCGCCTGGGTCTTGAGCTCGAACGCACCCGCGACGCCGGTGAGGCGATCCTCGAGGTTGGCGCGATGGCTGTGCAGCGAGATGGTGCAGCGGGTGAGGCCGGCCTCGGCGAGTCGCCGGGCGAGCGCGTCGTCCGCCAGCCGCAGCGCGTTGGTGGCGATCGCGACCCGCGTGTAGCCGACCGCGCGCGCGTGCGCGATGGCGTCCCCGAGGAACGGGTAGAGCGTGGGCTCACCGCCGAGCAGCCCGACCGCCTCGCAGCCCGCCGCCCGCCCGCGGTCGAGCTCGGCGCGCACCGACTCGAGCGGCGGAAACCGCTTCTCCGGGGCCGTCGGGTCGCCCGACATGCAGAAGAGGCAGCGGGCCTGGCACGCGAGCCCGAGGCTCACCTCCAGCCCCCGCATGCCGCCGCCGTATACGGCCGCGGGCGGCTGGTACCGCTCGGGCGCTCCTGCCGACCGCAGCGCGTCCGTGAACTGCGTCACCTTGCCGGGCGTCTGGTGCGGCCGCGCCATCGAGGGGCTCAATCGTAGCACGCGCGCGGTCGCCGGCCCCGGCTATCACCGGACCGGCCGGATCTCCGCGTCACCGATTCGCTCGAGGGGCGATGAGCGCGTCGATGGCCCCACCCATCACCGATGCGCCCTCGCCGTCGACGCGGAGACGGGAATCCGACTGGGCGAACGCATCCCGCACGACGATCGCGTGGCCGCGGGCGCGCACCACGGCGGCGGCCTGCAGGAGCCCGAGGTTGCCAAAATGCGGGTAGTCGATGTAGTCGCGGAGGAGGCGCAGCGGCGGGTTGACGAACGCGATGCTCACGAGCCCGTCAAAAGGCTAGCACGCTTGCTCGCCAGCCGCTCTCGGGTACGATCACCGGGCATGATGAGGGCGCTCCTCGCGGTCGGCGGCAGGTGCAACAACGGCTGCACGTTCTGCAACGCGCAGGGGCCGCGCGGCGGCTGGTCCACGGCGGAGGTCTCGCGCCTGCTCGCCGAGGCTGCCGATACCGGGTGCACGAGCGTCGTCTTCGCGGGCGGCGAGCCCACCATGGCGCCAGAGCTCGAGCGGTGGGCCGAGGTCGCGGCGGCGCGCGGGCTGCGCACCGGGCTGATGACGAACGGCCGCTTGCTCGCCGCTGGCGGCCTCCTCGAGCGCCTCGTCGACCGCGGGCTCGAGACGGTGTGGGTGGGGCTCCACGGCCCTGCCGCCGTCCACGACCGCCTCACGCGCGCCCCCGCGTTCGCGCAGACCTTCGCGGCCGTGCGGCGGCTGGCGCGCAGCGGCGTCGGGCTCGTGGTCACCACCGCCGTGACCCGCGCGAACCTCGGCTTCCTGCGCGAGGTCGTTAACCTGGTCGCGCCGCTGCGGCGCGTCATCTGGCAGCTCGAGCTGGGCCACCCCGCCAGCCCGGCCGCGCCGCCTCTGGCCGCGGCGGCGGCGGCGATCCAGGGCGCGCTCAACTACGCGCGGGCCCGGGCGACCACGGCCGGGCCGGGGCTGGCGCACGCCGGTGTGCCGCTCTGCCTGCTGCCCGGCTTCGAGGCCGAGGCGACGGACCTTGCCGAGCAGGGCTTCGTCGTCGTCGCTACGGCCCCCGGCGTGGGTTGGTCGCCGCCGGTGCTGAAGGAGCGCCGCTTCGCCGCCGCCTGTGGCTCCTGTGCCCTGCGCGCGCGCTGTCCGGGCGTGCCCCCCGTCGCCCTCGCGCACGAGGCCGCACCGGCGCTGCGGCCCGCGGCGCCGCGGCCGTGCGCGAACTCCTTCACGTACGAGCGTGTCCTGGGGCTCGGCGCCCCGACCGAGCACGGCGGGTGCCCGGCAGGCGGCTCCCGCGGGCTGCTCCGTGCGCGTGACCGGGCGCTCCTCGTCGAAGACGCGGGCCGCATCTCGGTCTGCGTGACGACGACGCGCGATTTCCCCGGCGACGCGATCGCCGCGACGAAGCACGAGCTGCAGCAACTCTACCTCGACGTGAGCGGCAAGCCGGCCCCCGACGACTTCCCGGCGGACCTGCGGCCGCTACGGCCGGTCAGGGCATGCGTGACCTGTCCCGAGCGGCCCACCTGCTGCGGCTGCTACGCCGAGGCCGACGAGGACGTCTTCACCCGCGATGACGCGCCGGTGCGCGCCATCGTGTCGGCGCTGCGGGGGCGAGTGCTCGATGCCGGGTGCGGCGGGACAGCGCGCTACGCGGACCTGCTGGCGCCGCTGGTGGCGACGCGCGCGGTCCGGTACCTCGGGCTCGACCCGGACGTCGGGGCGGTCGCGGCGATCGCGGCGACGGGGTGGGCGGAGGCGGCGCACGGCACCCTCGAGGGCTTCGCCGCGGCGCCTGGGAGCTTCGACGTTGTCCTGCTGCTGCGCGCCTTCAACCACCTCACCGACGCGGCGGCCGCCATGCGCGTCGCCGCGCACATCCTGCGGCCCGGGGGCGAGCTGATCGTCGCCGACAACGTCGCGTTCGGGCTCGTGCGGCTCTGGCCCCTGGCCCCGGCCCCATGCCCGCCGCCGGGTCTGGAGCATTACCGTAACGTGACCTCGCATGAGGCGCTCGAGGTCATCGTCCCGTGCGGCTTCCGCGTGCTCGCGCACATCCCCGTCGCGGCGGGCCGGAGCGACCAGTGGCTCGTTCGCTGCGAGCGCGCGACCCAGGCGCCGTCATGAGCGCACCCCGCCGCGTGCTCTTCCTGACCGCGCCGGAGCTCCCGCGGCGATCACGCGGCGCCGTCCTCCCCCCGCTGGCGAACCTGCTGCTCACGGCTGCGCTGCGGCGGGCCGGCTACGAGGTCGAACGCCACGACCTCGACGCCCGGCTGATGGGTGATGGCGACCAGATGGCCCGGCTCGAGGCGTGCGCGCCAGCCGTCATCGATGGGTACTGCGCGGGCACCGCGGCAGCGCCGGGGCTCGATGCCCTCTTCGACGCCCTGCTCGCGGGCGTCGGGGTCGCCGCGGCGGACGCCATCGCGGTCTCGGCGAAGCGGCCCGCCGGGGCGAAGCTGCTGGCGGCGCGCCTCGGGCGCCTCACCCGGGTGCCGATCATCGTCGGCGGCGATCTCGACAACGACGCCGCGGGCGCGCTCCGGACGACGCCCGCGATCGACGCCACCGTCGCGAGCCGCGGCGAGGCCCCGCTCCTCGGCTATCTCGAGATGCTCGCGGGCGACCGCGCTCGCGCGGAGGTCCCCGGCCTGTACTACCGCGACGGCGGCGACGTCACGCACAACGACTCGCCGCGCTTCGACGTCGCCGAGCAGGTGGCGCCCGACCTCACCGACCTCGCGGTGGGGGACTACCTCTGCCAGGCAGCGCACCTCGACCAGCCGCCCAACCCGGGCTTCAAGCTGGTGCTCCCGTACTACTTCATCGAGGGCTGCCCCTTCGGGTGCAGCTACTGCCGCGCCCTCAAGCACGAGGCGCGCGTGAAGCCGCCCGGGCGGGTCGTCGACGAGCTCGCCGCACTCGCGACGGCGACTGGGGCGCGGGATTTTGCCTTCTTCAACAACACCATCAACGTCAGCTCCGCGTTCGTGCGCGAGTTCGCCAGTGCCCTGACGTCGCGCCGGCTCGACCTGCGGTGGTCGGACTCGGCCACCTTCGTGCGCTCGTCGGAGGAGCAGCTGGGGCTGCTGCGCGACTCGGGGTGCATCTGCCTCACCTTCGGGCTCGAGTCGGCGTCGCCGCGGGTCCTGCGCCGCATGCGCAAGGCGCACACGCCGGACGTCGCCGCCCGCATCCTCCGGCGCAGCCACGAGCTGGGGATCTGGAACCGCGTGAACGTCATCGTCGGCTTCCCCGGCGAGACCGACGAGGACTTCGCCGCCACGACGGCCTTCCTCGAGCAGAACGCGGAGACGATCGACACCATCTCGATCTCGACGTTCTATTTGGTCGACAGTGCGGTCCTGCGCGAGCCGGGCAGCTACGGTATCAAGGTGCGCGATTGGGTTGTCCAGCCGGAGCGGCGGCACATCCTCGGGGCGTACAGCTTCGACGAGATCGATGGCCCGACGTGGGAGGAGCGCGAGCAGGTCGCGCGGGCGCGGGCGGCGCAGCTCAAGGAGAGCTTCCAGCGCCGCGCGGGCGCCCGCGACATCGGCAACCTCTACGAGGTCCACGACGTCTACGGCTACTGCGCGAGCAAGGCCGAGGTCCGCGCGCGGCTGCGCGACCGGCGCGGGCTGCGCCTGGTGCTCTTCACCGGCGCGGGCTGCAACAATCGCTGCGGCGACTGCTCGGCCCGGAGCCTCGCGCCCTGGTCCGCGAGCCGGACGACCGCCCGGCTCATGGCCGAGATCGACACGGCCGGCGCGGCCGGGTACTCGCGCGCCGTCCTCGTCGGCGGCGAGCCTACGATCCGACCCGATCTCACGGCGCTGCTCGATCACCTGCGCGCGCGGCGGTTCGACGAGGTCACGCTCGTCACGAACGGCCGCATGCTCGCGTATCCCGGGTTCGCGCGGCGGCTGCGGCAGCGCGGGGTTCAGGTCGTCATCAAGGCGCCGGGCCTCGACGCCGCGGCCCACGACGCCGCCGCCGGCGTCGGCGGGGCATACGAACAGACGCGGCGTGGTCTCGCGAACTGGCGGGCGCTGGGCGGCGGGGTGCGACTGCTGGCGCGCCCGGCGCTCACCCCGCTCGGGACCTGGGCGGACCCTCTCGCTGCGGCGCCGACTGGCGTGCTGCGGTAACCCATGCAGTGCGCGCGCATCAGCACGAACCTGACCTGCAACCAGAACTGCGTCTACTGCAACTCCCGGCAGCACACGGACAGTCCGGTCTGGGCACGGCCTGCAGCGGTGCGCGCGCGGATCAAGCGCGCGATCCAACAAGGCGGCCGCGAGATCATCCTGACCGGCGGAGAACCAACGCTCCGGCGCGACCTCGTCGACCTCATCGCGTTCGCCCGCGACACCGGGGCCGCGGCCGTCACGCTCGAGACGAACGCCACGCTTATCGGCGCGCAACGCGCGGCGCAGCTACGGCAGGCCGGCGTGACCCGCGCGCGGGTCAACCTCGCGGGCTGGGGGCCCGCGCTCGACGGTGTGACCCGCGATCCGGGCGGGTTCGATCGCACGATCGCTGGCATCCAGGCCTTGCTCGAGGCGACGATCCGGGTCGAGCTCGGGGCCGCGGTCGTCCGCTCGACCGGTCCGCTCCTCCCGGCGCTCGCCGCCGGCCTCGGGGCGCTCCCCGGCGTAGCTGATCAGATCCGGGGCGTGATCGTCCGGGTTCCGGTCGACGCGCCCGCCGCAGGGGAGCTCCTGGCGCTGCCGGCCGCCGTCGACGCGATCCTCGCGATGGACCAGGCGGCCCGCGAGGCCGGCGTGGACCTGTGGCTCGACCATGACGAGATGCCGCCGCCATGCGTCTTTCCGCGCGGCGGGCGCTGGGCCCACCTGTTCCGCCTCGGTCGTGACGGCGGCGGCCGGCCGCAGTTCGTCCACCCGCCGCTTTGCGATGCGTGCCTGGCGAAGCCGCACTGCCCCGGCTTCTCACGCGCGGCCCTCGGGCGCGAGCCGCTGCCAGCGCTCCAGGTGATCGACGAGGAACGGAGCCGGCGCCGGCTCATGCTCCTCGACGGGAGCCTCAAGGAGGCGGTGCGCCGGGAGATGGTGGGCCGCGACCGCCCCCGGGAGGCGAGCTCGGGGCTGGTCGAGGAGCGCGTCATCCGCGTCACCTTCCGCTGCAACCAGGCCTGCGCGTTCTGCTTCGTCTCGACGCACCTGCCGGACCCGCCCGACGAGGACGTCCGCCGGTCCATCGAGGAGGCTGCCGCGGCTGGGATCAAGGTCGTGCTCTCGGGGGGGGAGCCCACGCTCAACCCGCGGCTGGCGGAGTACCTACGACTGGCGACTCGGCTGAGCCGCCACCCCGTCACCGTCCAGACGAATGCAGTGCGCCTCGCCGACGAGGCAGTGCTGGCCGATCTGATCGCTGCCGGGCTTCGGGGCGTGTTCGTGTCCCTGCACGGCAGCACCTCGGCCACGGCGGACGCCGTCACCGGGGCGCGCGGCACCTTCGATCGGTCGGTCGCCGGGCTCGATGCCGTCATCCGGCGCGGCCTCGCGACCGTCATCAACTTCGTCATCTGCCGGCGTAACGTGCGCGAGCTCGTGTCGCTGGTGCGGCTGGTCGCCGCGCGCTGGCCCGCCGCCGCGCTCAACGTCTCCTTCGTCGCCGCCTCGGCAGAAGTGGTTCCGCAGTCGCGGGACCTGGTCCCGCGCTATGCTGAAATCATCCCCGAGCTCGCGTCGGCCGTGACCGAAGCGGCGGCGCTGGGGGTGTCGATCGTCGGGTTCGAGTCGATGTGCGGCGTTCCCCTGTGCGTGGCGCCACGCGAGCTGGGGCGCCGGTTCGCCGCGCTCTGCGACATCGATCCG
>DASXVK010000531.1:0-9161 GCA_036504295.1 Polyangia bacterium
GCAGGAAGATGCCGGCGAAGCCGACGCCCCGGTTCGTCGGCTTCGCCGGCATCTTCCTGCGCACCGAGGTCAACCTCGCCTGGCCCATCTACACCTTCGGCAAGCTCTCGTCGGCGATCGAGGCCGCGCGCGCCGGGGTGACCGCCGGTCAGGGCCGCCTCGCGCAGGCCCGCGCCCAGGTCGAGCTGCAGCTCAAGCAGGCCTACTACGGCCTCAAGCTGGCCCGGGAGCTCAAGGGGACCATCGACGAGGGCAAGGGCCACCTCGACTCGGCCTACAAGCAGATCAAGGAGCAGCTCGACGAGGGCAAGGGGGCCGCGACCGTCACCGACCTGCGCCGCCTCCAGGTGCTGCTCGCCGACGTCGACTCGCGCCGGCTCGAGGTGCTGCGCGGCGAGGCGCTGGCGCTGGCGGGGCTGCACGCGCTCATCCCCGTCGGCCTCCCGCGGGACTTCGACATCGACGAGGAACCGCTCGAGGGGCCGCCCGAGGCGGTGAAGCCGCTCGACGACTACCTCCACGTCGCCTCGATGCGCCGGCCCGAGGTGAAGATGCTCGACGCCGCGGTCGCGGCCCGCCGCGCCGCGATCGGCGTGCAGAAGGGCACCTTCTACCCCGACGTCCTCCTCGTCGCCCGCTTCTCGTACGCCTACACCTCGTCCGCGGACACGCCGCAGAACTCGTTCTTCTCGAACCCGCTCAACGGCCTCGGCTTCGGCGGCGGCCTCGCCCTGCGCCTGAGCTGGGACTACGGCCTGAAGCTCGCGCGCCTGTCGAAGGCCCGCGCGGAGCTGCTCGAGACGCAGGCGCTCCGGCGCCAGGCCCTCGGCGGCATCGACCTCGAGATCGCGAAGGCCCGGCTGGAGCTCGACGAGGCGCAGCACCGCATCGACGTGACCCACAAGGGCGAGCGCGCCGCCCAGGCGTGGCTGAACGCCGTCGCGCAGAACTTCGGCATCGGGCTGGCCGAGACACGGGACTTTTCGGACGCCCTGATGGCGTTCTTTCAGATGCGCCTCAGGTGGTTGCAGGCCTTGTTCGACGCGCAGATAGCGCACGCGTCGCTCATCAAGGCGGCGGGCGCCGAATAACCCGGACCCTCCCCGCGTCGAACCAACGACACCAGTTAGATTCACTTACGGAGCCATCACATGCCTGCCACACTGCGACTCGCGCTCGGTCTCGCCCTCGGTCTCCTCCTCGCGGCCCCCGCCGCCCAGGCCCAGCAGACGCCCCAGGGGGTGCTGAAGAAGGCCAACGGCGAGGTCGAGAAGCTGGTCAAGAAGAAGGCCCCCAAGGGCAGCCCGGCGGAGAAGAAGCTGCGCGATCAGGTGAAGGCGATCGTCGGCGACCTCATCGACTACGATGAGCTGGCGCAGCAGACCATGAGCCGGCACTGGGGCGCGATGACCGCGGCGCAGAAGGCGGAGTTCACGAAGGTGTTCCGCGACCTCATCGAGCGCAACTACGCCAAGCAGATCAGCGGCAACGTCGACTACAAGATCGACTACAAGACCGAGAAGGTCAGCGGCGACAAGGCGCAGGTGCGGACGATCATCCACGCCAAGCGCAAGGGGCGCATGGCCGACACCATCGTCGACTACAAGATGCTGCTCAAGAACGGCGCCTGGAAGGTGTACGATATCATCACCGACGAGGACGAGTACTCGAGCCTGGTTGTGAACTACCGCTCCGAGTTCAACAAGATCTGGAACAAGGACGGCTTCGCCGGCGTGATGAACAAGATGCGCAAGAAGCTGAAGGAGATCGAGGACTAGCGTGAGTCGGCGGGCCGCAGCCCTGGTCCTCGCGGCCGCGGCCTCGCTCGCCGGCTGCGCGCCCGAGCTCTCGCTCGAGGCCGATCCGCAGCCCATCCCGTTCGACCTCATCTCCGGCGTCCCCATCTCGGTCGCCGTCATCCCGGGCCGCGAGCCGTTCCACATGCTCGTCGACACCGCCAGCCCGATCTCGGCCATCGACCTGCACGGCCAGTCGCCGGGCATCGAGCAGGTGAGCGAGCTCAGGCTCCTGCGGCCCGACGACCCGCGGGTCGTGCGCGCGATCCTGCACGACTTCGGCGTGGCGCGGACGCCGCTGTACCAGGCCGGCTTCGGGACCCCGGTCGCCGTCGCCGGCGTGCTCGGCGGGGACGTGCTCGCGCACTACTCCGTCCGGTTCGACTACCCGGCGGGCGGCGCGACCATGACCTTCACCGAGCGCACCTTCGACGAGGCCAAGCCCGAGACCGACGCCGAGCTGGCCCAGGCCGGCCGGGTCGTGGTCCGGAGCTTCGTGCTCGGCGGCGGCACCTACGAGCTCGGCGACACCGCGGGCAGCCTCTCCCCGACGCGGATGACGGTGCCCGCCTGCGCGCTCCTCGGGGGCCGCGCCGAGGACATGTTGCTGCTGGTCGCGACCGGGTTCGGCCCGCTCACGCTCGGGCGCAGCGCCGCCGAGCGCATCTTCGCGCGCTCCGTGGGCACGGCGGAGGTCGACCGGCTCTACGTGCCCGGCACGCTGGGCGGCATCGCCGTCCTCGAGCGCGGCACCCTGCTCGGACCGGAGGCGAGCGCCCTCGCCCTCGTCGGCGACGAGCACGGCGACACGCCGCAGTCCTCGAGCGACTTCGGCGGGCCCTGCACGCAGCTCTTCCGCCACCAGAGCTTCGAGCCCCTGTCGGCCGCGGCCGCGGCGGACTGCTCGACCGGCCCGTGCGTCGGGCCCGGGCCGAACGGCTCGGTCGTCGGCGCCGCCTACGTCGAGCTCTGCGCGAGCGCCCCGCCCATCGGCTACGCCGTCATCGCCGACGAGGAGCCGCTGCTCCAGAGCCTGCGGGCCGAGCTGCGGCCCCAGCTGCCGGAGATCGACGGCTTCGCCGGCACCGAGGTGCTGCGCAGCCTGACGACGGAGCTCAACTACCGCAACAGCCGGGTCATCCTCGACTGCGCCGCGGGCCCCGACGGCGCCCCGGTCGCGGGCTGTCGGGCCCGGCCGCGCTACAACTTCACCGGCGCGCCGGATCCCTGCCGAACGTCGAGCGCGGCCGTCCCATGACGCGCCGCCTCGCCCTCGCGGTCGTCATCACCGCCGCCCTCGCCTCCCCGGCCGCGGCGCGGACCTTCGAGTCGAAGCTCGGCCTCGCGGTCTACGCGCTCGACGGCACCGGGCGCGCGGCGCGCATCCTCGGGCGGACGCCCACCGCCGACCACGCCGGCGTCGCCCTCCCCGCGGGGGTCGACTGGTTCGTCGAGCCGCTCGATCGCGAGCTGAGCGACACCGAGCTCGCCGCCGTCGTGGCCGAGGTGCGCCGCGAGCGCATCCCCGGCCTCTCGCTCGCCGGCTGCAAGAAGCTCACTGACCGGGGCTTCGCGCAGCTCGCGCCCCTGACCGCGCTGCGGGCGCTCGACCTGAGCGGGACGGCGGTGACGGACGCGGGGCTCGGCGTGGCGCGGGGGCTCAAGCAGCTCACGCTGCTGCGCCTGCACCACACCGCCATCGGCGACGCCGGGCTCGCCCACCTCGGCGCGCTCGGCGCGCTGCGCGGGCTGAACCTCGCGAGCACCAGGGTGACCGACGCCGGCCTCGCCCACCTGGCGAAGCTGGGCCAGCTCGCGCACCTCGACCTCGGCCACGACGCGATCACCGGCCCGGGGCTCGCCCGCCTCGGCGCGCTCGGCGCGCTGCGCGAGCTGCGCCTCGGCAACACGAAGCTCGGCGACGCCGGGCTGGCGAAGCTGCCGCCGCTCACCGGCCTCGACGTGCTCGACCTCACCGGCACCGACGCCGGGGACGGCGCGCTCGCCGCGCTCGCGGCGCTCACCGGGCTGTCGCGCCTCGAGCTCGGCCGCACCAAGATCGTGAGCCTCGGGCGGCTCGGGGCGCTGCCGCGGCTCACCCGCCTCGTCGCGAGCCGGACCGGCGCGACCGACGCGGGGCTCACGGGTCTCGAGCGCCTGACGTCGCTCGAGGAGCTGAACCTCGCCGGGACGGCCGTCGCGGGGCCCGGGCTGGGGCGCCTCGCCGCCCTGACGCGGCTGACGGCGCTCGACCTGAGCCGCACCCCGCTCGCCGACGCCGGCGCCGCCGCGCTGCGGGGGCTCGGGCGGCTGCGGAGCCTCGACCTCAGCGGCACCAAGCTCGGCGACGCCGGTCTGGCGCCGCTGGCGCAGCTCGGCGAGCTCCGCAGCCTCAGCCTCGCGCGGACCAAGATCACCGACGCCGGCCTCGTGCACCTCAAGGGTCTCACGCGGCTGACGACGCTGCGGCTGCGGCAGAACCGGATCCACGACGCCGGCCTGCCGAACCTCGCCGGCATGACGGCGCTGCAGACGCTCGACCTCGGGCGCACCAAGACGTCCGACGCGGGCCTCGCGGTGCTCGCGCGCATGCCCGGGCTGCGGGAGCTGAACCTCGCCAGCACCGAGGTGAGCGACGCCGGCCTCGCCCGGGTGGCCCAGCTCAAGTCCCTGGTCATGCTCGACCTCAGCCACACCCGCGTGACCGACGCCGGCATGCCCGCCCTCGACGCCCTCCCCGCGCTGGCGGTCCTCTCGGTCGGCAGCACCAAGGTGACCGACGCCGGCCTCGCCGCGATCAAGCGCCGCCCGCGCGTGTTCCGGTGACCGGCGCCGGCGACGGCCTGAATGCCACAGGGAGACGGGTACAGGGGAGGATTCTTCTGTTCTGTCTCCGGACGCGCGCGTCGTTCTCGACGCCAGCGTCGGCGCGACCCGACCTGACCTTGCCTGACTCCCCGTCTCCCCGCCTCGCTGTTTCCTTTCCGGCCGTAGGCTGGACCGTCCCGGCGGCGCGCGGTAGCATGCGGGCGTGAGGAGGCGCGCGCGCGCGACGGCGACGGTGGTGCTGGCGGCGGCGCTCGCGCTGGCGGCGCCCGCCCGGGCGGAGGAGCCGGGCGACCGCTTCGGCCAGCCGCGGCCGCCCGGCGACGAGGAGGGCGGCGGCCGGGTCCAGCGGGTGCATGCGGAGGAGCGTCCCTTCGTCTTCCTCCTCGATCCGTCCACGCCGAGCCGGCGTGACGTCAGCGTCAGCTATGGCCTGGGCGTGGGCTCCGGCGTCGCGGCCGAACGGCCGCTGCCCGCCATCGGCGCCGCCGGCGCCATCACCCACTCGCTCACGCTCGCCTACGGCGCCACGGAGCGGTTCAGCCCCTTCGTCGAGGGGCGGATCGTGCAGCCCACGACCGCCGGCGGCGACGCGACCGCCGGCCTGAGCGCCGGCGCGCGCTGGCAGCTCACCGCGCCCGGCCGGCCGCTGCGCGCCGCCGTGATGGGCGCCTTCCTGCGCGAGCCCGGCGGCGCGCTCGGCGGCGCCGTCCGCGCGGCCGTGACCTACGACGTCGGGCGCCTGCGCGTGGGCGCGAACGCGCACTTCGAGAAGATCTTCGCCGCCGGCCGCGACGGCGTCGACATGATCGCGCTCGCCGGGGCGTCGTACCGCGTGCTCGACTGGCTGCGCCTCGGCGCCGAGTACGTGGCCCAGGATCTCGAGGACGCCTTCGAGCAGGACGAGGCGGAGGGCGGCGCCCGCCACTACGCCGGGCCGAGCTTCGCCATCGACCTCGACCGCGGTCGCGTGCAGATCGTCGGCGGCCCCGCGTTCGGCCTGAACAGCCGCGCCGCCCGCGTCGTGGGGCGCGCGGCGGTCGTGATGACGTTCTAGGAGCGTGTCCAGGCGGGCCGCCTGGAGCGCGCCGGGCCTCGTGCTAGGCTCGGGCATGCGCTATCTCACGCTCCGGGGCGCCCGCACGTTCCTGCTCGGGACGAACTACTGGTCGCGGGCGGGCGGGCCGCGCATGTGGGAACGCTTCGACGAGGCGCGGGTCCGGGCCGAGATCGCGCAGATGCGCGGCATCGGGCTGAACGTCTGCCGCTCGTTCCTGTTCGCGCCGACGTTCATGCCGCGGCCGCCGGCGGTCGACCCGCAGGCGCTCGCGCGCTTCCGCACCCTGCTCGACGCGTGCGGCGCCGAGGGGCTCGGCGTGATGCCGTCGCTCGTCGTCGGCCACATGAGCGGGGAGAACTACGAGCTCCCGGGACAGCGCGGCCGCTCGCCGTACTCGGACCCGGAGGTGCTCGGCTGGGAGCGGGAGCTGGCGACGCGCGCGGCCGAGGCCGCCCGCGGCGCGCCGGCCGTGGCGGCCTGGGTGCTCTCGAACGAGATGCCGCTCTTCGGCGGCGCCGCCGACTCCGACACCATCACCGCCTGGGCCCACGACCTCTGCCGCACGCTGCGCGCGGTCGACCCCGAGACGCCCATCGGCACTGGCGACGGCTACTTCAACCAGAAGGGCGGGCAGGACGGCTTCGACCCGGAGCGCCTGCGCGCGCTCGTCGACTACCTCGGGCCGCACACCTACTACGGCGACCCCGACCCGATGCGCCAGGCGCAGAGCGCCGAGCTGCTGATCCGCTCGCTGCAGCACCTCGGCCGCCCCGTGGTGCTCGAGGAGTTCGGCGGCTCCACGTGCCAGGTCTCCGAGGCCAACCAGGCGGCCTACTATCGCGAGGTCATCCACGGCGTGCTCTCACTCGGCGGCGCCGGCGCCATCGGCTGGTGCTTCTCGGACTTCGACCTCGGGCACGAGCCGCCCTACGAGCACCACGCGTTCGAGCTCGGCTTCGGCATCACCCGCGCCGACGGCACCGAGAAGCCGGTGTGCGAGGACCTGCGCGCCATCGCCGCCCTCACCGGCGGGTTGCCCTTCGCGCGCCTCGCCTTCCCGCCCCCGCGGGCGGCGATCATCCAGCCGTCGTACTTCCAGCGGCAGTACCCGTTCTCGGCCGAGGACCGGGGCCGCATGCGGCGCAACCTGGTGCAGGCCTACGTGCTGGCGCTCAAGGCGGGCGTCGAGGTGCAGGTCGTGCCCGAGGACCACGACCTCGACGCCTTCGACCTCGTGCTCGTGCCGTCGACGCAGAAGCTGCGCGCGCCGACCTGGCAGCGGCTGCGGGCCCGGGCCGCCGCGGGCGGGACCGTGTACGTGTCGTACTTCGCCGGCGACCACGAGTTCCACTTCGGCATGTGGATCGACGGCTTCGAGGCCCTCACCGGCGCCCGCCACCAGCTCCGGTACGGCGTCCCCGACCTCCCTCCCGACGAGGTCACCCTCACCGGCGCCGGACCGGCGCTGACGACCCGCACGACCGGCAGCGCGCCCTTCCCGCGGGCGTTCCTGCCGGTCGAGGCCCGCGGCGCCGAGACCGTGCTGCGGGACACCGCCGGGCGGCCGGCGCTGCTGCGCCACGCCATCGGGAGCGGCCAGGTCTTCTTCCTCGCCTACCCGTGGGAGCACTACCTCGGCTGCCAGGCGGACGTGAACGAGCGGGACGGCTCGCACGCGCTCTACGCGCACCTCGCGGCGGCCGCCGGCATCCGGCCGCGCTACGCCTCGCCGGACCCGCTGGTCCAGCTCCGCGTCGTCGAGGACGGGGCCGACGACCTCGTGTGGGTGTTCAACCGCTCCTGGAGCGAGCGGCAAGTCAGCCTGGACCTGCCGGGCGGCGCCGGGCTCAGCCTGCGGCCGAAGGACGTGCGCGTGCTCAGGGTGCGGGCTCGTTAGCGCGAGCGGGCGCGCTCGCCGGGCCGGGGTGCGGCGCCGCCGCCGGGAGGTAGGTGCGGTTGAAGTCGTGCAGCACGTTCGCGAACCGCGCCTCGCCCCGCTCGAGGCGGGCGGCCGCCTTGAGCTCCGCGTACGCGGCGGCGCGGTCGCCGCGGCGCTCGAGGGCGACGGCGAGGTTCGCGTGGGTGCGGGGGTCGCCGGGCGCGGCCGCGACGGCCGTCCGGAACGCGGCCTCGGCGGCCTCCCACGCGCTGCCGGCCGCTGCGTCGAGGCCCTGGCGGGTCGCGGCGACGGCCGCCGGCGGCCCCTTGCGCACGAGCCACAGCGGCCGGCTCACCTCGACCTTCGGCGCCTGGACCCAGCGCGCGAGATCACCGCCCGCCTCGGCGAGGACGGCGCCCCAGGCCGGCGGCTCCTGCTCGAGCGGCTGGCTGCCGGGCGCGGCCCGCGGGGCCGGCGTCGGGCGCGCGACCTTGTACGCGCCGAGGTCCTGCCGCCACGAGGCGATGATCTCGCCGTCGGCGGCGCGGACGATCTGCACGCCGACGAGCGCGTCGATGAAGTGCATGTCGACGGGGAACTCCACCGTCGCGTGCTCCAGCCTCTGCGACGGGTAGAGCGCCCCCTCGACCTGGCCGATCGGCGTGGGCGGCGCGATGTAGGTCGTGAAGCCGGTGGCGTTGCGGGTCACCGTCTGCCGCTCCGAGCCCTGCCCGCGCGACTCGCGCCGCACCCTGAGGCTGAGGCGCACGACGGCGTCGGCCTTGAGCGTCCTGGCCGCGGTCTCGACCCCGGTCGTGCCGGGCGGCAGCAGCTCGACGGTGCGCCCGGTGCGCCGCAGCGCCTCGGCCACGGCCCGGTCGATGCGGGGGCCGTTCACCTCGTCCTGGACGACCACCACGCGGCGGAGCGCCGCCCCGCCCGGCACGCCCCGGGTCATGACGTCGTAGCGCGCCATGAGCCCCACGTCGGGCGGCAGGCGCTGAGCAGCCCCGCAGCCGGCGCCCACGAGCATGACCGACCACAACAGCGCGACGCGCATGGATCCGCCTCCTCGCTCATTTGACTCCCCGGAGCCGCCGGGGGGTTCGCCGCGGCCGGAGGAGAGTAGCGCCCGGACGCCCGTAGCGAAAGCCGCCGCGACACCAACTCGCGCGGGGGCTGCACGGAGGTCGCCCGCAACTCGACTGCGTGGCGCGACCGCCGCACGAATAGAAAGGGACCCTGAGAGGGTCCCTTTGACCCCCCGCGCAGAGTGCTGGCAGGCAGAGCCCGCCAGCACTCACGCGACTAACGGGAGGCTCGGCGCACCGCCGGGCCGCGGAGGCACAAGGACCATGGCCATCGAGATGCCCGGGAAGCTCACGAGCTTCTTCGACCAGAACGCGGTCCCGTACCGCGTCATCCACCACGCGCCCGAGTACACCGCGCAGGAGGCGGCGCAGTGCACGCACACCCCCGGCCAGGAGTTCGCGAAGTCCGTCGTCCTGCGCATCGACGAGAGCTACGCGTTCGCCGTGGCGCCCGCGTCGGCGCGGCTCGACCTCGAGCGCATCCGCGCGGCGACCGGCGCGCGCTCGGT
>DASXVK010000532.1:0-17260 GCA_036504295.1 Polyangia bacterium
ACGGCAGCGTCAGCGAGCTCATCGAAGGCGAGCTGCGCGAGGGCGACCTCGCCATCACGGACGTCCTGACCGGCAAGGGCGCCGGCGGCGCCGCCCCGCCGCCGGGGGGCGGCAAGGGCATGGGCGGCGGCGGCATGCGCCGCCTCCTCTAGCGACGCCGATGACCGCCGGCGAGCCCCTCATCCGCATCGACGCGGTGACGAAGGTCTACCGCATGGGTGACGTGCTGGTCGAGGCCCTGCGCGGGGTCCACCTCACCGTCACGCAGGGCGAGTTCGTGTCGATCATGGGCGCGTCCGGCTCGGGCAAGTCGACGCTCATGAACATCATCGGCTGCCTCGATCGACCCTCGGGCGGCCGCTACGTCCTCGCCGGCCACGAGGTCTCGCGCATGAGCCGCGACCAGCTCGCCGAGATCCGCAGCCGCACCCTCGGCTTCGTCTTCCAGAACTTCAACCTCCTCTCGCGCACGAGCGCGCTCGAGAACGTCGAGCTGCCGCTGCTGTACCAGGGCGTCGGCGGCCGCGAGCGCAAGCGCCGGGCGCAGGAGGCCCTCGCGCGCGTCGGCCTCGGCGACCGGGTGCACCACCACTCGAGCCAGCTCTCGGGCGGCCAGCAGCAGCGCGTCGCCATCGCCCGCGCGCTGGTGTCGAGCCCGAAGGTCATCCTGGCCGACGAGCCCACCGGGAACCTCGACTCCCGGACGAGCGTCGAGGTGATGGCGCTCTTCCAGGAGCTGGGCCGCTCGGGCATCACCGTCGTCCTCGTCACCCACGAGCCGGACATCGCCACCTTTGCCTCGCGCGTCATCGTGATGCGCGACGGCCGGGTGCAGTCCGACGAGCGCCGCACGCCCGCCGACGCGCGGGCGGAGGTGCAAGGGGGCGCACCATGAACTTCCTGCAGACCTTCCGCGTGGCGTTGCGGGCGCTGCTCCGCAACAAGATGCGCTCGTTCCTCACGATGCTCGGGATCATCATCGGCGTCGGCGCGGTCATCGCCATGGTCGCCATCGGCGAGGGCGCCAAGGCGCGCGTCGAGGACTCCTTCGCGGCGATGGGCTCGAGCCTCCTCATCATCATGCCGGGCAGCACCACCTCGGGTGGGGCCCACGGCGGCTTCGGCTCGATGCCCACGCTCACCTGGGACGACCTCAGGGCGATCCAGACCGAGGTCCCGAGCATCAAGGTGGCGGCGCCGGTCCTCACCGCCTCGGCGCAGGTCATGTCCGAGGACCAGAACTGGACTACGCGTGTCACCGGCACCACCGCCGACTACTTCATCATCCGGAGCTGGGGCATGGGCTCGGGCGCCACGCTCACCGCCTCCGACGTCGAGTCCGGCGCGAAGGTCGTCGTCCTCGGCCAGACGGTGGTGGAGAAGCTCTACGGCCCCAACTACGACCCGGTGGGCCAGCTCGTCCGGATCAAGAACATCCCCTTCCAGGTCGTCGGCGTCATGGAGAAGAAGGGCCAGTCGGCGATGGGCCAGGACTACGACGACGCGGCCTTCATCCCGGTCTCGACGTTCCGGACGAAGATCCAGGGCGGCCTCGGCAACTACCTCGCGGGCGTCATCTTCGCCAGCGCGGTGTCGACCGACGCGACCACCCGCGCGCAGCGGGAGACGACGGCGCTCCTGCGCGACCGCCACCGCCTGCGCGACGGCGCGGACGACGACTTCTCGATCCGCAACCTCACCGAGATGGCGAGCGCGATGCAAGAGGGCACGAACACGCTCACGACGCTGCTCGCCGCGATCGCCGCCGTCTCGCTGCTCGTCGGCGGCATCGGTATCATGAACATCATGCTGGTGAGCGTCACCGAGCGCACCCGCGAGATCGGGGTGCGCATGGCGGTGGGGGCCAAGCCGTTCGACATCCTCGCCCAGTTCCTCGTCGAGGCGCTGACGCTCTCGGTGATGGGCGGCCTGGTCGGGGTGGCGGGCGGTCTCCTCGGCGCCGCGCGGCTGGCGAAGAGCTTCGGCTGGTCCATGCTGGTGCGGCCCGACATCATCGTGATCGCCGTCGTGTTCAGCGCGCTCGTCGGCATCGGCTTCGGCATGTACCCCGCCTACAAGGCGTCGCGCCTCGATCCCATCGAAGCACTGAGGTACGAGTGATGACGACCGCGGCATTCCTGCTCGGGCTCACGGCCCAGGTGCTGACACTCGACCAGGCGGTGCAGACCGCGGACCGCGCGGCGCCCCAGGCGCGCCAGGCCCGCGCCCAGACCGAGGCCGCGCGCGCCAGGGTCACGGAGGCCCGCGCGCCGCTCCTGCCGCAGGTCACCGGCGCGGGCGCGTACCAGCGCACCACGGGCAACTTCGCGCCGAAGCCCGGCACGCTGCCCGCGAGCACGCCGTCCGGCCCGAGCTCCTGGACGACGCACAACTATTTCAACTTCGGCCTCTCGGCGAGCATCCTCATCTGGGACTTTGGCCAGACCTCCGGCAGGTGGCGCGCGAGCGCGGCCACGGCCGAGTCGGTGGCCGACACCGAGCGCATGACCCGGCTCCAGATCGTGCTCGGCGTGCGCACCGCGTTCTTCAACGCCCGGGCGCAGAAGTCCCTGGTCGAGGTGGCGCGGGAGCAGCTCGCGAACCAGGAGCGCCACCTCAAGCAGGTGGAGGGCTTCGTCGAGGTCGGGACGCGCCCGGAGATCGACCTCGCCCAGGCGCGCACCGACCGGGCCAACGCCCGCGTGCAGCTCATCAACGCCGAGAACGCGTACGCCATCGCGCGGGCCCAGCTCAACCAGGCGATGGGCGTCGAGGGCTCGACCGACTACGACGTCGCGGACGACAACCTGCCGCCGGTGCCGGGCGAGGACCTCGGCACCGACGCGCTCATGGGCGAGGCGGTGAAGGGCCGCTTCGACCTGCGCAGCGCCGAGCAGCAGATCCGCAGCCAGGAACTGACGCTGCGGTCGGTGCGGGGCGGCTACTGGCCCGCGCTCGGCGCCGCCACCGGGCTCACCGACGCCGGTACCGGCCTCGAGAGCCTGACCTGGAACTGGAACGCCACCCTCACGCTGACCTGGCAGATCTACCAGGGCGGCCTCACCCGCGCCCAGGTGCGCGAGAACGCGGCCACGCTCGTCTCGCTCGAGGCCCAGCGCGACTCCCTGCGCCAGCAGATCCGCGTCGAGGTGGACCAGGCCCGCCTCGGCGTGCGCGCGGCGAAGGCCGCCACCGTCGCCGCCGACGAGGCGCTCACCAACGCGCGCGTGCGGCTGCGCCTCGCCGAGGGCCGGTATCAGACCGGCGTCGGCAACATCATCGAGCTCGGCGACGCCCAGGTCGCGCTCACGAACGCCGCCGCGCAGAAGGTGCAGGCCGACTACAACCTCGCGACCGCGCGGGCGCAGCTCCTGCGGGCGCTCGGCCGACGCTGACCACCGGTTCTGCCGCGACGTACACGGGATCTCCGGGTGAGTGATAACACTCAGGGGCGCGTTATGGCGCACCTGCAGCCTGTCTAGTGTTCTCATACTCCTCGCGAAACTCCGGGGTATTTCCGGGGCGACCTCCTGTCCAGGGCTGGTACGGGCCTTGCTATATGGCGGGCGCGCGGACGCGCCGCGGTGGGACCGAGTCCCCACGGTTGAAGCGGCCGCAGGAGGAGGTCCACAGTGCAAGGTCAGAACAGGTCTCATCGAACGCAGTCCATCCTGCTGGCGCTGCTGCTCGCGCTGGCGCTGCCGGCTTGCGAGGGCCCGAAGGGCGATGCGGGCACCCCGGGCACGCCGGGCACTCCCGGCACCCCCGGCACCCCCGGCGACCCGGGCACCCCGGGCGACCCCGGCACCCCCGGCGACCCCGGCGGCCCCGGCGACCCGGGCACCCCGGCCGCGACCACCGGCGTCCTCACCGGCACGGTCACCGACGGCACCAAGGCCGACGCCCTCGCCGGCGTCACCGTCACCGCCAAGGACCTGGGCGGCGCGACCCTCCAGACCGCCACGACCGACGCCGCCGGCAAGTTCACGATGACGGTCCCGCTCGGGACCATCAGCCTGACCTTCGCCAAGCAGTACTTCACCTCCCCGACCGCCCTCGTCGTCGGCGCGCTGACCGGCCAGCCGGTCGACATCGCCGTCACGATGGCCGAGGCCGCGAGCGGCAAGCCGAGCGTCAGCCTCGCCGGCGCCCAGAACGCGGGCTTCGGCGCCCAGGTCGCGCTCACCGCGACCGGCAGCGACCCGAACGGCGACACCCTGACCTACACCTGGGCGAACAGCTCGGGCGGCCAGGGCAACATCGGCACCGTCACCGGCACCGGCACCACCGGCACCGCGACCATGCCCACGATGGTGCAGGCGTTCGCGTCGCGCGCCAGCACGACCGCCGGCGTCACGATCGCGGGCTACAAGCTCGAGGACCGCTTCGGCGTCGTCCCGATCATGCCCGACACGCGCGGCCGCGTGACGGCCAAGGTCACCGTGGCCGACGGCCGCGGCCAGACCGCCAGCGCGACCCTGCTCATGCAGGCGACCAGCACCCAGACCGGCCTGCCGACCGTCGCGACCGGCACGCGCGTCTACGTCCAGAGCGGGGTCGACGCCGGCAACGTCTGGACCCAGCTCGTCGCGGGCGCCGTCCCGAGCGGCTCGACCGCGCAGCTCGACGTGACGAACGCCCGCGTGGTGTCCTTCGTCGCCGACGTGGCCGGCAAGTACACGATCGCCATGACCGCGCCGGCCGCCAAGTCGATCGACATCTACGCCGGCAACTTCAAGGGCGCCATCCAGGCGAACGCCACGACCGGCGCCGCCGAGGCCCACGACGATTGCTCCGGGTGCCACGCCACCGGCAGCACCACCACCCTGAACCCGTTCCCGGCCTGGCTCGCGACCGGTCACGGCAAGATCTTCACCGGCATCATCGACGACCCGGCCGAGGGCACCTACTCGACCTCGTGCTTCGAGTGCCACACGGTCGGCTACGACAAGGGCGTGGCGAACGGCGGCTTCGACGACGTCGCCGCTGCCAAGGGCTGGTCCCCGCCCGCGACCCTCGCGGCCGGCAACTGGAAGGCCATGGCGACCGACGCCAACTACAAGGACGTCGCCCGCCTCGCGAACATCCAGTGCGAGAGCTGCCACGGCCCCCAGGGCCCGTCCGGCGGCAATCACATGAAGACCGACCCGACGAGCGGCGACCACCGCCCGTACCTCTCGCCCCGCGTCACGTACAAGGCCGAGATGTGCGGCACCTGCCACGCGCGCGACGCGCACTACATCTATAGCCAGTGGGCCACCCCGCGCGCCGACGGCGTCGGTCACTCGAACCGCGCCGGCGCCGCCTTCGGCGCGGGCGCCACGGGCATGAGCGGGCACTGCGGCCGCTGCCACACGGCGCAGGGCTACGTGCAGTTCGTCAAGAACCTGAAG
The DNA here is from genome assembly GCA_036504295.1 of Polyangia bacterium. Classification (GTDB taxonomy): domain Bacteria; phylum Myxococcota_A; class Polyangia; order JACRCY01; family JACRCY01; genus DASXVK01. Next base: position 5,394 of record DASXVK010000532.1, read on the forward strand.
AACGGCCGGGTCGGCAACCTGGCCACCAACCTCGCCGACGTCACGTCGGCCAACGTCGAGCCGATCACCTGCCAGGCGTGCCATGACCCGCACGACGCCACCAACCCGAACCAGCTCCGCGTCCACGGTGACACGGACCTGCTCCCGTCCGGCTTCGCCGGCACCGGCATGGGCAAGGGCGCGCTCTGCCTGACCTGCCACAACAGCCGCAACGGCGCGCAGACCGGCAGCAGCACGCTCACCTACCTCCACGAGGACGGCGAGGCGTACAACGGCGGCAACCCGACCGGCTACAGCGCTCCGCACCAGGCCGCCCAGGGTGACGTGTTCATGGGCCGCAACGCCTACTTCCTGAGCGGGATGCTGCCGATGGTCTCGCGGCACGCGGCCGTCGAGGACACCTGCGTCGGCTGTCACATGGCGATGAACCCGAAGACGTTCGACAGCCACGGCAAGCCGGTCGCCGCGGGCCACTCCTACCGGATCGAGAAGGCCGACTTCGGCGCGTTCTGCTCGAAGTGCCACGCCGCTGGCGTGAACGGCGAGGGCACCCAGGGCGCCATCGAGGCGGGCATCACCGCGCTCGCCGCCAAGCTCCAGACTTCGGTCACGACCAAGATCGGCACGAGCACCATCAACGTGCGCGTGTGGGATCCGGCGACCGACCGGTACTCCTCGTGGGTCGCGTCTGGGACGGCGCCGTCGAATGTCACCATCGACACCTCGACCAACGCCCTCGTGTCGGTCAAGCTCAAGGAGGTCCACGGCCAGATCGGCGTCATCCTCACCTTCACGAACGCGATCAGCGTCCAGTTCGTGGACGGCACCACCGGCGCCAATGTGGGCGCGCCCAAGTCGATCACGAGCTTCGGCGTCCAGCTCGGCGCGCTCAAGGACAACGCGGCCACCCCGGCGGCGCTCTTCGCCCTCAGCGGGAACCTGGTCCGCGCGGGGTGGAACTACTTCCTCATCGAGGGTGACGCCAGCCTCGGCCTCCACAACCCGAGCTTCGCGCAGGCCGTGCTGAACGCGTCCCTCGCGAAGGACCTCAGCAACTAGGCCCCACGGGAGCCCCCACTCCCGACCCCCCAGCCCCAGCAGCACCCCCGGCCCGCGCTCGCGGGCCGGGGCTTCATCGTCTGGCCCCAGGGGCAAATGCCCCACCTTGGGCCATTTCACCCACCCAACTTCCCCTCCTGGGCGTTGAGAAACGCAACACTGCCCATACTTGCAGCATTTTCCAGAGTGGCACGTCGGTTGCTTGTGTGCGCGCCGGGGCGCCGCGGTGGCACAAAGTCCCACCTATTTGAAGCGGTCGCGCCCAGGGACGACAGAGAGGGAGGTCCGAGAGTGGAAAACTGGAACTGGTCTCATCGAACGCGCACCATCATGCTGGCCCTGCTGCTCGCGCTGCCGGCGTTGCCCGCCTGCGAGGGCCCCGCGGGCAAGAACGGCAACCCGGGCGCGCCCGGCGTCACCGGCGTCACCGGCGTCACGGGACCGAGCGGCACGGCCGGCGGGTCCTGCACCGTGACCGCCAACAGCGACGGCACGAAGACGATCACCTGCGATGATGGCACCACCGTCACCGTGAAGGACGGCCAGGCGGGCAGCTCCTGCACCGTGACCGACAACGGCGACGGGACGAAGACCATCAGCTGCGACGACGGCACCACCGTCACCGTGGCCAACGGCGCCACCGGCCCGACCGGCAACCCCGGCGTCGCCGCGGCGAGCACCGGGCTCAAGGTCGCCGTCACGAGCGTCACCACCGACGCGGCCGGCCCGATCGCGGTCCGGTTCACGCTGAAGGACGACCGTGGCTACCCGGTGGACAAGGCCGGCGTGTACTCGGTCAACGCGCCCCTGGTGTTCGGGTTCTCGCTCGCGTACGTCACCACCGACGCCGCGGGCAACGTCCTCCCCTACACGGTCTACTCCAGGTACAACTCGACCTCGGCGCTGACCACCTTCCGGCCGACCTGGTACAACCCCAGCCCGTCGACCAGCTCGACCACCAAGACCCCGGCGATCGGTACGCTCGTCGAGAACGGCGTGGGCCAGGGCGACTACACCTACACCTTCCCGACCGCGGACGTGGCGCAGACCGACCTGGCGGGCACCGCGAACGGCGTGCTCTACAAGGCGGTCGCGTACGACTCGGCCCACCTGAGTGACACCCACTCGCTCTGGATCCAGGCCACCCGGCAGACCGATCTCGTCAACGCGACCAACCCGCGCACCTTCTCGGTCGTGAACTACGAGCACGTCTACATCCCGTCGGGCAGCGGCACGCCCATCAAGCGCGAGATCGCGAAGACGGCGAACTGCGACAACTGCCACCGCGGCTTCAAGCCCGAGGGCTCGACCGCGAACGCCTTCCACGGCGGCCGTATGGTCGACGCGCGCTTCTGCGGCGTCTGCCACAACCCCGCCCGCACCACCAACCCGGCCGCGGAGGCGATGGTCTTCGTGCACCGGATCCACAACTCCGAGCACCTCCAGCCCGCCAACCTCTTCCACGGGATCGAGGCGACCTACCCGCAGGACATCCGCAACTGCGACGGCTGCCACAAGGGCGCCGCCCAGGGGGCGCAGGCCGACGCTCGGCCCTCCCGCGCGGCCTGCGGCTCCTGCCACGACTACGTCCAGTTCGACGCCTCGGCCGCGGCCTCCTGCACCAAGCCGCGCGCCACGGACGCCAACGGCCTCAACCTGCCGTGCAACCACACCGGCGGCGCGCAGACGGCCGACACGGCCTGCAAGGGCTGCCACTCCGCGACCGCCATCGCCGGCTACCACAAGCCGGTGGCCCCCCCGGATCCCAACAACGCCTGGAACGGCGGCACCAACAGCAACACCAACGCCGCCTACCTCGCGGCCGCCGGCTTCGTCCCCACCGGCGCGCAGGTCATCACGTACGACGTCAAGAGCGTCTCGACCTGGACCGACACGGCCGTCACCCCCAACGTGAAGCGCCCGCAGATCGAGTTCAAGCTCAAGGCCGACGGCGCCGACGTGGTCTTCCAGACCTACGCGGCCGGCAGCGTCACCGAGATCATGCCCAACTTCGTCGGCTCCCCGAGCGTGTACTTCGCCTGGGCCGTGCCGCAGGACGGTGTGAACGCCCCGGTCGACTTCAACGTGACCGCGAGCGGCTACATCAAGAAGATCTGGGACGGCACCGCGACCACCACCGGCGCCGGCACGATCGCGGGTCCGGACGCGACCGGCTACTACACGATCAAGCTCACCGGAGTGGTCGTCCCGGACAGCGCCACGATGCTCACGGGAGGCGTCGGCTACAGCTACTCGCTGGCCAGCGCCCCGCCGCTCACGCAGACCAACGTGACGGGCTACGCCTACAACACGACGACGAAGCAGGGCGGCCTCATCGTGCCGGCGCCCGACGTCTGGAAGGTGGCCACGAGCTTCACCGGCCGCCGCGCCATCGTGGACAACGCCAAGTGCAACGCCTGCCACGCGCCGCTCGGCGTCGCCCCCACGTTCCACGCGGGGCAGCGCAACGACGGCCCGACCTGCTCGTTCTGCCATAACCCGAACCGCACGAGCAGCGGCTGGTCCGCGAACAGCAAGGACATCATGCACGGCATCCACGCCGGGCGGATGCGCACCACGGACTTCACGTGGCACGCGAGCCAGCCGGGCCGCGGCTACGGCGACGTGACGTTCCCGAGCCCGCTCAACGACTGCGAGTCCTGCCACAAGCCGGGGACGTACGACTTCTCCGCCACCGCCTCCGCCACCGCTCTGCCCGACCTGCTGCCGAGCTACGTCGCGACGGGGCGGTTCCGGGGCGACCCGGCCATCAACCCGACCGGCTACTTCAGCCTCTCGCCCTACGTCGCCGCCGACAACTCGGACTACGGGTTCGGCTTCGCCACCAGCGACGTCAAGGTGACGCTGCCGGACGGCAACGGCGGCACGCAGGGCGCGACCACCTGCACCGTCGCGGCGCCCTGCTACTGCACGGCCGCGAACCCCTGCACGGTCACGAGCACCGTCGGCAAGCAGGGCGCCACCACCTGCACCGCTGCGGCGCCCTGCACCTGCACCACGGCCGCCACCTGCAGCGTGACGGTCAAGACCTGCACCACCAAAGCCCCCTGCCAGGCGGACGGGTCGACCCTGGTGAGCACGCCGATCACCGCGGCCTGCGCCTCCTGCCACAACGGCGACATGGCGCTCGACCACATGATGTCGAACGGCGGCCACTTCTACGACACGCGCGCGAACGTGCTCGCCCCCGGCGCGCACCAGGAGCAGTGCATGCTCTGCCACGGCCCGGGCAAGATCGCGGCCATCGGCGACGTGCACAAGTAGTCAGCCAGCCGTAGTCCCCCACGGGAGCCCCCACTCCCGACCCCCCCCAGCCCCTGCAGTTGCACCACCCCGGCCCGTACCGACGGGCCGGGGTTCGTCCGCCCGTTACATGAACCCCTGCGCCCGCACGAAGAAGCCGTGCTCGCGCAGGCGGCCGAGGACGCGCTCGTCGGTGGGGGTCTGGCTGAAGTTCCACCCGGCGCCCAGCCGCACGTGGCCGAACAGGATGCGGTTGATCTCGAGCAGCGCGCCGGCGTCGTCCTCGCCCGGGAGGGCCGGCGCCGTGAAGAGGAAGCGGTACTCCGCCGCCGCGTCCCATGTGCGGGTCACGTGCAGCGAGAGGCGGTTGATCCACAGGATGTAGCCCTGCTCGTTCGCGCCGGCCGGCACCGGCGTCGCCGCGTCCATCTCGCGCACGCTCTTGTACGCGACCTTCTCGCCCAGCGAGAGCCAGCGCACGAGCTTCACCTCGCCGGCCAGCGACGCGATGTGGCTGCGCTGGCGGTACACGGCGATCAGCGGGTCGTCGGCGGACTGGGGCGCGTCGATGAGGTAGGTGTAGCGCCCGAGGACGGCGAGGCCGCCCACGAACGCCGGGCGCCAGGCGAAGCCGACCGTGCCCTCGACCTCGGGCTTGCGCTCGGGCGCGGCGCTGTCGCGTATCAGCGACCGGGTGAACATGAAGCGGCCGCGCAGCCAGAGGTCGCGGTGCGCGCGCACCGTGGCGGCGGCCGCCGCGAGCACCTGCGTGCGCTCGCCGGGCGGCGTGCTGGGCGCCGCCGGCTCCCCGGTCGACGTGGTGCCGCTCGGGTCGGGCGGGGCGCCGGTCGGGGTCGCGAGCGCCTGCACGGTGTCGCGCCGCAGCTCGAGCTTGCCCTGCAGCCGCAGCCGGTCGCCGGCGTACGACGCCGCGGCCGAGCCGGCGTTGCGGTCCGTCAGCGTCGCGCCGTCGTCGAGCCGGCCGCGCTCGTACGCGCCGGTCACGGTGACGCGCTTGCCGAGCGGGACCTGCACGCCCGCGACCTGCGCCTCGGCGCGGCCGTAGCCGTCGCGGCGGAACTGGTCCTCGGCGAAGAGCTCGGCGCGGCTGCCCGCGGCGCGCTGGCGGCCGCCGGCGGCGAAGACGCCCGCGATGCGGTCGTCGGCGTCGGTGGAGAAGGTGTAGGTGCCGTAGAGGAGGCGCCCCTGCCCGAGGTCCGACTGGACGCCGGCGAGCCCGAGCGGCCCCTGGACGCCGTACCCGCCCTCGCCGCGCAGCGTGAGGCCGGCGGCGCGGAGGCGCAGCTCCGCCCCGGCCGCGCCCATGGTGTTGTCCTGGGCGACGAGGCCGGCGCCGTGGTGCTCGAGGTTCTGCTGGTAGAGGCCGTAGAGCTTGAGCCGCGGGCTCACGGGGACCTCGGCGCGCAGCGCCACGGCCGTGCGGCCGCCGTCCTCGAAGGCGTCGCGCGCCTCCTCGTGGCGCACCCCGGCCGTGAGGGTGAGGCGGCCGATCAGGCCGCGCACCTCGCCGCCGCCGTCGCGCCGCCAGGCGCTCGCCGCCGCGTCGGCGCCCTCGAACCGGCGCTCGTCGTAGCGGCCCACGAGTCGCAGGCCGAACGGGCCGCGCGCGTCGAGCTCGCCGCCGAACTGGGTGACATCGCGCTCGTCCACGTGGGCGGTGTCCGTGAAGCCGCGCTGGATGAGGCGGAAGTAGGGCTTCAGGCTGAGCGCGTAGCCCCCGCCCCCGGCGCGCAGGTCCCCCTCCGCCTTGAACGCGCTGCCGTAGGTCGAGTACACGCCCTGGGTGTCGGTGACCGGCGAGCGCCGGTCGCGGTACGTGAGGCCGCCGTCGATGGAGGTGGCGAAGCCGTCGAGCCGGCCGTTCGAGTAAGCGTACTCGAAGAGGAGCGAGCCGTGGCGCCCGAGGTCGAGCGCCAGGTCGAGCCCCGCCAGAGTGTAGTCGGACGACGAGCGCAGCTCGTTGACCAGGGTGCCGCCGATGCGCACGGGGCCGAGGCGCTGCTGCGCCCGCGCGCCCACCGAGACGTCGTCCGCGGGGTCGACGACGACGTACTCGTAGTCCACGATCACCACGAGCTGGTCGCCGCTGTGCGGCGTGGACCGGACCACCGACGGGCCCGCGCTGATCGCGTTGACGGGCGCGCGCATCGTGACGCGGCCGCCGAGGTTGTCGATCTCGTAGTCGACGAAGGGGCGCTGCGGCGTCTGGGTCACCGGGATGCCCGAGATCTGGTCGCGCACCTCGATGCGCACCTGCTCGGAGCCCTCGACCACGTCGCGGTGGCGCAGGAAGTAGAGCGACCCGCCGGTGCCGCGCAGCTCGTCGTGCGCGCGCTGCGTCTGCAGCCAGGCGCCGAAGACGACGACGCGCGTGCGGGGCGGCACGCCGCGCCCGGGGCCGGCGAGGACCAGCTCGGCGCGGCCGCCGCTGAGGGCGCGGCTGTACCGGCCGAGCTCGACGCCGGTGAGGCCGGTCATGAAGTTGCCGAGGCGCAGCTCGGAGGCGCCCACGCGCACGGCGACGAAGAGCCGGCCGCGGCGCTCGGCGCCCTGGACCGTCGCCGAGGCGTCGCCGTACACCGGGTAGAAGCGGTCCGGGTCGAGCTGGCGGAAGACGGCCCGGGGATCGCCGCGGAAGAGGTCGGTGACCGAGCGGATCTGGTCGTCGACGTCGAGGGCGCCCTCGATCAGATAGCGGCCCTGGATCTGGCCCCGCAGGTACAGGGCGATGCGCCCCTCGGCGTGCAGGCCGTCGCGGCCGCCGGCGCCCTTGGTGCTCGTGACGTAGCCGAGCCGGCCCTCGGCGAGGCCGAGGAGCAGCAGGTAGTCGCCGCCGACGCCGAGGTCGTGGACGAAGCGGGCGGCGAAGCCGTCGGGGAAGGCGACCTCGACGGGGACGCCGGCGAGCGCCGCGTCCTTGGGGAAGCGCAGTCGCACGCCGAAGCGGCCGCGCGCGTCGGGGGCGATGGCGACGCCGGACACCTTCAGGAGCGCGGGCCGCGCCGCGGGCGCGCTGCCCTCGAGGAGGTAGTCCTGGCCGGCGAACGCGCCGGGGGGGAAGCGCAGCGCGAGGCGCGGCTCGGCCGGGCGCGGCACGACGAGATCCCCGCCCGCCGCGCGCCGCACCAGGAAGACGTCGCGGCCGTAGAGCGACACCCGACCGTCGGGGTCGGCGACGATGAGCGCGAGGCGGTTCCGGCCCGGCCGGAGCGTGACCTCGGCGCGGTAGCGGCCGCGCGCGTCCACGGTGGCCGCCGCCCAGCCGAGCGGCGGCGTGTCCGGCGTGCCGACGCGCACCCGCGCGCCGGGCCGGACGGCGCCGGTCAGCGTGAACGCGAGCCCGCCGCCGGCCAGGGGCCGCGCCGCCGGCGCCTCGTCGAGGGCGGGCTCGGGCGGGAGCGCCGCGGGCGCGACCGGCGGGATGCGGACCCCGAAGTCGACCACCGCGAGCTGCCCGCGCGTGAGCGTGAGGACGCGCACCTCGTGGGTCGTCACGACCGCGCCGGGCGGCAGCAGGTGGCGGGCCACCTTCACCACCCGCTGCCCGGGCCGGACCGCGGCCAGGTGGTAGCGCCCCTCGTCGTCGGTCACCGCCTGGAGCCCGTCCTCGAGCACGACCATGACGCCGGGCACGCCAGCCTCGCCGGGGTCGCGGCGGCCGTCGCCGTTCTCGTCGCGATAGACCGCGCCGAGGAGCGTGGCGAGGTCGAGCTCGGGGTCCGCGGCGACGAGCAGCGCGGCCTCGGCGGAGGCGAGCGTGCGGCCGTCGCGGGTCGCGGCCGCGCGCGGGTGCAGCGTGCCCGCGGCCGCGCGGGTGGCGACGCGGGTGCGGAAGGTGAGCACCTGCACGGCGCCCGCGGCCACCGCCTGGCGCGGCCAGGCGAAGACGATCCGGTCGCCCTCGGCCGTGAACGCGACCGGTCCGAGCGCCTGACCGGCGTCGGTCGCGAGGGAGCCGGTGCCGGTGAGCGGGATCAGGTCGCGGGCGAGCTGCACCTCGACGCGCAGGGTCCCGGCGGCGGGGTCGTAGGCCTGGTAGAAGCCGACGGTGGCGCGGAGCGGGACGAGGTCGCCCTTCGAGGCCACCGGCCGGTCGGCGCGCAGGGCCAGGTTCACGCCCCCCGGCACCCCCGGCGCCACGATCACGAGCCCGGCGCTCGCGGTCTGCGTCAGGCCGGCCGCGTCGGTGATGGTCGCCGTGTTCGTGAGCGTGCCCGGGGCCGCCGAGAGCAGCACCTGCGCCTCGACGTCGAACACGCTCGGCCCCGGGGGCGCCGCGGCGCCCGGGGGCAGGACGATGCGGACCGGCGCCGCCGGCGCGCTCCGCGGGTCGCCGCACGAGACCTGGTAGACGCCCACGGCGCGCGCGGCGGGGCAGGGGAGGCGCGTCCCCCCGGCCGTCAGCGCCGTCACGCGGGTGCCGGGCGGCGCGGGGTCGACGACGGTGATCGGCCCGACCGCCGCGCCCGCGGGGGTGACCGTCAGCCGGAAGAGCACGGTGTCCCCGGCCCGCGCCTGGGTGGACCGGGCCGCCGACGGGCCGAAGGCCTCCTTCTTGAGCGTGACCGCGGCCGCGCCCCCGAGCCGCGTCTCGGCCGCGGCGCTGACCTCGGGTCCCGACGGCGCCGCCGGCCGGGCCCGGGCGGTGTTCGTGACGGCCGGGACCCTCGCCGGGTCGACGCCGAAGCGCGTCTTCACGCGCACGACGAAGCCGAACGACGCGCCCGGCCCGAGGAAGCCCATCGCCCCCTGGCCGGCGGCGCCCGGCGGCCGCACGCTGACGCTCCACGCCGGCTGCGCCGTGATGCGCACCTCGCCGTCGGGGGCGAGCGGGAAGACGCCGGGGGCCGGCCCGAAGGTCTGGGCGCCGACGACGACGGCCACCGGCTCGAGGGCGTCCGCGGGCGGCGTGTCGCTGACCGCGACGCCGTAGGCGGCGACCGCCTCGGGGTTGCTGACCGTGATGGTGTAGTCGAAGGGCGTCCCCGCGGCGGCCGTCGGTGGGCCGGCCTTCGTGAGGCCCAGGCGCAGCTCCTTGACCGTGTACGGGATGGCGCCGGCCGCCGGCCCGGCGCACAGGCCGGGGATGAGGTCGGCGCAGGTCGCCTCGTAGCCGTGCACGCGGTCGCCGAGCGGCTCCGTGACGAGATACTGGCTGGCGACCTCGAGCGGCGCCGGGCTGCTGGTCAGGTCCTCGACGACGTTCGCGACGACGAGCCCGCCCGCCGTCGCCGTCTTGACGCCGCACTGGACGCGCAGCGCCGCCGTCTGCGTGCCGCAGGGCACCGGCTGGCCGTTGACCGTGAGCCGTCCGCCGGCGAGGACCAGGCCGCCCTCGAGCTTCTCGACGACGCGCTTGCTGACGTAGCGGTTGCTGGGGTCGCTCGGGTAGACGACCTTCACGGTGAACGTCGCCGTCGTCCCGGGGAAGAGCGGGCTCGACGGCGCCACGACGGCGCTGCTGAAGTTGATCTGGTCCGCCCGGGCCGGCGCGGCGGCGAGCACGAGGAGCGCGACCAGCGCCGCCGTCGGACCGGCAACAGGGAGACGGGGAGACGGGGAGTAGGATTGGGGTTGGTTGCGGCGGCGCGCGGCCCCCTGCTCGAACCCCGCTCTCGCGCGTTCAGCGCTACCTACACCGAATCCGTCTCCCCGTCTCGCCGACTCCCTGTTCAATTCTCCGACGACCATCACCGCACCGTCACCGTGGCGACGGCCGTGACCTGCGTGGCGGGGTCGGTGAAGCTGAGGACGTAGGCCCCCGGCCGCGCCGCACGGAAGACGAACTCGCCCGGCGCGCCGGCCGGCGTGAGGCTCGCGCCCGCCGCGCGCGCGAGCAGCCGCGGCACCGGCGCCGGCCGGCCCGCCGCGTCGCGCGCCGTCACGCGCACCGGCACGCGCGCCCCGGCCGCGACCGGCGCGGCGGCCGCGACCTCGACGCGCAGGTCCAGCGGCAGCGGTGGCCGCAGCGCCACCACGACGCGCTGGCTGAGGCCCGCCGGCGCCGCCCCGGCCTCCGGCGCGGCGAAGCGGCGCCAGCCCGACCCGGTGCGCACGAGGTCGAGCGTGGCACCGATGGCCGGGACCTCGACCAGGTGCGCGGCCACGTGCACGGCGTCGCCGGCGGCCGGCAGCACCGCGCGGGCGACGCCGTACGCGTCCGCGACGCCGCGGACACGGTGCTCGCCGGCGGCGAGGACGACCGCGGCGGCCGGCACCGGCGCGCCGAAGTCGTCGTCGACCCACGCCTCCACCGCCAGCCCGCGCGGCCCCGGCAGCCCGAGCGCGTGCAGCGAGACCCGCGCCGGCGGCCCCGGCGGCGCACCGGCCACCTCGACGGTGAGCTGGGCGCTGCCCGGCCCCGGGTCGGGCGGCGGCACCAGCCGCACCGCGTAGCGGCCCGCCCCGATCTCGCGGGCGCCCGCGACCCGGGCGTGCGGCAGCGCCACCCGCAGCCGCGCGTCGCCGATGGGGTTCCCCGCCGCGTCGCCCACCTCGAGCGCCACGGTCTGCTCCGTGGCGCCGTCGCAGACGAAGCCGTCGGCGGGCGGGATCACCGCCAGGCGCCGCGGCGGGCCCGGTCGCAGCGTGAGCCGCACCCGATCCGCGCCGCCCGGCCCCTCGACCACCACGGCCACGGTGCCGCCGCCGATCTCCCGCGGCGCGGTCCACTCCGCCACGTAGCTGCCGTCGGGCCGGAGGCGCGCGGTGCCGAGCGCGCCGCGCTCGGCGCGCATCCGGGGCGGGTGCCCGCGGGTGCGGGCGCCGCGCGCGTCCACGACCTCGGCGAGGATCTCGGTGCGGCCGCCGGTGCCCGCCGGCACCTCCGACGGCAACGCGGCCGCGATCACCCGGCGGAAGGGCGGCAGCCGCAGGTCGATGTCGCGCTGGCGCGTGTTCCCCTGCGCGTCGACCATCACGCCCACCGCGCGGCCCCCGGGCGGTACCACGATGGGCAGCCTGAAGCGGCCGCCGGCGTCGACCGTCGTCGGGCCGAAGGTCCGGCCGTCCACGATGATACGCATGGCCGCCCCCGGCTCGCCCTCGCCGGGGACGACGATGCTCGCGTGCAGCGGCAGGGCGTGCGCCGCGAACGCCCCGTCGGCGACGCTCAGCGCGAGGATCAGCGCGACCTGCGGGAAGCGCTCGCGCGGCGGCCGGTACGTGGCGGCGTACTCGCCCGGGGCGACCTCGCGGGCGGCGCCGACGGTCCCGACGCTGGTCGAGAGCCGCAGGCCCGCGCGGGCCGGCTGCCCGCGCGCGTCCCGGACGCGCAGCCGCACCTCCGCGTGGTCGTGGCGCCCGAGCACGAGCGGCTGCGGCGCGACGGTGATCGCGATCTCCGTGCGGCCCGCGGGCACGAGCGCCACCTCGGCGCGGTCCTCGCGCCCGTCCCAGCGGATGGTGAGCGTGTCGCGGCCCGGCCCGGTGACGGCCGGCGGCCGGTAGCTGAGCCGCCACAGCCCGTCGGCGTCCCGCACCGGCGGCGCCAGCACCGTCCCGCGCCCGGCCGCGACCGTGAG
>DASXVK010000533.1:0-23398 GCA_036504295.1 Polyangia bacterium
AGGCCGACTACACGCAGAATGTCCGGCCGGCCGGCGGGCTCGAGCTGGGTCGGGCGTACCCCGCCAGCACGCTCATCGAGCGGATGATCACCGAGTCCGACAACAACGCCGCCATCGCGCTCGGCGGGGGCGACGCCGACACATGGATGGCCCGGGTCTTCGCGGACCTCGGCCTGCCGCGGCCCCGGATCGACTACCCGGTGGGCCACTACGAGACCTCACCGCGGCACTTCGCGACCTTCTTCCGCGCGCTCTTCAGCGCGTCGTACCTCGACCAGGCGCACTCGGACCGTGCGCTCGAGCTGCTGGCGCGCACGGCCTTCCGCCGCGGCCTCGTCGCGGGCGTGCCCGCCGACGTGCGCGTGGCCCACAAGTTCGGCGAGCGCACCGTCGGCAGCCAGGTCGAGCTCCACGACTGCGGCATCGTCTACTGCCCGGAGCGCCCCTACGTGCTGTGCGTGATGACGCGCGGCCATGACCTCGACCACCTGGTGAGCGCCGTCGCGGAGGTCTCGCGGGCGACGTACCAGGCCGTCGCCGCCGACGCCAGTCACGCCCCAGGTCATTGATTGGGGCGACGCGAGAACCGGCGCGAGCCTGCCGCCTGGGCTTTCACAGGGAGGCGAGGAGACGGGGAGTTCTTTCGGTTTGCGTCGTGCCGAGCACGACGGGGCTGTGCTCCCTCGCAGTCAGCAGAACGCAACCCAGCCTGCCTCCCCGTCTCCCCGCCTCCCTGTTCAATTCCACGCGACGCGCACGCACCAGCCCCGTAGCCGCACCGGCGCTGCGAGTCGCGGCTGACGGGGGAGCGCTAGCGCAGCGCGCTGAGGTTCGTGCCGCAGCGCAGCTTGCGCAGGGCCTTCTCCTCGATCTGACGGACGCGCTCGCGGGTGACGCCGAACCGGGCGCCGACCTGCTCGAGGGTCAGCTCCGCGCCGTCCTCGATGCCGAACCGCAGCTTGAGGACCTGCGCCTCGCGCGGGCTCATCTCGCGCAGCGCCCGCCGCACCTGGACGCGCGACTCGGTGACCGAGGCGTCGTCCTGGGGTGAGGTCGCCTTGCGGTCCTCGATCAGGTCGCCGAGCGCGGCCGGGTCGTCGCCGTTGCCGATGGGGCTCTCGAGCGACACCGGCTGCTGCACGAGGCGCAGCATGGTCGAGACCTTGTCCGTGGGCAGCCCGATGGCGCCCGCGATCTCCTCGGGGGTGGGCTCGCGGCCCTTCTCCTGCACCAGCTTGCGGGAGACGTGGGTCACCTTCGCCAGCGCCTCGACGACGTGCACCGGCAGCCGGATGGTGCGCGACTGCTCGGCGCAGGCGCGGGCCACGGCCTGGCGCACCCACCAGGTGGCGTAGGTCGAGAACTTGTAGCCGCGGCGGTAATCGAACTTCTCCACCGCGCGCATGAGGCCGATGTTGCCCTCCTGGATGAGATCCAGGAGCGGCACGCCGCGGTTCTGGAACCGCCGCGCGATCGAGACCACGAGCCGCAGGTTCGCCTGCACGAGGGCCGCGGTGGCGCGCTCGGAGGCGCCGATCGCCTGGCCGAGCACCTGCGAGGTGTGGCGGATCTCGGTCGAGCCCGCGCCGGCCTCGCTCTCGATGCGGCGGAGCCGGGCGCGGCCCGCCGCGATCAGCCGGCGGGCCTCGTCGACCTCGTCCCGCGTCAGGCCCAGGCGGCGGCACTGCGGCGGCGTGAGCGCCGCCATGGAGCGCGCCGGCAGGCCGACGCGCGCCTCGATGTCGCCGATGTGACGCTGCTCGCGCTCGACGTCGCCCGCGAGCGACTGGAGGCGCCGCGCGATGCTGAGGAGCTGGCGGCGCGCGAGGCCCGCGTTCTGGAGCAGCTCGATGCGCTCCGCGACGATGGCGGGGCGCTCGGGCTTCGGCTTCGCCGCGTGGCCGCTGGCGTCGCGGCGGCTGGTGCGCGCGCCGGCTTCCTTCTTGCAGATCTTGTCGAGGGTGACGAGCAGCGCGTCCCGCAGCGCCTCCTCGCTCTCCTCGGTGTCGGAGTCCTCGACGAGGTCGCGGGCGCGCAGCGTGCCCTCGCGCAGGCCCTCGCGCAGGCGGCCCAGCTCGCGCAGGGCGACGCGCGAACGCGCGATGGTCTCGAGGACAGTGGCGCGTCCCGCCTCGATCCGCCGGGCGAGCTCGATCTCACCCTCGCGGCCGAGCAGGGGGATGCTGCTCATGCGCCGGAAGTACGACCGGACCGCGTCCTCGGCCCCGTCCTCGTCGTCGCGCGTCTCGCGCTTCGGCTCGGCCTCGGGCTCCGCCTCGGGCGCCTCCGGCGCCTCCGGCTCGGCGTCCTCGGCGGCCTCCGGGACGATCGGCTCGGCCGCGGCCTCGTCCGGCGCCACCGGGAGCTCGATCTCATCGGGCTCGGGCGCGACCGGCACCGGCACGAGCGCCGGGCGACCGCGCCGGGGCGCACCCGCCGGACGCTTGGGGTCCTTGGGCTTGGGGGCGAGCCCCCAGCCAGACTTGGCCTCGTCCAGCTCGTCCGGCTCGTGCAGCGGCGCGAAGCTCGCAGCCCGCGCCGGACGGCACGGTGGAAACGTTCGGTTATCCATCGGCTACCGTGACCACCGCCTCAACGTGGCGCGCCGCCTTTGGAAACGTCGCGCAGCCCATACTCCCCTGATCAAGCGCGACGTGGAGTTTGGGCAGTATAGTGTCGATTTGGTTCTTGTCCAGGGAAAAATCTGCACACGCAGTCGTCCCCGGCCGAACCGTTTGATTCGATTCGCGAATTGGAGCTAATGCCCCGCGGCGGTCAGGTACAGGCCCGGCATGAGCCCCATCTGCAGCACGAGCAGGACCGCGATGACGAGCGCGGCGACCATGGCGGGGGAGCGCTGCGGCCGCGGCTCCCGGGCCAGCTCGCGGAAGTACATCGCCATGATGACCTTCAGGTAATAGAAGGCGGCCACCACGCTGTTGAGGACCGCGATGACCACCAGCGGGTAGAGCTGGGGATCCATGGTCGCGGCGCGCAGGACGTAGAACTTGGCGAAGAAGCCGGCGGTCGGCGGGACGCCCGCGAGCGACAGCAGGAAGAGCGTCATCGCGAGCGCGGCCAGCGGGTGGCGCGAGGACAGCCCGGCCCAGTCATCGAGCATCAGCCGCTCGTCGTTGCGGCTGCCGAGCCACGCCACCACGCCGAAGGCGCCGATGGTGCTGAAGGTGTAGGCGAGCAGGTAGTAGAGGACCGGCGGCTGCGCCTCCTTGCCGACCACCCCCACCGCGACCACGCCGACCAGGACGTAGCCGGCGTGGGAGATGGCCGAGTAGGCGAGCAGGCGCTTGACGTTCTCCTGCCGCAGGGCCGCGATGTTCCCCAGGGTCATCGTCAGCACCGCGAGGACCTGGAGGATCGTGACCCAGCCGCCGGTGCCGATCTTGACCGCCTCGAGGTTGAAGGCGGTGGTGAGCACGCGGACGAGCGCGGCGAAGGCCGCCGCCTTGACCCCGGCGGCCATGAACGCGGTCACCGGCGTGGGCGCGCCCTCGTAGGCGTCGGGCGTCCACATGTGGAACGGCACCGCGGCCACCTTGTAGGCGAGGCCGCACAGGAGCAGCACGAGGCCGAGGATGAAGATCGGGTTGGCGCTCACCCCGCTCACCTGGGCGGCGATGCCGGTGAGGCTCGTCGTGCCGGTCGCGCCGTACACGAGCGCGATGCCGTAGAGGAGGATCGCGGCGGAGAAGGCGCCGACGAGGTAGTACTTGAGGGCCGCCTCGGCCGAGCGGCCGGCCTTGAGCCGCGACCCGACGAGGACGTAGATCGCGACCGACATCGTCTCGAGGCCGAGGAAGACCGTCACGAGGTCGGTGGCCGCGGCGAGGATCATCATGCCGGCGATGGCGAACAGGATGAGCGCGTAGAACTCGCCGAACTCGCAGTCGTGCTCCCGCATCCAGGAGTGGGACAGGAGCAGCGAGAGCGCGCCGGCGCAGAGGAAGACGGCCTCGAAGAAGCGCGTGTACCGATCGGCGGCCAGCATGCCGTCGTAGAGCGAGCGCGGCTCGAGCGCGACCGCGGACCAGCCCGTGAGGCCGAGCGCGATCACGCACCCGGCGACCGCGAGGTGCATGAGGTAGCCGCGCGGCCCGGCGCCGTAGGCCGCTTCGCCGGCGGCGGGCGCCTTGACGGGCGCGCGCGCGAAGGTCTCGAGCAGCAGGACGACGAGGCCGAAGAAGACCACCGTCAGCAGCGGGAGCTGATGCAGGAGCACGGAGGCGTCGAAGCTCATCGCGCACCTCCGAGCGGGGGGAGCGCCGCCGCCCCGAGCGGCGGCCCCGGGGGCCGCAGCCGCGGCGCGATCGGGGGCCGCGGCGCGGCCGCGGGCGCGGGCGCCGCGGCGAGGCCGCGCGTCCCAACGTCGAGGCTCGCCTTCGGCTCGCCTCCGGCGATGAGGCGGGTCGCGAACTCCTCGTGCAGCGACTTGGGCCCGGCGGCGTAGCGCTCACCGTAGGTGGTGATGAACTGCTTCGCGCTCGCCTCCATGCGCGAGAGGAACGGCGCCGGCCACAGGCCCATGACGAAGATCATCGCGAGCACGGGCAGGAACACCGCGATCTCGCGGCCGGTGAGGTCCTTGAGGTCGCGGTTCTTCGGGTTCGTGATCGGGCCGAACATGACCTTCTGGTACATCCACAGCATGTACACCGCGGCGAGGATGGTGCCGGTCGTCGCGATGGCGGCCACGACCTTCGCGTGGGAGTAGAAGATGGGCAGGCCCGTGGCCACCCACCCGCGGTAGGCGTCGAACGCGCCGAAGAGGACCAGGAACTCGCCCACGAAGCCGTTGAGCGCCGGCAGCGCGATGGACGAGAGGCAGATGATGAGGAAGAAGGCGCTGAACGTGGGGATCTGCGCCCACAGGCCGCCGAACTCCTCGATCTTGCGGGTGTGCCGCCGCTCGTAGAGCACGCCGATCGCGAGGAAGAGGCCGCCGGTGGAGATGCCGTGGTTCAGCATCTGGTAGAGGCCGCCCTCGATTCCGCGCAGGGTGAAGGTGAAGAGGCCGAGCATGCAGAGCCCGAGGTGCGCGACCGACGAGTAGGCGACGAGCTTCTTCACGTCGCTCTGGGCCCACGCCACGAGCGAGCCGTAGACGATGCCGATGACCGCGAGGATGACGACGACGGGCGCGAGCCACTTGGCCGCGAACGGGAAGAGCGGCATCGCGAAGCGGATGAAGCCGTAGGTGCCGAACTTGAGGAGGACGGCCGCGAGGATGACCGAGCCCGCCGTCGGCGCCTCGACGTGCGCGTCGGGCAGCCAGGTGTGCAGCGGGAACATCGGCACCTTGATCGCGAAGGCGAGGCCGAAGGCCGCGAAGCACAGCACCTGCGGCACCGGGCCGAGCACGACGCGCGAGATGGCCGGGTAGTCGAAGCTCCACACGCCGGTGAGCCGCCCGTGCTGCACGTAGAGGTACAGGATCGCGACCAGCATCAGCAGCGACCCGACCATGGTGTAGAGCACGAACTTGATCGACGCGTAGACGCGCCGCTCGCCGCCCCAGACCCCGATGATGAGGTACATGGGGATGAGCATGATCTCCCAGAAGACGTAGAAGAGGAACAGGTCGAGGGCGAGGAAGGCCCCGAGCATGCCGGTCTCGAGGATGAGGAAGGTGATGACGAACTCCTTCACCTTCTTGCCGATGGCCTTCTGCGCCGACAGCATGACGATCGGCATGAGGAAGGTCGTCAGCATCACCAGCCACAGCGAGATGCCGTCGACGCCGAGGTGGTAGTTGATGCCCAGCGACTTGACCCAGCTCACGTTGGTCTCGAGCTGGAACCCCGCCTCGCCGGCCTGGAACCCGAAGAGGACGCCGAGCGAGACGAGGAAGGTGATGATGGTGGTGACGAGGCCCGCCTGGCGGCAGAGGCCCTCCTCCTGCTTCGGCAGCAGGCCGATGAGGAGGGCGCCCGCGAGCGGGAGCGCGATGATGATGGTGAGCAAGGCGCTCATAGCCGCACCTGACGCGATGTGATGCGCAACCGGGCTTCGCTCGCGCGGGGAGCGCGCGGTGAGGGGGAGGCTCGACGAGCTTTGCTCGTCGAGGGGGGGCGGGCAGAGCCCCCCAGGAAAAAGGCGGTCAGGAGGGCGCTCACGGCCGCACCTCCACCTGGCGCGACGTGACCCGCTCCGTGCCGAAGCGGCGGTCCTTCACCTTGAGCTGGACGGTGTACTTGCCCGGCGCCGTGAAGCGGTGGGTCGGCCGGACGCCGGCGTCCTGCCACTGGCCCTTGCCGCTGAAGTCCCACTTGAACGAGAGGTCGCGGCCGCTCTTGCCGAGCGCGCTCGCGTCGGGCTGGAACTCGGCGCCGACGGTGATCGCGACCGGCGCGTGGAAGGTGGCCGGCGGGCGGCTGGCGAAGAAGACGATGGCGGCGACGCCGACGAGCACCGCGACGAGGTAGCGCTGGGCGTCGCCCGACTGCAGGCGCTTGGCGCCGCGGCCGATGAAGTCCACCGCCCAGGCGCTGCCGTTCACGATGACGAGGTCGATGAGGAACTCGTCGACCACGCGGCGGAGGATGTGGGCGAGGCCGCGCAGCGGCCGCACGAAGATGTAGTCGTAGATCTCGTCGACCTTGTACTTCTTCGCCACCGCCGAGTAGACCCACCGGAGGCCGAGGACGATCCGCTGCACCGCCGGCTGCTCGCCGTTGCGGTACAGCATGGTGGCGCAGCCGATGCCCGCGCCGGCGACCACGAGGGCGAGCACCATGAGGCCGACCTCGACCCCGACCGACATCTCGTGCCCGCCGTGCGGGAACATCGGCGCCAGCCACGCGCTCCACGCGTCGGCGTGGGTGAACGACGGCAGCCCGATGAAGCCGCCGACGAGGGCGCCGAAGGCGAGGACCATCAGCGGGATCGTCATCGCGCGCGGCGACTCGTGGATGTGGTGCTTCGTGTGCTCGTCGGCGCGGCAGGTGCCGGAGAAGACCAGCCAGTAGAGGCGGAACATGTAGAACGCGGTGCAGAAGGCCGCGGCGACGAGCGCCACGTAGACGATCTTGCCGATCAGCGGGAAGGTCGGGTTGTGCGCGCCGAAGGCGCCCGCGAGGATCGCGTCCTTCGAGAAGAAGCCGGCGAAGGGCACGATGCCGGCGAGGGCCAGCGTCGAGACGAGGAACGTGGCGTGCGTGTACGGGATCTTCTTGCGCAGGCCGCCCATCTCCCGGATGTCGCCGCGGTCGCCCATGGCGTGCATGACCGAGCCGGCGCCGAGGAAGAGGCAGGCCTTGAAGAAGGCGTGGGTGTAGAGGTGGAACACGCCCGCGCCGAAGGCGCCCATGCCGACGGCCGCGAACATGAAGCCGAGCTGGCTGATGGTCGAGTAGGCGAGGACCTTCTTGATGTCGTTCTGGGCGAAGCCGATGGTCGCGGCGTAGAGCGCGGTGAAGGCGCCGACGAGGGCGACGATGGCCATCACGCCCGGCGACATCACGTAGACGAAGTTGAGCCGCGCCACCATGTACACGCCGGCGGTGACCATGGTCGCGGCGTGGATGAGGGCCGAGACCGGCGTCGGGCCGGCCATGGCGTCGGGGAGCCAGACGTAGAGCGGGAACTGCGCGCTCTTGCCGGTGGCGCCGATGAAGAGCAGGAGCCCGACGAAGAAGGCGCCCGTGCCACCGAGCCACAGCACGGTCTTCATCGCCTCGGTCTTCTGCCGCAGCTCGCTCATCGACAGCGTGTCGGCGAGCACGTAGATGAGGAACATGCCCAGCAGGAAGGCGAAGTCGCCGATGCGGTTGACCACGAAGGCCTTGCGGCCGCTGTAGGCGTTGACGTCCTTCTGGTACCAGAAGCCGATGAGGAGGTACGAGCAGAGGCCGACGCCCTCCCAGCCGACGAACATCACCGGCAGGCTGTCGGCGAGCACCAGGATCAGCATCGACCCGGTGAAGAGGTTCAGGTAGCCGAAGAAGCGCGCGTAGTCGGGCTCGTGGGCCATGTAGCCCATCGAGTAGACGTGGATGAAGAAGCCGACGATGGTGACGACGCAGATCATCACCGCGGTGAGCGGGTCGACGACGAGCTTGATGGGCAGCGCGAAATCGCCGACGCGGATCCACTCGTAGACCGTCTGCGACACCGCCGGGACGGCGCCGTGGCCGCCGGCCTTCCACAGCGGCCACAGGTCGACGAAGACCGCGTTGAGCGCCAGCGTGGCCGCCCCGAGGACGACGCCGCAGGCGACGAAGTGGACCGCCTGGCGGCCCAGGCGCCGGCCCAGGAGGAGGTTCACCGCCGCGCCGATGAGCGGCAGCAGCGGGATGAGGTAGAGGTAGCCGATCTCGTGCATCGTCGCCTGCCCCGCCCTAGAACTTCATCTCGTTGACCTCGTCGATCGCCGCGGTGCGCCGGGTGCGGAAGACCGCGACCACGATGGCGAGCCCGACCGCCGCCTCGGCGGCGGCGACGGCGATGACGAGGAACGCCAGCACCTGCCCGCGCATGTCGTGCAGCGCGCGGGCGAAGGCGACCAGCGTCAGGTTGGCCGCGTTCAACATGAGCTCCAGGCTCATGAGGACGATGAGGACGTTGCGGCGGAGCAGCACGCCCACGACGCCGATGCAGAAGAGCACCAGCGCGAAGACGAGGTAGTAGCCCAGCGGGATCATCGGGCCGCCTCCTTGTGGGGGTGCGCCTCGACCGCGGGCGTGACCGGCTCGGCCGCGTTCGCGACGGCCGGGGCGTGCCGCCCGCGGGCGATCACGACCGCGCCGATGACGGCGAGGAGCAGCAGCAGCGAGACCGCCTCGAAGGGGAAGAGGTAGTCCTTGAAGAGCAGCTCGCCGAAGGAGGCGACCGTGCCGAAGCCCGGCGGCGGCAGGCCCTCCTTGACGGCGGGGAGCACCGGCACGCGCACGCTGCGGTAGAGGAAGAAGCCGGCGGTGAGGAGCGCGCCCACGCCCAGGACCTTGGTCGTGACCGAGCGCAGCGCCCACGGCTCGGTGTCGTCGCGGCCGAGCACCATGATCACGAAGATGAAGAGCACCATGATGGCGCCGGCGTAGACCAGCACCTGCATCGCCGCGAGGAAGTGGGCGAAGAGCAGGACGTAGACGCCGGCGAGGCAGAAGAAGGTGCCGACGAGGGCGATGACGGCGCTGACCACGTTCTTGCGCGTGATCGTGAAGAGCGCGCCGCCGATGGCGCCGGCGGCGAAGACGAGGAAGACCCACAGCTCCGGCGAGGACCACATGCCCGGGCGGCCGAGCTCGAGCTGCGCGCGGGCCGGGACGGGCTGGGCGAGCGCGGTGCCGGCCCAGAGGAGCAGCGGGAGCGCGGTGAGGAGACGGCTCATTGCGGCTCCTTGGCCAGGAAGTCGCCCCGGAATTTCGTGAGGAAGCCGAGCATCGGCCAGGCGGCGGCGTCGCCGAGCGGGCAGATGGTGTTGCCGGCGATGCCGTTGGCGATCTCGGCGAGCAGGGCGGAGTCGCCCTTCTTGCCCTCGCCGTTCGCGAGGCGCGTGCAGACGCGGGCGAGCCAGCCGGTGCCCTCGCGGCAGGGGGTACACTGGCCGCAGGACTCGTGGGCGTAGAAGCGCATGAGGCGCGCGCAGGCGGCGACGAGGTCGGTGCGATCGTCGAGGACGACGACGGCGCCCGAGCCGGCGCTGGTGCGCAGGGTCTTGCCCCCGCCGGTGTCGAACTTGACGCCCGGGGCGACCTCGACCTCCTTGATGCGGGCGTCGGTCGCGAGCGCGTCGTACTCGACCGGGACGTCGAGCTCGCTCTCGTCGAGCGGCGGCATCGACGAGCCGCCCGGGATGACGCAGCGGGCCTTGCGGCCGTCGCGCATGCCGCCGCACACGACGTCGATGACCTCGCGCATGGGGATGCCCATGCGCAGCTCGTAGACGCCGGGCTTCTGGACGTGGCCCGAGACGCAGAGGATGCGGGTGCCGCCGGAGCGGCCGACGCCGAGCTTGGCGAACCACTCGCCGCCGTGCTCGACGATGGCGGGGACGTTCGCGAGGGTCTCGACGTTGTTGACGATGGTCGGCTGGCCGAAGAGGCCCTTGACCGCCGGGAAGGGCGGCTTGAGCCGCGGCCACCCGCGCCGGCCCTCGAGCGAGTTGAGCAGCGACGTCTCCTCGCCGCAGATGTAGGCCCCGGCGCCGCGGTGCACCGTGTAGTCGCAGTCGAAGCCGCGGCCCATGATGTTCTTGCCGAGGAGGCCCTTGGCGTAGCACTCGTCGACGGCGCGCTGGAAGATCCGCGCCTCCTCGTACATCTCGCCGCGGATGTAGAGGTAGATGTGGTGCGAGCCGAGCGCCCAGGCGGCGCAGAGCGCGCCCTCGATGAGCAGGCACGGATCCTGGCGCAGGATCTCGCGATCCTTGAAGGTGCCGGGCTCGCCCTCGTCGGCGTTGATGACGAGGTAGACGGTCTTCGCGCCCTGCGGGATGAAGCCCCACTTCATCCCGGTGGGGAAGCCGGCGCCGCCGCGGCCGCGGAGGTTCGACTTCTTGACCTCGGCGGTGACGTCGGCCGGCTTCATGCCGAGCGCCTTGCCTAACGCCGTGAAGCCGCCGCGGCTCTGGTAGACGGGCAGCCGGTGCGACTCGGCGACACCGAAGTTCTTCGTGACGATCCGGACGGGGGCCTCAGACATGGCTCGTCCCCTTGCCCCAGAGCCCGGCGATGAGGTCGTCGACCTTCTCGCGCGTGAGGTCGTAGTGGTAGGCGTCGTTCACGAGCATCGCCGGCGCCTGGCCGCAGCACGCGAGGCACTCGACCTCGGAGAGCGTGAACACGCCGTCGGGCGTGGTCTCGCCCGGCTTGATGCGCAGCTTCTCCGTCAGGTGGGTGAGCAGGTTGTACGCGCCGTTCACCATGCAGGCGATGTTGGTGCAGAGCTGGAGGTGGTATCTCCCCGGCTTCTTGCGCTGGTACATGGTGTAGAAGGTGACGACACCGTGGACGTGCGCGGGGGAGAGCCCGAGCTCGCGGGCGACGAGGTCGACCGCCTCCTCGGGCACGAAGCCGAACTCCTCCTGCGCGATCCAGAGCGCGGGGAGGCAGGCGGCCTGGGCATTGGGATAGCGGTCGCGGACCGCCTGGAGCCGCTGCCGCGCCTGCGGGGAGAACTCAAGCGCCATCTGTGACTCGCTCCTCCTCACCAAGGTCCCGTCCTGCGGATTGACGCAGAACGCCGAAGCACCGCCGGCCGCTAACTGGGAGAAGGCCTGAAGCCGACGGAAGGCGCCGGAAAACCGCCGGAAAGGTACGGGATGAACGCCGTGCTGTCAACCCGAGTACGCCGTCGCACCGCCGGCGGGGGGGGCGCGTTCCGGCGTGCAGGGGGCAGCGGTGGGCCAGCGCGGGCCGGGGACGCCCCTGGCCATGGCTCCCGCCGTGCTCAAACAGTCCTCGGGCGGCGCAGGACGGGGGTCGAGTCGCGGGGCGCTCGTGGCTCAACCCGGGGTTGACGTCGCCCTGCGGAACTGCGCGCGGCGGGACCATGGCCAGGGGCGTCCCCGGCGGCGAGCACGCGACGATGACGCTCAGCCGGACTTGCCGGTGCCGCGCTTCTCCTCGATCTGGCGCAGGGCGTCGGTCGCGCGGGCGGCCCGGACGGTCTTGCCGGTGGCCCACTTGCGCAGGGTCGTCTCGGCTTCGGCGCGGACGGCCTCGTCCTTGTCGTGCAGGGCGACCTGGGTCAGGAGCGGGACGGCCTCGGGGTCGCCGAGGACGCGCAGGGCCCAGACCAGGTTGAGCCGGCCCGTCGTCGAGGCGGTCGGGAGCGCGGCCTCGATGGGCGGGATGGCGTCGCGGCCGAACTTCTTCAGCTCCTGGATCGCGCGCTCGGCGAGGGGACCTTCGCGGGTCGCGACCACGGCGACCTCGTCGCGGATCTCGCGCTCGCGCTGCTCCTGGCGGGTGCAGGCGAGCGCGAGGAGGGCGAGCGCGGCGGCGAGGGCGGCGGGCCTCATGGCTCTCATGGCGCCCACCAGCGACCGAGCTCCAGCTCGACCTGCGCGAACGGCTCGGCGCGCACGCGCTCGTCGCCGCCGTGGGCGCTCAGCCGCAGCCACGCCTCGCCTTCGCGGCGGTACACCTCGAGGGTGCGCTCGAGCGGGTCCACGACCCAGAAGTGGCCGACGCCGGCGCGGGCGTAGATCGCGGCCTTGTGCACGCGGTCGTGCTGGCCGGAGCGCGGCGAGACCACCTCGCACACCCAGTCCGGCGGCAGCACGAAGTAGGCCTCGGCGGGCATGGTGGGCAGCCGCTCGCGATGCCACCCGGCGACGTCGGGCACGACCACGTCGTCGCCCAGGTGCAGCTCTGGCTCGAAGAGGATCCACCAGCCGCCCGGGCCACCGGGATCGCCGGGCGGGCGGTGGAACGGTCCCAGGAGCGTCGCGCCGATGCCCGACCCGGCCGTCGCGTGCCGGGGCGCCGGCCGCGGGCTCACGACCAGCTCGCCGTCGACGATCTCGGCCACGAGGTGGTCGGGCACCTTCAGCAGGTCCGCGTACGTGGCGCGCTGCGGGGAGCGCTCGCCGGCCTTCATGGAGGTGATTGTAGCGTCGTGCGCAGACCGCTGCAGCGATCCCGTGGCCGTCTGACCGCTGGTTGCGACGCCTGGCGCCGGATGCTATGAGGCTGGAGAGGAGGCGGACCGTGAACGTGCCAGCGCGGCGGAGCGAGTACCCGCACATCTCGATCGTGCCCGGCGTCGCCGGCGATCAGCCGGTCGTCGAAGGCAGCCGCATCCCCGTCGCGGCGCTCGCGCGCGCCCACCAGCTCGGCATGGAGTTCGACGAGATCCTGGCCCAGTACCCGGCCCTGCGCCCCGAGGCGCTCCACGCCGCCCTGGCGTACTACCTCGACCACCGGGCCGACATGGACCGCCTCATCGAGGAGGCGGCTGAGCCGCTCCCCGGCGCCACGATCATCACGGTGTAGCGTGGCGCGGCCGCGTCTCTACCTGGACGAGGACGTGTACCAGGGCGTCGCGCTCGGGCTCCGGCGCCGGGGCTTCGACGCGATCACGACGCTCGAGGCGGGCCAGTCGGCCGCATCGGATGAGGAGCAGCTCGCGTTCGCCGCTGCGGCGGGCCGCTGTCTCTTCACGTTCAACCGCGGGCACTTCGCCGCCGCTCACAGCCGCCTTATCGACGAGGGCGGGCATCACGCCGGCGTCATTGTGTGCCGCCAGCTCGATGTCGGCACCATCGTTCGGACCCTCGCGGCCTTCCTCTCGACGCACTCCGCCGAGGAGCTACGCGACCAGCTCGTGTGGTTGTCGCCGCAGGGGTAGGCCGCGGCGCAGCTACGGGAACGGCAGGCCGAGCATGAGGTAGTAGCCGTCGTAGTAGCGCTGCAGGGCGGCGATGAAGTTCGGCAGGAACTCGATCGCCGTGTAGGCGAAGCCGGCGCCGACGACGCCCATCAGGATGGCGTACTCGCTCATGGCCTGGCCGCCCTGGTCGCGACGCAGCCGCTGCAGCAGGCGCCTCACTGGCGCACCAGCGTGACGTGCACCCGCGTGTGGGTGTCGTCGATCTTGAGGAAGTTGACCGTGCACTCGGCGCCGTCGCGCGTGTAGACCAGGATCCGCGCGTCGTCGCCGACGTCCTTGTGCGTCTCGGCCTTGGTCTCGTTGGCCCAGCCCAGGCGCTGCATCTCGCCCTTGTAGAAGGTGAGGTTCGCCTCGATGGGGCCCTCGTCCATGTACGCGACGACCTGCGACCGCGCGATGGGGTCGCGCGCGGTCGTGACGAGCACGCCCGTGGCGCCGGGGTAGACGGGGATCTCGGGCGGGACGGTGGCCGGCTCCATCACGCGCACGGGCTCGGTGACGAGGGCGGGGAAGACCATGGTCTGGCCGGCGCGCGCGAGGATCACGATCTGGCGCATGACGCCCTCGACCGCGTCGTAGGCCGAGACGGAGCCGCCCTTCGGCGTGATGTCCTCGGTGACGTAGAGACCGGCCTTGCGCCACTCCTCGGCGTAGAAGTCGCCGACGCGCGCCGGGATGTCGGGGGTGGTGAAGTAGGCCAGCTTCATCGCCGACCCGCCGACGGTCTGATCGCCGACGATGGGCCGGGGCGCGCTGCCGGGGTAGGTCGGCATCGGCGCCGGCCAGTACCCGGCCATCGGATCGCCGGCCGCGCGCACCGGCAGGTGCTCGCCGCCGGTGAGCAGGCCGAGGAAGGCCGTGCCGGAGGCGATGAAGAGCACGGCGAAGATGCGCCCGCGGCGCCTCATGGGTTCGCTCCCGTGACGATGAACTCGCCGAAGGGGTTGTTGGAGCTGAGGCTGCGGTTGCAGCCGAGGATCTCGGGCTGGGGACACCCCATGAAGTTGTTGCCGCGCTGCTGGTAGGCGTTCTTGTACGCGCCGGTGTACGGCGAGGTGTCGAACGCGACGTTGCCGCGGTCGGTCTGGACGTTGCGCGTGCCCGGCGAGTTGCCGTAGGGCTTCGAGGTGAGCGCCGTCTCCATCGGGTCCAGCGTGAGCGGCGGCTGCAGGCACAGCATCGAGACGAGGCTGAGCATGACCTGGCCCGCCTTGGCCGCCACGTTCGCGACCCCCTTCGAGGCGGGCGAGACGAAGGCCATGCGGTCGAGCTGCTTCCAGTAGGCCGAGCCGTGGTCGTTGCCCTTGCCGCCGTTGATGGCGCGGCCGTCCTGCAGGTTCCAGTGGTCGACGATGAGGGCGAGCCCGTCGGGCGAGGCCTTGTCGTCGAGCGTGATGCTGCTCCAGTCGCGGAACCGCTTGTTGTCGAAGCGCGAGTCCATGAGGTTCTTCGGCATGAACGCGGTCGGCCGGATCTTCCACTTCATCTTCACCTGCAGGTAGCCCTTGGTATTGAACTTCCAGTGCTTGTCGGCGCCGAACTGCGAGCCGATGGCGCCGCTGCCGGCGAAGGTGGGCTGCGTCTCGGAGCCCCACATCATGCCCTGGTGGATGAGGTTGGGGCTGATGAACGTCTGCGCGTCCCAGATCATGAACACGATCTTGAAGATGTTGAAGACGAGGTTGACCCAGAAGCCGCCCGGCACGTCGGGCACCGTCTGGTAGTGGATCGTCGGCAGGCGGAGCTGCCACTCCGTCATGACGTAGTGGCTCTGGTTGAGCTTGTGGTCGGTCGAGACCAGGTTCGCGAAGCGGAGCGCTCCCTCGACGAGGATGTCGGTCTTGGCGCTGTTGAAGAGGCCGCTCTGGTTGCCGCCCTGGCCGTAGTCGGTCAGCTGCTTGCCGGTGAACTCCCAGGTGACGTAGCGCTCGGCCTCCTGCTGCTTGAGCTTAATCTGCGTCGCCTCGTAGAAGAAGATCGCGAAGATGAGGATGCCCACCAGCACCGGCGCGATGATCGCGAACTCGGTGAGGGACTGCCCCTCCTCCCCCCGCAACCGGCTCGACCACGTTCGCAGCGTCCGCATGGCGCCCCCTAGTGGCAGATCACCTGGGTGACCACCTTGAAGAAGAAGTCCGAGAGCGCGTTGTTGATGAAGTTCTGCAGGAACTGCTGGATCAGGCCGGCCTCGGGCCCGGGCACGAGGTTGTTGCCGACCAGCCGCTCGAAGAGGTTCGTGAGCACCTGCGCCACCGGGGCGAGGCGCGCGCGCCAGAACGGGTTGAAGAAGTTCGGCTGCTCCTTCCAGTCGTCGGGCCGGTGGTAGTACACCTGCCCGCGCGAGATCACGTTGAGGCCGCGCATGATGCCCATGAGCGCGGTGCGGTCGCCGTTGATCGTCGTGTCGAGCGACTGGCTGCCCGAGCCGGTGGCCTGGAAGACCAGCGTGTCGCCCTGGCGCTTGAAGTTGCCCTTGGACGCGCCGCCCGGCTGGGTGTAGGTGAACTTCTGGTGCCAGGGCTTCTGGTTCTGCCCGGTCTGGAAGTTCTCCGGCTGCTTGTTGAGGTAGATCCAGGTGTTCGGCTGATTGTAGTCGTGCGTCTTCAGCGTCGGGCCGTCGGTGGGGCTCGACGGGTTCGGCGTCATGGCCGAGTCGGCCTTGAACGTGAGGTAGGGCGAGAGGTACGGCTTGCCCGTCCACTTGTGCTGGTTGTCCTCGTTCGGGCTCTTGTTCTTGTAGGTCTTGCCGATGAGCTCCGGCGGGAACGGCAGCACCTGGAACTGGCCGCGCGAGGTGACGCCGGTGTACCGGCCGCTCTCGAACTTGTACTTGTAGTGCTTGCTGCTCTGCCCCGCCGTGACGATGCCGTCGCCCACCTTGCTGACGTTGACCATCGTCGAGACCTCGAGGGCCCAGATGCCGATGCCGACGCCGTTCGCGAGGTAGTCGTCGGAGACCAGGCGGTCGCCCATGCACGGCTTGCTGGCGTTCCAGTAGTGGCCCTGATCGCGGATGCTGTCGACGGCCGGCTTGGGATCGGCGCTCGGCTTCCCGATCATGCGCGTCTGGCCCATCTTCGAGCCGAAGAGGTTGACCACGCCGAAGGTGAGCGGGAAGACCGTGCTGCGGTTCGTGACGTCGTTGTGCGAGCGGGTCGCGTTCGCGATCTCGGCCATGATGGACATGGCCTCCTGCGCGCGCTTGTCGTTCGTGTCCATCTTGTACTTGAGCACGTCGCCCGAGATGAGGCCGCTGAAGAGGCCGATGGCCGACGGGTTCATGCCGGCCGCCCGGTCGAAGGCGCTCCAGTACTCGAACGAGTTGAGCGCCATGTTGATCAGCATGTTCATCCAGTTCCCCGACGCGGTCCAGCCGAGCTGGTTGTCGTTCGTCTTGATGAAGTCCTGCATCCCCGTGAGGATGTGGACGTTGAGCTGGGCCGCTTTCAGCAGCTGGATTCGTCGGAATACGGCGTCCCGGTTGTAGAGGGACATCGCTTCTATGAATTCCTTCGCGATGGCGTGGCCGCCGATGTATGACATGTCGTAGAGCTGCTGGGCGACGCCGGCGAGCTGATCGAGAGCGTTCGAGATGGCGTAGAACATGCCTACGAACGGGCAGTACAGCGGTTTCAGGAACGGCGGGAGGATGTAGCGGCAGGCCGCGTCCACGCCGTAGGTGAGCCCTCGCAGCACGTCGAGGAAGCTGCCGAAATAGGCGAGCGCGAAGCCGGCGTGCGACAGGTAGCTCTGCATGACCATCGCGGTGTGGTAGTGCGTGATCTGCAGCCGGTTCGTGAACGCGATGAAGTTGAAGGTGCGCGCCTCGAGCGTCGCGAGCGAGTAGGCCGCGGCGTCGGCGGTGTTCTGGAGCTTGATCTTCTCGTGGACCGCCTGGCCCAGGTTGAGCGTGGCGAGCACGCCCAGCACGAGCGCGAGCATGGCGACGGCGCCGAGGACCATCGCCTGGCCGGACGAACCGCGACGGAGCAAGCGGAGCGGCTTCATCACCGACCTCCAATGTCGCCGCTGCCCATGTCGATCGAGGCGCGGTACGGGTTCGACTGCATGCGCATCGTGTAGGTCGAGTACAGCGGCACCATGTAGATGCCGGCGTCGCCGAGCTTCGCCACCATCTGGAGCACCTTGCGGTTCGCGTGGAACGGCGCGGTGGCGAGCTTCGGCACCGATTGCACGGTGCGGAAGCCGGTCTCGCCGCGGCCGGCGGCGCCGTACTGGGCGTTCCACACCGCGCCGTAGAGCTGCTGGCCGGCCTCCCCGGCGAGCCAGGCCTGGTGGATGGTCCAGTTCGCGAACGGCACCCGCATCATGTACAGGTAGCGGACCTTGATCGAGAGGCGGCTGTGCTCGAACTCGTGCGGGTCGTCGAAGTCGATCTCGCTGCCGCGCAGGCCGAAGTTGCTGCGCTTGGGCTCGACGATCTGGATCGCGACCATGTCGTCGGGCGAGCCGCCGAGAGCGCCGTTGATCGAGTTGATCAGCGCCTTGTCCGCGGCGCCCTCGATGGCGTCGAGGAGCTTGTCGCGGGCCTGCTCGATCTGGGACCCGCCCCCGAGCGCGTCGACGATCTGGTCGGTCCCCGAGCGCAGCAGGTCGATGGCCTCGGGCAGCCGGCGGTGGACCTGGTAGATGAGCGCGCGCTGGACGATCTTGCGCACCATGCCCATGGGGTTGCCGAGGTCGCTCTCGTCGAACATCCCCTGGTACGTCGGCATGAGCGAGATGATCGCGGCGCTCTGCATGACGCCGGGGTCGGCGTTCCAGACGATGCCCGCGCGGCAGGCGTTGAACGCGGCGTACTCGGTCATGATGCGGGCGTGCTGCATCATGACCAGCTGGATCACGCCGAGGATGATGAAGACCATCAGCGGCATGACGATGGCCGCCTCGACGAGGGCCTGGCCGCGCTCCAGCACGGACCGGCGTCCGGACCGGCGCCGGGAGGCGCGCGCGAGCTGGCGATGCCGGAGTGCGAGCACGATCCGCAGCATGCGCTTCTCCGCCATGGTACCAGTACACACCACGGCGCCCCGGAAGGCCATCGGTCAAGTGGCCATCGGGTCGAAACCTTTGAATTCAGGCACTTACATCCGTGCCCGTGCCCGTCACGAGGCCTGGGCACCTTCGAAGAACCGCTCCGCGAGCGCGAGCAGCTCCTCGGGCGTGGGCGCGTTGAACGCCAGCGGGCGCAGCTCGCTCGCGCCGCGCAGGCCCTTCACGTAGCGGCACAGGGCGTGGCGCATCTCGCGGAACGCGCCCTCGGGGGCGAGCTCGCGCGAGAGGGCGACGTGGCGCAGGAAGACGCGGCGGCGCTCGGCGACCGTGATCGGGGGCGGCGGCGGCGCGCCCGTGGCCGCGGCGCGCAGCACGGTGAAGACCCACGGCCCGGTCATGGCGGCGCGGCCGACCATGACGGCGTCGCAGCCGGTCTCGGTGCGCATGCGGTGGTAGCTCGCGGCGTCGATGACGTCGCCGTTGCCGACGACGGGGATGGCGGGCGGCACGGCGGCCCGGACGGCGCGGATCGCCGCGAGATCGACGGCGCCGGAGTAGCCCTGCACCTTGGTGCGGCCGTGCACGGTGATCATGGCCGCGCCCGCGTCGACCAGGCGGCGGGCGAAGTCGGCCGCGTTGCGATGGCGCTCGTCCCAGCCGACGCGGTGCTTGACCGTGACCGGCAGCGCGTCGGGCACGGCGCCGCGCACCGCCTCGACGATGCGGGCGGCGTGGTCCGGATCGAGCATGAGGGCGACGCCGGCCCCGCGGCAGGCGCCGTCGCCGCCGCGGTGCGCGCCGCCCCAGACGACCTTCTTCGCGGGGCAGCCCATGTTCACGTCGACGAACGCGGCGCCGCTGTCCGCGGCCATGGCGGCGGCGCGCGCCATCGGGCCGAGGTCGCGGCCGTAGATCTGCACGCCGAAGGGCCGGCCGCCGAGCGACGCGGTCATGCGCCGCACGATGCCGCGCGCCCCGGCGGCGAGGCCGTGGGCGTTGAGGAACTCGGTCACGGTGATGCCGGCCCCGAGCTCCTCGCAGAGCGTGCGGAACGCGAGATCGGTGACCTCGTGCATGGGCGCGAGGATGACGGGCGGATCGAGGGTGATGCGGCCGAGCTTCATGGGAGATCAGGCTCGAGGCTTGAGGTCTGAGGGCTGAGTATTCGGGGGCTCAGTCGGCCGGTCAAGCCGGCGGCGCGCGCCTACTATGAAAGGGACCCTGGGAGGGTCCCTTTGACCCCCCGCGCAGAGTGCTGGCAGGCACAGCCCGCCAGCACTCACGCGAATTACTGCAGCTCGAGCAGCTCCGAGCGGGGCGGGGCGAAGAGGGGCTGGACCGCGGCCTGGGCGGGGGAGAGCTCCTCGGGGCCCTTGGGGCCGAGGAAGAGGTTGCGCTCGGCGCGGAGGCCGAACTCGCCCGCGAAGTAGACGCCGGGCGCGACGCGCAGGCCGAGGCCGCGGGGCACCACGCGCTCCTCGCGGCCGTCGTAGTCGTCGAGGGCGAGGGCGCTGCCGGGGAAGCGCGGCTCGAGGGCGTGGCCGGTCGGGTGCATGACCCGGTCGCCGAGGCCGGCGGCGACGAGCGCCTTGCGGGCGGCGGCGTCGACCTCCCAGCCGCGCACCGCCGTGCCCTTCCCGAACCGCTCGCGCAGCAGCGCGACCGCGGCGTCGCTCGCGGCGCGCGCCGCGGCGTAGGCCTTGGCGACGGCGTCGGGCACGCGGGCGCCGACGAAGACGACGTGGGTGAGCGAGGCGTAGGGCGCGCCGGGGGCCCGCATGCGGCCCGTGAGGCGCACCAGCACGACGTCGCCGAGCTGCACGACGCCCGTCTGCGCGGCGGTCGCGAGGTAGCCGGGGATGGCGCTGTGCGCGCCGGCGGCGACGGTCGGCGGCGCCTCGGTCTCGAGGCCGCGGGCCTTGAGCGCGCGCAGCATCTGCTTCTCCAGCTCGACCTCGGTCGGCGGCGCCCCGCCCTCGCCGAGGCGGCGGCGCAGGGTCTCGAGCGCCTCGTCGCGGACGCGGGCGAGGTGGTGGGCGGCCAGGAGGTGCTGCTCGCGCGCCCGCTGGTCCCAGCGGGCCCGGGCGAGGCGCAGGTCGCCCGACGTCACGATGAGGGCGCCGGCGCGGAGCACCGCCTCGGCCGCGGTCGCGTCGAGGCGCGTCGCGGGCTGGGCGATGCTGTGGGCCACCTCCATCGCCACCTTGCGCTTGCCCTTGAGGGCGGTCTTCAGGCTCGGGGCGAGATCGCGGAAGCCCTGGTAGGCGACCTTGCGGCCGGCGACGTGCTCGAACGCGCCGGCGTCGCCGACGTGGGCGAGGAGCAGCGGCTCGCCGCGGGCGGCGATGAGGTAGAACCAGCGCCGCTCGGCGAGGCGGGCGGGACGCACGAGGTCGAGGGCGGTCGGGTTGTCGCCGCGCAGGTCGGTGAGGAGCCAGCCGTCGAGGCGCAGGACCTCGAGCAGGCCGCGGATCTCCTGCAGCGTGGCGGCCGACGGCGACGCGCCGCCCGCGGCGGCCGGGGCGCTCGCCGGCGCGGGCGGCCGCGGCAGCGGCGGGGCGCGGGGCGGCCCGGGCGGCGGCGGGCCGTCGTCGTGCGCGGCGGCGGGCGCGGCGCACAGGAGCGCGACGAGGAGAGCGGTCCACCGCATGAGCTCGACGGTACGACGGTTTGGGTAGAGGCGCAACCGGGCGGCGAGCCATCGTGCTCGTGCCCGGCGATCACGGGCCGGCGCGCGCATCCCCCGTCACATCACCGCCCCGACGTGATGCGCGAGGACATGGGCACGCATCCCCTCGCGGATCCAGCATCCGTGGTGATCTGCCGGGGGATGCTCGCGCGGACGCCGGGCGTCGCGGGTTGACGCGCGCGGTCGCGACCCCGCTATCATACGGGCATGACCCGCCGGCTAGCGTCGCTGCTCCTCGCCGCCGCCCTCGCCGCCTGCGGCCCGGCCGCGACCCGCCCCGCGCCGGCCCCGCCGCCGCCGACGGACCCGTGCGCGCGGCTGGTCCTGTGCTATGCGACCATCGGCGCGACGCTGTGCTCGAAGGTGCCGAACCCGGACAACTGCCGGGCCGCGTTCTCGCTGCAGATCACGGGGTTCGACGCCCTGACCTGCCAGATGGCGCTGCGCAGCCTGACCGACACGCTGACGCCGTACCAGCCCGACGCGCGCGGCTGGACGCTGCCGGAGGTGTGCCGGTAGGCGCGGCGAGCGCGCGCCCCGCCGGCGGGCGCGCCCTACTCGCCCTACTTGCAGACGGCGTTGTCGGGCGGCGCGATCTGGCGGCAGTCCGTCGCGCACGAGCCGGGGTCGTTGCAGAACGAGCACGAGCGGGCATGGCCGTCCGGGCAGTCCGGATCGCGGACGCCGCAGCCGCAGTCGCACCCGTCGCCGGCGCCGTAGTAGGCCGGGTCGCAGGTCCAGGCCGCCGGCACCCCCGTGCAGCCCGAGGTCACGAAGGCGAGGCAGTCGGCGGCGCAGGCGAGCGTGCCCCCGCCGAGGCCTCGCGTCGCGCAGGTCTCCCACCTCAGGTCGGTCCCGTCGCACGCCTCGGCGCCCTCGGCGACTCCGTTGCCGCACTGCGGGCCCGGGCCGGTGCACGCGCTCACGTCGAAGGCGCCGCAGCCCGCGGCGCAGCTCAGGGTGCCGCCGAGGTAGCCCAGGCTGACGCAGTCCTGCCAGCGCAGGTCCGGGCCGTCGCACGCCTCGGTGCCCGCGGCGACGCCGTCGCCGCACACGGGCGGCAGGCACGCGGCGTTGTTGATCGGATCGATGTTCCCGGGGCAGGTGCCGCCGCCGCACGAGCCGGGGTCGAAGCCGCCGCAGAACTGGCACGCCGCCGCCGTCGCGTCGGCGCAGTCCGGGTCCACGGCGCCGCAGCCGCAATCGCACCCGTCGGCGCGGCCGTAGGTGCTCGGCTGGCAGGTCCAGGCGGCGGGCACGCCGGTGCAGCCGGCGAGGTCGAACCGGGTGCAGCTCGGGTCGCAGGCGAGGGCGCCGCCGGTGAAGCCGAAGCTCACGCAGTCGCGCCCCGCGAGGTCGGCGCCGTCGCAGACCTCGTGGCCCTCGACGGCGTCGTCGCCGCAGATCGGCCCGGGGCCGGTGCAGCCCGTGAGCACGTAGGCGGCGCAGCCGGGCGCGCACCCGAGGCTCCCGCCCTGGTAGCCGAGGCTCAGGCAGGTCTCGCCGCGCTGGTCGGCGCCGTCGCACAGCTCGGTGCCCTCGGCGACCCCGTTGCCGCACTGCTGGCCCAGGCAGGCGGCGTTGTTGCTCGGGTCGATGTTCGCCGGGCAGTCGCCCGTCGCGCACGACCCCGCCGCGGTGCAGAACTGGCAGGACGCCACCGTCGCGTCCGCGCAGTCCGGGTCGACCGCGCCGCAGCCGCAGTCGCACCCGTCGCCGGCGCCGAAGTACTCGGCCGGGCAGGTCCAGATCGCGGGCGCGCCGGTGCACGCGCTGGTGTCGAAGGCCGCGCACGCCGGCCCGCAGGCGAGCGTGCCGCCCGGGAAGCCCCGGCTCACGCAGTCCTCGCCGCGCAGGTCCGCCCCGTCGCACACCTCGTCGCCCGCCGCGACGCCGTCGCCGCACGCGGCCGCGCGCGTGCAGCCGGTCACGTCGAAGAACGTGCAGCTCCCGTCGCAGCGCAGCGCGCCGCCCGCGTACCCGAGCGCGGCGCAGTCCTGGCCGCGCAGGTCCGCCCCGTCGCACACCTCCCAGCCCTCGGCCACGCCGTCGCCGCAGACGGCGGCGCCGCGCGTGCAGCCCGCGACGTCGAAGAAGGTGCAGCTCGCGTGGCAGCGCAGCGTGCCCCCGGCGTGCCCCTGCGTGACGCAGTCCTGGCCGCGCAGGTCGCTGCCGTCGCACACCTCCCACAGCTCCGCGCGCCCGTCGCCGCAGGTGGCGCCCGCCGGCGTGGCGCCGCCCTCGCAGCCCGCGGCGACGAGCACGCCGAGCGCGCCGAGCGCCAGGGTGAGGCGCGCGGCCGCGCGGCCGGTGAGCGGCGGGGCGTGGAACGGCGCGCGGCCG
>DASXVK010000534.1:0-6264 GCA_036504295.1 Polyangia bacterium
CACAAGTGCGTATTTTGCTTCGACGCGCCGCATCAGAGCGAAACACGCACTTACCCCCAAAACGCCAGTGAAATCTGGCGCTTGGACCAGGGCTGCGTGTCCCCTACTCCTTCCTACTCCTTGCCGATGATCTCGGCGACGCGCTGCTTGATGTCGACGTAGCGCTTGATGAAGTCGAAGTGCTGGGCGCGGAAGGCGCGCAGGTACTTGCGCTCGCGGCCCTTGGCCTTGTAGGCCTCGCGCAGCTCGTTGATGCGGGGGACGATCTGGCCGTAGTCCTTGAGCTGCGGCTCGAGGGGGATGTTGCGCGAGGACTCGACCACCTCGACGCTGCCGGGGCCGGCGCCGGGGGCGGTGATCTGCAGCACGATCGTGTCGGGCGAGAGCTGCTTGATCGTGCGCACGACCATCGAGCCGGGCAGGTCGGGCAGCGCGTCCTGGACGAGCGCGAGGTGGATGGCCTGGCTGCCGACGCTGTCGAGGGCCTCGCCGCCATGGCCGGCCCAGCGCACCGCGTAGCCGGGCTTGTCGGCGAAGTGCTGCTCGAGGACGTCCGCGAGCCCGTGCTCGGCGTCGACGACCAGCATGCGGAACTCGACGGCGCCGGAGTCCGAGGTGGAGGCGGTGCTGGTCTCGTTGCGGCCGGCGATGCGGTCCTCGAGGTCGACGATGCGGCGGGCCGCCTCCATCATGCGCTTGAGGAACTCCTCGTGGACCTGGGCCACCTCGGTGAGCAGGCGGCGCGTGAGGCCGACCTTGACGCCCTCGCTCGCCACCTCGATGGTGCGGCGCTTGAGGTACTCGACCTGGTCGGGCTCCTTGATGACCACGTCGGCGGCGCCGGCGCGGAACGCGCGGACCGCCATCTCGAAGGTGCGCCGGGCCGCGAGGACCAGGATGACCGACGCCGGCGAGCGATCCTTCACGTACTGCAGGAACGTCAGGCCCTCCCCGGGCGCCGGCGTGTCGATGTCGATGAGCACGACCGAGAAGAAGCGGTCGGCCACCTCCTTGCGCGCCGCCGCGGGATCGCCGAGCGCCGTCACGATCAGCCCCGCCGACGAGAGGAGCTGGTAGACGCCCTGCTGCACGCGCGCGTCGCCGTCGAAGAGCATCACCTCTTGGCCGCGGACCGACTCAGTCATGGAGCCTCCTCCGGGCTCAGCGCCCCGGAGAGAAGGTGAAGGGGTAGACGAACTCGACCTCGCCGCCGACCGGCCGCGGGAAGCGCCATCGCGACAAGGAACCTGCGATGCACTCCCCCACTGCCGGGACGCCGAGCGTATCACGGACGACGCGGCTCCGTACGGCCCGCCCCTGCGGGCTGATGGCGAACTGGACCTCGATGGTGCCAGCGAGGTCCGGCTGCGTCTTGAGCGCCTGCTGGTAGCACGCCTGCACGTCGCCGCGGTGGCTGCGCACGATCTGCCGCACGCTCTCGGCGTCGATCTGCGCCTCGGCCTCGCCCGGCTCGTCCTCGCGCGGCGCGGCCGGCGCCGGGGCCGCGGGCGCGGCCGCCGGCGCGGGCGGGGGCGCCGCGGCGGGCGGGGGCGCGGCGGGCACCGCCGCGGGCACGGCGGCCTGCGGCGCCGGCGCGCGGCCACCGGCGGGGACCACCGCGGGCGCGGCCGCCGGCCGGGCGCCGCCGAAGCGCGGGGCCGCCGGCGCGAGCGCCGGCACGGGCGCGGCGGCCGGGGCCGGCGCGCGGGCGCCGCGGCCCGTCCGGGGCGGCGCGGCCGCGGCGGGCGCCTCCGCGGCGGGCGGGACGGGCGCCGGGGCGGCGCCGACGGCGACGGCGCGCGCCGGGGCGTGCGGCCGGCTCGTGTCGTGGCCGCGCACGAGGGCGGGCTGGCCGATCGTGGTCTGCGACGCCTCGGCCCGCGGCAGCCGGAAGTAGTTGTAGAGGTAGTACGTGCCGACGCCGAGCAGGCCGGCGTCCAGCAGCAGCAGGAGCGCGATGCGCACCACCCGCGCCGCCGGCGACTCGACCGCGTCGAGGAAGGCCGACGGGCGCAGGGCCGCGCTCGTCGCCGCGGCCGCGGGGGCGGCGCCCGGACCCGGCGCGGGCGGCGGCAGGTGCGCGGTCGGCGGCAGCGCCGGGCCGGCGCCCGCGGGCGCTCCGGGCCCGGTCGCGGGCACCTCGACGGCGACGGTGCGCCGCGCCGTGAGCCGCAGGGAGTCGACCTCGGAGGTCGGGCAAAGCCCCCCTGTGATCTCGCGCGGGGAGCGCGCGGTGGGGGGGAGGCTCGACGGGCTTGGCCCGGCGAGGGGGGGCGGGCAGAGCCCCCCGTTGAAGTCGTCGGCCGCCTGGTCGGGCAGCGTGTCGCGGCGGCCCGGCGCCGGCGGCGTCTGCGGGGCCGCCAGCGCCTGACCGCAGTCGCCGCAGAAGCGGCAGTCCGGGGGCAGCGCGACGCCGCAGTAGGGGCAGATCACGATCGCCAAGCGTACGAGCGCCCCGCGGGGAGGTCAAGGAACGCGCGCGCGGGGCGCCGCCCTACGGCGCGGGCGCGGGCGGCACGAGCACGAGCACCTCGCGGCCGTCGAGATCGATGCAGCCGTCGGCGCGCCCGCGGAGCACCACGCGGAAGAGCTGCGGGGCGGCGGTGGCCGGCACGAGGTCGTTCGCCGCGGTCACCCCGTAGGTGAGCGCGGTCCCCGGCGGCGTCGAGCGGAAGCCGAGCGCGTCCATGATCGGCGTCGGCAGGTCCAGGGGGAAGCCCGGCTTCTGGGCGGCGAGCGGCTGGACGGCGGTGAGGAAGTCGGCGGTCGTCTTCCCCGGCGGGAGCAGCTCGCCGCCGACGCCCGTCGCCGCGCCCTGCGGCACGGCCGCGACGTCGAAGGGGGCGAACCGCGCCAGCGACGTGACGCCGGTGGCGACGCGGACCGCGAGGCCGGTGGCGTCGGGCTTGACCTTGAAGACGAGCGGGCAGAGCCCGTCGGCGTCGGGCGCGCGGCCGGCGGCGTCGAAGTCGGTGCAGCACTGCCCGGCCGCGCAGCCCGTGGGCCGCGTCCCGACGTCCCACGTGCCGGGCGTCACCCGCGCGCCGGTCACGCGCGCGAGGTCCTCCTCGTCGGCGAGCGGCGAGCACGACGCCGCGGTCGAGGTGTCGAGCACCGCGATCCCCACGACCCGCCCGCAGATGCCCTGGAGCGCGTCGCGGGTCTGCTGGCGCGTGTGCGCGATGGCCGCGACCGCGCCCGTGTACCCGATGGGGTCCGTGCCGCACGTCCCGGTCTCGCCGGGCGCGTGGGAGACCGCGTCGGTGATCGGGACCACGACGGGCATCGCGCCCGCGCGGAAGCCGACGCCGCCGACGCCGGTGTGGTTCGCGGGCACGCTGGTCGGCGCGGGGCCGGTGAGCCCCTCGCCCGTGGCGACCTGGTACATCGCCTCGAGCATGGCCTCGGGCTGATCGAGGCCGCAGCCGATGGGCACGCCCGCGGCCGTGGTGAGCCGGCCGGCTCCCGTCTGGACCGCCGTGGTGTCGGCGGTGATCGCCTGCAGCAGGCGGAACGGCTGGTCGGGCTCGGTGCTGGCCCCCGCGGCGCACGCCGTGCCCGAGGTCGCGCCGTAGGGGGAGACCGGGAACTCTTCGAACGCACCGACGCCGAACTGCGAGTCGGGGGTCACGCCCCGGACGCTGGCGACGATGGTGCCGGCGAGCGCGCCCTGCAGCGCGGCGAGCTTCTGGCCCATGGAGCCGGTCGTGTCGGCAGCGAGGAAGAGGTCCAACCGCGGGACGTCGGCGTCGAGCACCACCTGCTGCGTCTGGGGCCCGGCCGGATCCTGGTACGGGAGCACGAAGACGACGTCGGCCTGGGCGCCGGTCTGGCGATGCCACAGCACGCTGAGCTGCGCGGCGCCGGTCACGCCGCCGAGGGTCGCCGTCACCGTCGTGCCCGCGACCCCCACGGCCGCGCGCGCCGCGATCTGCAGCGTGGCGCCGCTGAAGGCGCCGAGGGCGCCGTTGGAGGAGGCCCACGTCACCTGCGACGTCAGGTCCGCCGTGCCGCCGCCGTGGTAATGGCCGGTCGCGGTGTACGGCTGATTCCCGGCCGCCTGCAGATCCAGCTCGACGACGAGATCGCCGGGCGCGACCTCGATGCGCTCGAGGCTGACGCCGCCGCCGTCGCCGCTCGCAGGGCCGTCACCGCCCGCCGGGCCGTCGTCCACGCCGCCGTCGCCGTCGGCGCGCTGCAGCCAGAACGTCTGCCCCGCGGTGTTGCCGGGCTTGACCTCGACGGTCGTCGCGAAGGGCCGGTAGCCGGCGGCGGTGATGGTGACGGCGCAGCTCCCGACCGCGAGCCCCTTCACCACGAACAGCCCCGACTCGTCGGTGGTCGCGTGGGTCCCGGCGACGTTCACGTCGGCGCCGGTGATCGGCGTGAAGACGCCCTCCTCGACCACGACGCCCGAGAAGTTGCCGGTGGTGGCGGCGGCCGGGTCGGAGCACCCGACGAGCACCGCCGCGCTCCAGACGAGCGCCACGCCCAGGTACCGGTTCACGGGAGCACCTCCGCCCTACCAATCTCGACCGCCAGCCAGTCGCGTGTCAAGCCACCGGCGCCGGTGGCCCCAGAGTCACGCGCGAGCCGGCCGCGGGTTTCCTCCCGCCCCGGCTA
The DNA here is from genome assembly GCA_036504295.1 of Polyangia bacterium. Classification (GTDB taxonomy): domain Bacteria; phylum Myxococcota_A; class Polyangia; order JACRCY01; family JACRCY01; genus DASXVK01. Next base: position 4,624 of record DASXVK010000534.1, read on the forward strand.
CAGCGTCCCGACGAACGCCTGCACGCGCTGGACCTGCGCCCTCGTGGCGATGAGCCCGGGCACCCGGGGGTCGCCGCGCAGGGGCCCCGCGAGCGCCGGGCACTCGCCCAGCAGCCCGGTGACCGCGGCCAGCGTGGGCGCGTCGAGGACACCCGCGACGGCGGGGAGGCGGCCGCGCGCGGTCCAGGGCGTGCCGGCGTCGACCGCCGCGCGCACGGCGGCCGCCACCCGTCCGAGGTCCGCGCTCGTCGCCCGGCGCGCGAGGAGCTGCGCGAGCGCGCGCCCGGCGGGCAGCACGACGTCGCGGAAGAGCAGGTGCCAGCCCACGCGGAACAGCTTGTCGGCGCCGTCGCGGGCGAGCACGGCGCGGGCGTCCTCCGCGGCGCGCCGCGGCCCCGCCGGCCGGAGCAGGTGCTCGAGCCCCAGGTTGCAGGCGCAGACGACGGCCTCGACCGCCTCGACGGCGCGGAAGCGCCGGCCGCCGAAGCTGCACCCGGCGACGAGCACGTTCGCGAGGTAGCTCAGCTCCTGCATGCGCGGCGCGGCCAGGTCGGCGTCGGCCGCCCGCAGCTCCTCGAGCGCGCCGCGGAAGAGCGCCGCCGGATCCGCCGCCCCGGCGCGCCCACCGAGGAGCAGCGTGGCGCGGGCCTCGTCGGGCAGCTCGTCCTTGAGCAGCTCGCCGAGCACCGCCGCCGTCATCGCCGGCGGCGCGGGCGGGGCCGGCCGCCGCGCGCCCGCGGGCGCGGCCGCCACCGCCGGCTGGTACGAGCGGAAGTAGGCGCGCGTCACCGGGTCGCTCACCCGGGCCTTCTCGAGCTCCTCGAGCGGCGTCACCCGGGCGAGGCTCAGGAAGCTCGCGGCGGCCGACGGCGCGATGAAGCCCTCGCGCGCCCGCCGGTCCTCGCGGTCGGCGGCCGCGTCCGTCTCGAGCATCTCCTCGGAGGTGAGCACGCTGTAGAGGCCGCCGTTGTCCTCGATCCACTCGGACGAGACGTAGCAGCACCGCTCGAGCAGCCGCTGCAGGTAGTCATGGTGGTCCCGGTCGAGCGCCGTCAGCACGGCGACGATCGCGTCCCAGCCGTCGGGCCGCCGCGAGATGATCCGGTGCTCGGCGATCTCGTGGTAGAGGCAGCTGTCGAGCGCCTTCTCGGTCATCGTCAGGACGTCGTCGTCCTGCTCGTAACCCGACATCTCGACGGCGAGCTCGTCGATGTTGATGACGAGGACGTGCCGGTGCAGGGCCAGCGTGACCAGGTCCTCGGGCAGCTCGACGAGCTTGCGCGCGGTGAGCTCCTCGCCCGCCTCGAGCATGATCTCGAGCCAGAGGGCGAAGCGCTCGGGGTCGAAGGTCTCGTCCTGGCCCGGCCGCGCGCTGCGCCAGAGGTCCTCGTCGAAGACCCGCTGGAGCTGCTCGGTGGTGGCGAGCGCGACGATCTCGCCGGCGTCCGCGAGCCCGATGGCGTTCACGAGCGCGCCGAGCGTGCGCGGCGCGAGCCCCTGCACCGTCGTGACGAGGGTGGGGTCGTCGAGCAGGCGGCCGAGGAGCTGCAGCGGCCGAGGGCGGGCGATGCGGGCCGGGGTGTCCGTCATGATGGACCTCATCAATGCGCCGGGCGCGCCGGCGCGGCCGCGGCGGCGTCA
>DASXVK010000535.1:0-14127 GCA_036504295.1 Polyangia bacterium
CCGGCCCGGTGACGTCCTGCTCGCGATCACGACGAGCGGCGCGTCGCCGAACGTGCTCGCGGCGCTGGGCGCGGCGCGCCGGGGCGGCCTCGGGACCATCGCCCTCACCGGCGCGCTCGCCGACCCGGCCACCCCGGGCGGGCTCGCGGCCGACGTCATCGTCGCGGTCCCCAGCCGCGTGACGGCGCTCGTGCAGGAGGTGCACCTCGCCCTCGAGCACATCCTGTGCGACCTCGTCGAGGGCACCCTGTTCGGCGCGCCCGCCTGACGCCTCACTCCTCGAGCCAGGCCCGCGGCCGCAACCAGTCTTGCAGCGCCGCCTCGCGCGAGCCCGCGGGGAAGGCGGCGCCGTACTCCCACCTCACGGCCGGCGGGAGCGACATCAGGATCGACTCGGTGCGGCCGCCGGTCTGCAGCCCGAAGCGCGTGCCGCGGTCGTAGAGGAGGTTGAACTCGACGTAGCGGCCGCGGCGCAGGAGCTGGAACGACCGCTCGGCCGCGCCGTACGCGTCCCCCCGCCGGCGGCGCACGATGGGGAGGTAGGCGTCGAGGAACGCCCCGCCCACGTCCTGCACGAACGCGAGGTCACGCTCCGCGTCGCGGGTCAGGTAGTCGAAGAAGATGCCGCCGACCCCGCGCGTCTCGCCCCGGTGCGGCAGGAAGAAGTACTCGTCGCACCACCGCTTGAAGCGCGGGTAGAAGTCCGGGTCGTGGCGGTCGCAGGCGTCGCGCAGCGTGCGGTGGAAGTGCACGACGTCCTCGCGCGCCGGGTAGCACGGCGTGAGGTCGGTGCCGCCGCCGAACCACACGGCGTCGCCCCGGCGCAGGCAGCGGAAGTTCGCGTGCACGGCCGGCACCATCGGGCTCAGCGGGTGCAGCACGAGCGAGACGCCGGCGGCGAAGAACGCGAGCCCGTCGCCGGGCATCCCGGCCGCGGCCTCCGGCGTGAGCTCGCCCGCGACCGACGAGTGGTTCACCCCCGCCTGCTCGAAGAGCGCCCCGTCCCGCAGGACGCGCGACCGGCCGCCGCCGCCGCCCGCGCGCTCCCAGCGGTCCTCGATGAAGCGGGCGGCGCCGTCCTCGCCCTCGAGCGCGGCGCAGATGCGGTCCTGCAGGTCCCGGAAGAACGCGTCGGCGGCGTGCTCCACCCCGGTGGTCGGCCCCATGCCAGCAATATGCATGGGGAGCGGCGCGCGCACCAGGGGGCCCACCCCTGTCGAGTTGTTGACAGGCGTGCCCAACCTTGGTCATCGTGGAGGGAGCGTCGACCCCGCAATCTCGGGGTGTTGCCGCGCCGGCCGCGGTGGCATGGCGGTTGCGTGGCAGCGACGCGGGAGAGCTCGAGGAGGTCCTGCATGGGACGCGCGGTTGCCGGCGTGATCGCTCGCGCCTTGGTCGTGGTGGCGCTCGGGGCGGGCGGCGCCGCGGCCGCGCAGCCGGCCACCTGGGCCGTCCTGCCGCTCCATGGCCGCGGCGTCAATCCCGCGGCGGTGGACACGGTCGCGAGCCTGCTGCGGTCCGAGATCGGCCACCGGGCCGGCACGCGGATCGTGGCGCTCGCCCAGCCGGACTGCTTCGAGGTGGGCTGCGCGGTCGTGTCCGGGCGCGCGGCCGGGGCGAGCGTCGTCGTGTGGGGCGAGGTGAGCGCCCTCGGCAGCAAGTACATCGTCACCCTCTCGGTCGCGGACACCGGCGCGACGCCGGGCACGAGCGTCCACCGCGACGCGGCGGAACGCATCGAGGACCTCGACACCGTGATCGCGCGCCTGGCGCAGGCGATCGCCGGCCGCGCCCGGCGCGCCGCCGCCCCGAGCCCGTACACCCGGGTCGACCGCGCCGTCGTGGCCCGCCCGTCCCCCGCGTATCCGCCGCCGCCCCCCGCGTACCCGCCGCCGCCCGCCTACCCGCCCGCGACGCCGGCGTACGCCCCGCTCCCGCCGCCCCCGTCGCGCGCCGCGGAGACCTCGGCGCGGCCGCTCGACCCGCTGATGCGCCCGGTCCGGGGCGTGCTCGGCGGCGCGTTCCGCATCGGCGCCCTCATCCCCATCGGCAAGTCCTACGCCGGCAACCCCGGCGGCGCGGGGCTCGCGCTCGACCTGTCGTACTGGTTCGAGTCGGACCACTTCGCCATCGAGGCGCGCGCCGGCGTCCGCTTCGATGTGGCCGAGGGGCCGGCCTCCTACGCCGAGGTGCCGCTCGACTTCGGCATGTTCTGGCTGCTCTCGACCGGCGACGCGGTGCCCTTCTTCGGCGGCGGGTTCGGCTACCGCTACCTCTGGGAGAAGCAGGCGCGCACGATCACCACCGGCGCCGTCCTGCCCGCGACGACCGACGTCATCAAGGAGGGCGAAGGCTCGGCGCCGGGGTTGTACCTGCGCGCCGGCATGCTGCTCGGCCGCACCCACAGCGGCCGCATCGCGCTCGCCGCCGAGTACAGCGTCATCTTCGCGACCATCAACGGCAACCGCGCGCCCCAGGCCATGACCATCGGGACGACGCTGATTTTCTGAGGAGTGGGAGCGCGCCATGCGGGAGACCCGAGCGATCCGTCCGGTTGCCGCCTGCGCCGTCGCGCTGCTGCTCGCCCTGGCCGCGGGCTGCGACGACAAGACCGACCCCTACCCGCCCGTGCAGTGCTCGGACAACGGCGGGCGGCCGGCGTCGGTCGGCGGGGAGTGGGTGCTCGAGGGCGAGGGCGTCCGCGAGGCCTGCGGCGATCCGGACCTCAACGCCAAGTTCCGCCTCGGACCGACGCACTTCCGGGTGCGCGAGGTGGACCCGAACCCGCCGCGCTGGCAGGAGGACGCCGGCATCCCGCAGGCCGACGCGGGCCGCGACGGCGGCGCGCCGGCCGACGGCCCGCCGGCCGACGGCGGCGCGCCCGCTGACGGCCCGGCCGCCGACGGGGGCGCGAGCGGCGACGGCCCGAGCGCCGACGGCGCCGCCGACGCGCCCGCCGCGGACGCGCAGGAGGACGCCCAGACCGACGCCCCGGTCTACGAGCCCGCGACGCTCGGCCTCGAGGGGCCGATCGAGGGCTTCACGCTCGAGGGCACCATCCACGGCTACTGCGCCACCTTCCGCACCACCGAGCAGCTCGCCGAGGGCGGCACGATCACCTACTCCTTCACCGGCAACTACAGCGGCGGACTGCGCGGCCTCAAGGGCTCCTTCAGCGGCACCGGCCCGGGCGGCTGCGTCGCGCGCGGCAAGTTCACCGTGGAGGTGCAGTAATAGGCGGATCGCAAACGCAAACGCTGACGCTGACGGCCTCCGACGGAAATTCGTCAGCGTTTGCGTCAGCGTCAGCGAGCGGGCAAGCTATTTCGCGCCGGGCACTTACCTGGCAGGCAATTCGACCGTGAACGTGGCCCCGCGGCCCGGCTCGCCCGCGACCCGGACCGCGCCCTGGTGGGCCTCGACGATCAGGCGCACGATGAAGAGGCCGAGGCCGAGGCCGCCGTAGTGGTCCGCCGAGACCGCGCGCTCGAAGCGGTCGAAGATGACGCCGATCCGGTCGGGCGGGATGCCGATGCCGTAGTCGCGGACCGTGATGCGGGCGAGGTCGGCCTCGCGCTCGACCCTCACCTCGACGGGCTTGCCGGCCCCGAACTTGAGCGCGTTCGCGAGCAGGTTCGTGACGACCTGGTCGAGGCGGAGGCGGTCCCAGTGGCCGATGACCTCCGGCGCGGTCTCGAGCGACAGCTCGCAGCCGGCCATGGCCAGGTCCTCGCCCAGGCGGACCGCCGCCTCGCGCACGAGCGCGCCGAGGTCGACGGGCTCACGGGTGAGCACGAAGCGGCCCGCCTGCACGCGGGAGATGTCGAGCAGCGCCGCCACGAGCTGCGTCAGACGGCGGCTCTGGCGCGCGGCGATCTCGACGGCACGGCCGATGAACGCGACCCGCGCGTCGGTGAGCGGACCGGCGCGGGCCACCCGCTCGAGGCTCTGGACCGCGAGCTGCAGCGAGGTCACCGGCGTGCGCAGCTCGTGGGCCGCGATGGAGAGGAACTCCTCACGCAGGCGCACCGCCCGCTGGGTCTCGGCGAAGAGCCGGGCGCGCTCCTCCTCGGCGCGGGTGCGCTCGGTCACGTCCCGCGCGAACACCACGATCGCGGTCTTGTCCTCGACGGCGATGGGCGCCGCGGCCACCTCGGCGTCGACCACCGTGCCGTCCGGGCGCAGGACGCGCTCGAGGACGGCGGGCTCCGGCAGGCCGGTGCGGATCATGCGCTGGATCCGCTCCCGCACCAGCGGCCGGTCGTCCGGGTGGACCGCCTCGGCCGCGGGGGCGCCCAGGAGCTCGGCCGCGCTCGCCCGGCCGGCGAGGGCGACGAGCGCGCGGTTGACGTAGAGCCACTGCCCCTCGGCGTGGACCCCGATGGCGTCGGGCGCGCTCTCGATGATGCGGCGGAGGCGGTGCTCGGAGCGCTCGAGCGCCTCCTGCGACGCCCGGAGCGCGGTCACGTCGCGGATCGCGGTCAGGCGCATCATGCGGCCGGCGAACCGGAGCGACGTGCCGCGCAGCTCCCCCCGGAGCCGGCGGCCGTCCCGGTGCAGCCCGACCGCCTCGTACGCCCCCTCCGCGCCGGACAGGATCTTCTCGCGGACGAGGTCGCGCGACTCCGGGGCCGCCAGCTCCAGCAGCGAGCGGCCGACCAGGTCCGCGAGGCCGTAGCCGAAGAGCCGCGCGAAGGCCTGGTTGGCGAAGACGATGCGCCCCTGCTCGTGCAGCACGACCGCGTCGAACGCGGCCTCGGCGAGGTCGGCGAAGCGCTGCTCGCTCAGGGCCAGGGCCGCGGCGAGGTCGCCCTCTCCGGTCGCGACCATCAGCCCGAAGACGCCCGTGGGGCCCGGGTGAGCCTCCACGTGGTAGGCGATGACCCGGCCGTCCGCCGCGAGCACCCGGCAGTGGAGCTCGCGGGCGGTGGCCTCGGCCGCCACCGCCCGGCACAGGGCGACCACCGGCTCGAGGTCCTCGGGGACCAGGTGGACGCGCAGGAACCCCGGCCCGGTTGCGTCCGCGCGCGGATAGCCCAGGTCGGCGACGGCGACCGGGTTGAGGACGACCGGGGCGACGAAGCCCGGGTCCGACTCCCAGCAGACGCACCCCCGCACCCGGGTGAGATCGGCGGTCGGCCGCTGCGCCTCGTCCATGCGTGCCCTGACCATCATCCTAACGCGTCGCCGCCCGGGTGACAAAGCGGGCCGGACGCGGCTCGACGCAGGCGCCGCGCGCGGCGCGACTTGACGGCAGCCCCGCGCGATCACACTACTGACGATGGCGCGCTGCAGTGAGGCGGAAAAAATCGGGCCGAAGGTTGCTGCGCCTAACCGGCGTGCTAGTATCGTGGACGATTCAATTCATCGTGTCGGTGGTACAGCGAGCACGCGGTGCCGGCGGCAGGAACCGGTGGCCGGGCGCGCCACCCGTCGAGTTGGCTGCCTGCCTCCTCAGCACAGCGCAGCGGCACCGGCCGCGAGATTCGCGGCGACCCCAGACTGCTACCGAAACGAACCGGCACGCGCCGGTGATTATCTTGCGCCGTCGCCCTCGAGCGGACGACCCCGAAGGCCGGCCACGTAGTGAAGGAGAGACGAATGATCGAGCAGACCGCCTCCATGGTCGCCAAGATCGCTGCCTTTCAGGACATCCGTGAGTACCAGGAGCTGAACTGGGAGGGCACCTTCGACGAGTACCTCGCCATCGTGCGCGAGAACCCGAAGGTCACGCGGACCGCCTACCAGCGCGTCTACGACATGGTCCTGTCGTACGGGCAGGAAGAGTACATCGACAACAAGAAGCGGATCATCCGCTACAACTTCTTCAAGGACGAGCAGCACGGCGGCAAGGACGCGATCTTCGGGCTCGACATCTCGCTGATGCGGCTCGTCAACGTCTTCAAGAGCGCCGCCTCCCGCTACGGCACGGAGCGCCGCGTCATCCTCCTGCACGGCCCCGTCGGCTCGTCCAAGTCCACCATCGCGCGCCTGCTCAAGAAGGGCCTCGAGGAGTACTCCCGCACCAACGAGGGCGCCCTCTACAGCTTCGACTGGGTCCTGCCGAAGGAGCTCGAGTACGTCGCCGGCAACCGCGAGCACTTCCCCTGCCCCATGCACGAGGAGCCGCTGCGGCTGATCCCGATCGAGTGGCGCGCCCGCGCGTTCCGCGAGCTCGGGCTCGGCAACGAGCAGACGCAGATCGTCGTCGAGGGCGAGGCCGATCCCGCCTGCCGCCAGATCTTCCGCGAGCTGATGCGGGTGTACAAGGGCGAGTGGGGCAAGGTGATGCAGCACATCCGGGTGCGGCGCCTCGTCCTCAGCGAGCAGGACCGCGTCGGCATCGGCACGTTCCAGCCCAAGGACGAGAAGAACCAGGACTCGACCGAGCTCACCGGCGACATCAACTACCGCAAGATCGCCGAGTTCGGCTCCGACTCCGATCCGCGCGCCTTCAACTTCGACGGCGAGTTCAACATCGCGAACCGCGGCATCATCGAGTTCATCGAGGTGCTGAAGCTCGACGTCGCGTTCCTCTACGACCTGCTGGGCGCCTCGCAGGAGCACAAGATCAAGCCCAAGAAGTTCGCGCAGACCGACATCGACGAGGTCATCCTCGGCCACACGAACGAGGCCGAGTACAAGAAGCTCCTGAACAACGAGTTCATGGAGGCGCTGCGCGACCGCACGGTGAAGATCGACGTGCCCTACATCTCCCGCTCGTCGGAGGAGGTGAAGATCTACTTCAAGGACTACAACCCCGAGAAGATCCGGGGCAAGCACATCGCGCCGCACACGCTCGAGACGGCGGCGATGTGGGCGGTCCTCACGCGCCTCGAGGATCCGAAGAAGCACAACCTCACGCTCATCCAGAAGCTCAAGCTCTACGACGGCAAGAGCCTGCCCGGCTTCACGCAGGACAACATCAAGGAGCTGCGCAAGGAGACCGTGCGCGAGGGCCTCGACGGCATCTCGCCGCGCTACATCCAGGACAAGGTCTCGAACGCCCTCGTCAGCGACAAGGGCGAGGGGTGCGTGAACCCCTTCATGGTCCTGAACGAGCTAGAGAGCGGCCTGCGTCACCACGCGCTCATCACGAGCGAGGAGCAGAAGAAGCGCTACGTCGAGCTGCTCGGCGAGGTGAAGCGCGAGTACGAGGACATCGTGAAGAACGAGGTCCAGCGCGCCATCTCCGCCGACGAGGACGCGATCGCGAAGCTCTGCGCCAACTACATCGACAACATCAAGGCCTACACCCAGAAGGAGAAGGTCCGGAACAAGTACACCGGCCAGGACGAGGAGCCGGATGAGCGCCTGATGCGGTCGATCGAGGAGAAGATCGACGTCCCCGAGTCGCGCAAGGATGACTTCCGGCGCGAGATCATGAACTACATCGGCGCCCTCGCCGTCGAGGGGCGGACCTTCGACTACCGGACCAACGAGCGGCTGCACAAGGCGCTCGAGCTGAAGCTCTTCGAGGACCAGAAGGACTCGATCAAGCTCACCTCGCTGGTCTCGGCCGTCGTCGACCGCGACACGCAGGAGAAGATCGACGTCGTGAAGAACCGCATGATCCGCAACTACGGGTACTGCGAGATCTGCGCGACCGACGTCCTCAACTTCGTGGCCTCGATCTTCGCCCGCGGCGACGTGAAGGAGTAGCCGGCAGCACCGCCGCGAGGTCCCCATGGCGCTCCGTATCGACCATGACCACCGCCGCTTCCGCGACATCGTGCGCGGGCGGATCAAGCAGAACCTGCGCAAGTACATCTCGCAGGGCGAGATGCTCGGCAAGAAGGGCAAGCAGGTGGTCACCATCCCCCTGCCCCAGATCGACATCCCGCGGTTCCGCTTCGGCCAGAAGGGCCAGGGCGGCGTCGGTCAGGGCGAGGGCGAGCCGGGGGACGTGCTCGGCCCGGGCGAGGAGCAGCCCGGCGACGGCAAGGCCGGCGACAAGCCCGGCGAGCACACCCTCGACGTCGAGATCACGCTCGAGGAGCTGGCGGCGATCCTCGGCGAGGAGCTGAAGCTCCCGCGCATCCAGCCCAAGGGCAAGCACAAGATCGTCGCGACCAAGGAGCGCTACACCGGCATCCGCAAGACGGGCCCCGAGTCGCTGCGGCACTTCCGGCGCACCTTCAAGCAAGCGCTCCGGCGCCAGATCATGGTGGGCAGCTACGACCCGAAGAAGCCGCTCATCGTCCCCATCGTCGACGACAAGCGCTACCGGAGCTGGAAGAGCTACCCGCTGCCGCAGTCGAACGCGGTCATCATCTACATGATGGACGTCTCCGGCTCCATGGGCGACGAGCAGAAGGAGATCGTCCGCATCGAGTCCTTCTGGATCGACACCTGGCTGCGGTCCCAGTACAAGGGCATCGACAGCCGCTACATCATCCACGACGCGCAGGCGCGCGAGGTCGACCGGGACACCTTCTTCCGCACCCGCGAGAGCGGCGGCACGATGATCTCGTCGGCCTACCGCCTCGCGGCGAAGATGATCGAGACCGAGTACCCGGCGTCGGAGTGGAACATCTATCCGTTCCACTTCTCCGACGGCGACAACTGGTCCGTCGACGACACCGTGAGCTGCGTGGACCTCATGAAGCGGCAGATCCTGCCCTTCGTGAACCTCTTCTGCTACGGGCAGGTCGAGAGCCCCTACGGCTCGGGCCAGTTCATCAAGGACCTGCAGGAGCACTTCACCAGCGACGAGGACAGGGTGGTGACCTCCGAGATCAAGAACAAGGAGGCCATCATGGACTCGATCCGCGACTTCCTCGGGAAGGGTGCGTAGCGCATGCCTGGGCTTCCCGCATATCTCCTCGACATCCAGCGCGAGATCGAAGGCTATGCCCGCGAGTACGGGCTCGACTTCTTCGACACGATCTTCGAAGTCCTCGACTACAAGCGGATGAACGAGGTCGCCGCGTACGGCGGCTACCCGACGCGCTACCCGCACTGGCGCTTCGGGATGGACTACGAGCAGCTCTCGAAGGGGTACACCTACGGCCTCTCGAAGATCTACGAGATGGTCATCAACAACGACCCCTGCTTCGCCTACCTGCTCGAGGGCAACTCCATCACCGACCAGAAGATGGTGATGGCGCACGTCTACGCGCACTGCGACTTCTTCAAGAACAACTACTACTTCTCGAAGACGAACCGGAAGATGATCGACGGGATGGCGAACCACGCCACCCGCGTGCGCAAGCACATCGAGCGCTTCGGCATCGAGAAGATCGAGAACTTCATCGACACCTGCCTCTCGCTCGACGACCTCATCGACCCGATGGCGCCGTTCATCTCGCGGGCGAAGCCGCGCACCGGGCTCGAGGAGGAGCGCGCGCGCGAAGAGGCGGCCGCCCACACCCAGGAGGTGCCGAAGCTCCGCGCCAAGTCCTACATGGACAAGTTCATCAACCCGCCGGAGTTCATCCAGAAGCAGCGCCAGCGGGAGCAGCAGAAGCAGGAGCAGGCCAGCCATCGCTTCCCCGAGAAGCCGCAGCGCGACGTCCTGCTCTTCCTCCTCGAGCACTCGCCGCTGGAGCGCTGGGAGCGCGACGTCCTGGAGATGGTCCGCGACGAGGCGTACTACTTCATGCCCCAGCGCCAGACGAAGATCATGAATGAAGGGTGGGCGTCGTTTTGGCATTCCAAAATCATGACGGAGCGGGTGTGCACCGCGGCCGACATCATCGAGTACGCCGACCACGCCGCCGGCGTCCTCGCCACGGCGCGCGGCCAGCTCAACCCCTACAAGCTCGGCGTCGAGATCTTCCGCCACATGGAGGAGCGCTGGGACCGGGGCCAGTTCGGCCGCGAGTGGGAGGACTGCCAGGACTCCGAGGCGCGGCGCCACTGGGACCGCCGCCTCGGCCTCGGTCGCAAGAAGATCTTCGAGGCCCGCAAGCTCTACAACGACGTCACGTTCATCGACGAGTACTTCACCGAAGAGTTCTGCCGGGACAACAAGTTCTTCTCGTACATGTTCAACGACCGCAGCGGCAACTGGGAGATCGAGAGCCGCGAGTTCAAGAAGGTGAAGGACCGGCTCCTCTACCGGCTGACCAACGCCGGCCAGCCCTTCATCTACGTCGAGGACGGCAACTTCGAGAACCGGGGCGAGCTGCTGCTCCGGCACCAGCACGAGGGCGTCGACCTCAAGATGGACCACGCCCGCGACACCCTCGCCAACCTGTGCCGCGTCTGGAAGCGCCCGGTGAGCCTGCTCACGAAGGTCGACGGCAAGGGCAAGCTGCTGCGCTTCGACGGCCAGAGCCACAGCGAGAAGACGGTCGAGCAGGTGTAGCGCGGATCCGCGGGGGCGCGACTCCGGCGCGACTCGTCGACGATGGCCCCGGAGGGGCCAGCGTGTTACCATTTCTGCAGGACGACGGCGCGAGCCAAACGATGGGCCACTTCCTGCACGACAGCCTGCGACCGGGCTGGGCCCCCGGCTGGGGGCGCAAGCCGCCGCTGCCCGAGTTCCGGCACGCCCCGATCACCTACCCCGAGGAGGACGGTGTCCCCTTGGGCGAGACGGAGTTCCACGTCCGTGCGATCCTGCACCTCTTCGCCGCCCTCGACCAGCACCTCCGCGGCCGGCAGGACGCCTATGTCGGCGCCGACCTCCTCGTCTACTACGAGGAAGGCGACCCGGCGAAGGTCATCGTCCCGGACGTGTTCGTGGCCCTGGGAGCGCGGCGCGGCCCGCGGCGGATCTTCGAGCTGTGGGAGGAACAGGCCGGGCCCACCGTGGTGATCGAGGTGACCTCGAAGAGCAGCCGCCTCGAGGATCTCGGCGCCAAGAAGGTGCTCTACGAGCAGATCGGGGTCAGTGAGTACTACCTCTTCGATCCGCTGGGCGAGTATCTGACGCCGCGCCTCCAGGGGTTCCGCCGCGCCGGGGACCAACTCGCGGCGGTGGGGCCCCTCGACGGCGGCACGTTCGACAGTCCGGCGCTCGGGCTCGAGCTGGTGCCCGCGGAGGAGCTGCTGCGGCTGCGCGACCGGAAGACCGGCGCGCTGCTGCGGACCCTCGACGAGGAGGCGCGTCAGGCCGAGGAGGAGACGCGCCGCGCCGAGAGGGCCGAGGCCGAGGTGGCCCGCCTGCGCGCCGAGCTCGAACGCCTGCGCCGAGGACAGTGACGCCGCGGTCGCGCGGGCGCGGCGGCGAGGTGCCTGGGCCCGGAACGGCGGCGTCCTCAGCCGCCGCCGGGCGCCACCGCGATCCGGTAGCGGCCCTCGGCGCCGGCGGGATCGGGCGGTCGAGCCCCACGGGCCGGGGCTCCCTCGACCTGCGGCTGCCCGAGTAGGACGAGGGCCGGCGCGCCCTGTCCGGCCGGATTCCGGAATCCGGCCAGCGCGCGCCCGGCGCACCCGAGCGATGACGCGGGTTTGCGCGCGGCACGGCCCGTGCTTTCTTCGCTCGCGGCCGCTGGCGGCAGCCGGCGCACGCGCGTCGTGCGCCGGATCGCTCCGGCCCGGACGAGGAGGCTGCCATGTACTACGACATCGAGGAAGAGCCGCTCGGCGCGGCGGTGCGCCGTGAGCTGGAGGCGCTGATCGCGAGCGACGGCATCGCGCGGGAGACCGAGGCCGCTCGGCGCTGCGTGGCGCGGGGGCGGGACGAGGGCGAGCGGCAGGGCAAGGCGCAGGCCGTCGCCGTCGTCCTGCTGGCGCGCGGGTTCCGGCTCGGCCCGGCGCAGCGCGACCGTGTGCTCGCGTGCACCGACAGCGCGACCCTCGATCGCTGGCTCGCCCGCGCGGTCACGGCCACGTCGCTCGAGGAGGCGCTCGCGTGAGCACGCAACGAATGAGCCCGGCCCGTTTGACGCGCTGGCCGCTCCGATGCACACTTGCATCAGGCAGATGCATGGAGTGCATCATGAAGGCGATCACGCTCCGGAACATGTCGAAGGAGGTGGCGCGGGCCATCGAGCGTCGCGCGGCCGAGGCCGGCGTGAGCCTGAACCGCGCCGTGCTCGACCTGCTCGAGGAGGCCATCACCGGGCGCGCCGCCGCGAAGCGGCGGGCCGAGTATCACGACCTCGACGAGCTGGCGGGCCGCTGGTCGGCGGCGGAGGCGCGCGCGTTCGACGCCGCCTTGGCCGAGCAGCGCTCGGTCGACGCCGAGCTGTGGCGATGAGCGGGTGGCTGCTCGATACCTCGGCCTACTCCGCGTTCATGCGCGGCCATGCGGGCGTCAAGCGGGTGGTCCAGACGGCGGAGGAGCTGAGCGTCACACCCGTGGTCCTGGGTGAGCTGCACGCCGGCTTCCGCCGCGGCGCCCACCGGGTGAAGAACGAGCGCGAGCTGGCGACCTTCCTCGACTCACCGCGCGTCACGGTGCTGCCGGTCGTCGCGGAGACGGCGCGGCGGTACGCGGTCATCGTCGACGGGCTGCGGCGCGCCGGCACACCGATCCCGACGAACGACCTCTGGATCGCGGCGAGCGCGATGGAGCACGGCCTGACCGTCGTCACGCTCGACCGGCACTACGCCAGTGTGCCGCAGGTGCTCGTGGCGCTGGTCGACGGCGAGTGAGGGCGCCGCGGCCCCGGCCCCGGCTACTGCCCCGGCTCGCGCACGTGCAGTAGGTAGCTCTGCGTCGTACACGTGCTCGTGACCGTGAGCTGGGTCTCGCCGGCGGCGATGGCGGCGAGCACCCAGGTGGCGCCAGAGTAGGTGTTCGGGCGGGAGGCCGGCCGGACCGAGGCCAGCGTCGGGTCCCCGACGGTCATCGAGGGCGCGTCGCAGGCGCCGGTGCACGAGTCCCAGCAGCCGAGCGCGAGCGCGACCCCGCGCGTGATCGTGATGTGATGGTCCGCCGCGACGGTGTCCGTGACCACGGTGGCGGTGCGCGCCGGCGGCGCGTTGGTGACGGCGTAGACCTCGATCGCGGGCGCCACCTTGTCGTCCGGGCAGCCGGCCAGGAGGAGCACGAACGGCAGGGCCAGCAGCAGCGCGGCGCGCGTCATGGCAGCACCTCGATCTCCCAGCGCTCCTCGAGGCCGAGGCCGCTGAAGGTGACGGTCGCGCTCCCGGGCGCGCGGGCCACCACGCGGTACCACGCGGCCACCGAGTCCGGCACGATGGCGACCGCGTCGCCGGTGACGCTGTGGAGCAGCTCGAAGTTGCCCATGAGCGGCTGGGCGTTCGTGTAGGGCTCGACGGCGACGAGCACCTCGTCCCCGGCCAGGAGCTGGACCTGCGCCTGGACGCGCCCGAGCAGGACGCCCGTGGGCGCGTAGCGCATGATGCGCAGCTCCTCGGCCGCGACCACCCAGAGGTGGATGAAGTCGAGCACCGTCTCGTCGGGGCCGATGAAGAGCACCGCGCTCGCGCCCGCGCCGACCGCCTCCACGCCGCTCTCGGTGGCCGTGAGCACGGTCGGGTCGGCGACCTCGAGCGTGACGGGCGGGCCGGAGCTGCCGGCGATCTGCGACCCGACCGCGAGCTCGTAGCGGCCGCCGAGCACGAGCGGGGCGTCGAGCCCCTGGCTGATGCAGGCCTGACCGAGCGCGCCGCACTCGGGCGCCGTCGTGCCGCCCCCGCCCGCGCCGCTCGGGTGACCGCCGATGCCCTCGGCGCCGCCGCCGCAGCCCGCCAGCAACGCGGCGGCCGCGAGCGTCCGCAGGAGCGGCTCGGTGCGCGGGGGCCAGGTCTCGACTCTCATGGGTCCTCCTCGGCAGCGGGCGCCGGCTCGGGCCGCGCCGTGCTGCGCCAGCATCCTACGGCCGCCGCGACGGGTGAAGCAAGCGACCACCCCGAGGAGATAGCAAGCGACGTGCCGACGAGGGCACGCGCACTTGCGCCGTTCCACGCGCCCGCGTCGCGACAGGGGTGTCGCGCTTCTCGGGGCGGCTCGCGTTCGCGCCGGGCGGCGGCCTTGACTGCCCCAGCCGATTCCGTATGCTGATCAGGCGCCTCCTCGGCGCCCCGACGGACGGGTCGATATGAAGCTCATCTCCTGGGGCATCTCCGACGTCGGCCGCAAGCGCGACCACAACGAGGATGCGTTCGTCAACCGCCCCGACGACGGCCTCTTCATCGTCGCCGACGGCATGGGCGGCCACCTCGGCGGCGACCGGGCCAGCCGCATGGCCGTGGACCTGGTGGCCG
>DASXVK010000536.1:0-10897 GCA_036504295.1 Polyangia bacterium
GGGGGGCTCTGCCCGCCCCCCCTCGACGGGCAAAGCCCGTCGAGCCTCCCCCTCACCGCGCGTTCCTCGCGCGAGCCCACGCGCAATGCCGTCGTTCTTCGGGTCGGCCATGGCGTCAGTTCTCCTGCCCGGACGTGAGCTGCTTGGGCATGTCGGTGAAGCGCTCGAGGTACGGCGCGGCGGCCACGATCTCGCGGCCGAGCCCGAGATCGCTCGTCCCGACGCCCATCGCCACGCCCAGGAGCTGCGTGAAGTAGAGCACCGGGATGCTGAAGCTGGTGCCGTAGATGGCGTTGATCTTCTTCTGGAACGCGTCGAGGTTCATCTGGCACAGCGGGCACGTCGTGACGATGATCTCGGCGCCGTTCTGCTGCGCGCACAGGAGCAGGTTCTTGCACAGGCGCAGCGCCGCGGCCTCGTTCGAGGCCATGAGCGAGGCGCCGCAGCAGCGCGTCTTGGCCGGGAACTTCTGCACGTCGGCGCCGAGCGCGTCGAGGAGCCGGTCGAGCATCATCGGGTTCTCGGCGTTGTCCCACGGCACCGCCGGCCGGACGATCTGGCAGCCGTAGTAGGGCGCGACCTTGAGGCCCTTGAGCGGCCGGGTCACCTGGTCGCGGATGCGGTCGAGGCCGCCGTTCGCGCAGGTGACCTCGAGCAGGTGGCGCACCTTGACGCTGCCGGGCTCGTAGCTGAGGCCGGCGGCCTCGAGCGCGGTCTTCACCTTCTTGCGCAGGTCCGGGACGGTGTGCAGGTAGTGGTCGGTCTTGCGCAGGATCGTGAAGCAGGCCGAGCACGGCGCGACGATGTCCTGGCCGCGCTGCATGGCGAGGCTCAGGTTGCGGGCCGAGATGGCGTACGAGAGCAGCTCGCGCACGGACATGTACGTGGTCGCGCCGCAGCAGTTCCAGCCCTCGAGCTCGGTGAGCTCGATGTCGAGCTTGCCGGCGGTGGCCGCGGTGGACTCCTGATAGGCGCGCCCGGTCGCGCTCAGGGAGCAGCCCGGGTAGTAGGCGAACTGCATCATAGGCCTCCCATCTCCTCGGTCTTGGCGATGATGGCGCGGAGCTGCTCGATGTCCTTGTCCTTGATCTTCTCGCCGCCGAGCGGCATGCGGCCGCGGCTCATGAGCTGCATGCCGAGGGGCGCCTTCCGCATCATCGCGAAGGGATTCACCTTCATGTAGAAGCGCATGAGCAGCGACGACTCGTTGTTGCGGCCGTTCTTCGCGACGATGCCGGTGAACGAGGTCGCGAACGCCATCGCCTTGGCCGCGCCCTGCGCCTTGCCCTCGCTCATCGCGATCCGCTTGAGGGCGTACATGATGTCGGTGCAGCCGATGCCCTTGGGGCAGCGCTCGGTGCACGAGTAGCATGAGGTGCAGAGCCACAGGCTCTCGGAGGAGAGCACGTCCTCGCGCATGCCCGCCCGGATCATGGCGAAGAGCTTGCGCGGGGGGTGGTCCATCGCGTAGGAGACCGGGCACGAGCCGCTGCACGTGCCGCACTGGATGCAGTCGCGGAGCCGGTCGCCCCCGGGCACGGTCAAGAGCTCGTCGATGAAGTCGCGCTTCGTGCTCGCCTCGAGCACGATGTCCCGCTGCTGTGCCATGCGTACCCTCTCGCTGACGCGCATCGCGCGCGCGCCCACAAGAGCAGGCGAGCATGAAGCGACACTGAATCGGACGTTAATTGTCTTTAATCAACGAGTCGCCACGACCCGACGGTCAGTTTGGAATATCTGCAATGTCTGACCGCGTGTCAGCGAGATACACCCGCGGGCGGCTCGACGGCTAGTCGTCGCCGTCGCCGCCGGCGGCGAGCGGCAGCACGACCTCGAACGCGCTGCCCTGACCGACGGTGCTGCGGACCTGTATGCGCCCGCCATGCAGGACCGCGATCTGCTGGGAGATGGCGAGCCCGAGCCCGGCGCCGCCCTTGTCGCGGGAGCGCGACCGGTCCACGCGGAAGAACCGCTCGAAGAGGTGCGGCAGGTCCTCGGCCGGGATCCCCTCGCCGGTGTCCTCGATCGCGATCACCGCGGCGCCGTCGCCGGCGCGCAGCGCGACGCGCACGCGGCCCATCTGCGGCGTGTGGCGCACGGCGTTGTCGACGAGGTTCTCGACCAGGCGGCCGAGCCAGTCCGGGTCGCCGGTCACCGCCGCCGGCGCCGGCGCCACGAGCTCGAGGCGCACGTTCTTCTCGCTCGCGCGCGGGCTCAGCCGCCGCACGGCGTCGCCGAGCACCTCGCGCAGGTCGACCCGCAGGTGCTGGATCTCGAGCACGCCGGCGTCGGCGCGCGCCAGCGAGAGCAGGTTCTCGGCGAGGCGGCTGAGGCGCAGCACCTCCTCGAGGTTCTCCTCCAGGACGCGGCGGTACTCGGCCGGGGGCCGCTCCTTGCGCAGCGCGACCTCGATCTGTCCGCGCAGCGAGGTCAGCGGCGAGCGGATCTCGTGGGAGACGTCGCTGGCGAAGCGGCGCTGGCCCTCGAACGCGGCCTGCAGCCGCGCCAGCATGCGGTTCATCACCACCGTCAGGCGCGCGAGCTCGTCGCTGCCGCGGCCGAGGGGGATGCGCTCGGCCAGGTTCAGCTCGTCGATCTGCTCGACGCGCCGGACGATGCGGTCGATGGGCGCGAAGGCGCGGCGGGCGAGCAGGTACGAGCCGACGATGAGCAGCAGGAGGGCCGCCCCGCTCAGGCTGAAGATGGCGGTCGCGCTCCGGCGCAGCGCCTGGAGGATGGCCTCGTTCGAGGTGCCCACCTCGAGCACGAGGCGGCGGCCGCGACCGTCGGTGAAGGGCCAGGCGAGGAGCCGCATGCTCTCGTCCGCGAGCTGCAGGTCGGCGTGGGCCGGGGCGCCGTGGGCGAGGGCGTGGGCGACCGCCTCGGGGGCGAGCGCGTGGGGCTCGCCGTCGCTGCAGACCACGCCGGTCTCGGCGTCGAAGACGAGGAGGTGGCGCGGCGGGTGGCGCAGCGGATCGCGCCGCATCGGGCAGCGCGGCGTCCCGCGGCGCGGCAGCCCCGCGCTCGCGGGCAGGTCCTCGGTGAAGCGGGCGGCGAGCAACCGCGCCAGCGCGGCGAGGTGGTGGTCGAGGTCGCGGTCGAGTGAGCGCGACAGCACCAGGTAGGTCGCCGGGCCGGCGGCCAGCAGGCCGCCGAAGACGACGATCTGGAGCAGCGCCAGCCGCGCGCGCAGCGTCAGGCGGCGGCGTCCCGGCGCGGCGCCGGCGGCCTTCGCCGGCGGCGAGCCGGGCGCGGGCGCTGGCGCGGGCTCGGCCGGGCTCACCCCTCGCCGTCGGCGCGCAGCACGTAGCCCAGGCCGCGCACGGTGTGGATGAGCTGCGGCCCCGGGCCGCGGTCGATCTTGCTGCGCAGGTGGCTCACGGTCACGTCGATGACGTTGCTCTCCGAGTCGAAGTCGTTGCCCCAGACGTGCTCGGCGAGGACCGAGCGCGACAGCACCTGGCCGGGCCGCCGCATGAAGAACTCGAGGAGCGCGAACTCGCGGTTCGTGAGCTGGATCTCGCGGCCGGCGCGGCGCGCGCGCAGCCGCGTGCGATCGAGGACGAGGTCGCCGAAGCGCAGCGGGATCGCGTCGCCCGCCGGGCCCCGGCGCAGCAGCGCCCGCACGCGCGCGAGCAGCTCCTCGAAGGCGAAGGGCTTCGTCAGGTAGTCGTCGGCGCCGGAGTCGAGGCCCTCGACCTTGTCCTTGAGCGAGTCGCGGGCCGTCAGCATGAGCACCGGCGTCTTCACGCCGCGCGCGCGCAGGCTGCGGCACACCTCGAGCCCGTCCTTGCCGGGCAGCATGAGGTCGAGGAGGATGAGGTCGTAGGGGTTCAGCTCGGCGAGGTACTCGCCGTCGGGGCCGGAGGCGGCGACGTCGACGGCGTAGGTCTCCTCCTCGAGCCCGCGCTGGATGAAGGACGCGACCTTCTTCTCGTCCTCGATCACCAGGATGCGCACGGCGCCTCGCTCCGCCGTCGTCACACCCACCGCAAGTCCCACCCGACCGTGACGGCCGAGAGCCAGCGTAGCGTTGATGCCGTCGGCGGGTCAAGCGCCTGATGGCGCTTGACGCCGTCGCTGGGAACTGGTGAGAGTGAAGCTGCGGCAGAGTCCGCGCTGCTCCTCGACCATGCACCGGCGTTCGATACTCTCGTTCCCCGCGCTCCTCCTCGTGCTCGGCCTCGCGCCCGGCTGCGGCGGCGATCCACCCGCCCACGGCGCCGACGCCGCCGTCGATGGTACCCCCGCGCGTGACGCCCCGGCCGGCGACGCGGCGGCGGCGGGCGACGACGCGGCGGCGGACGACGCGGCCGTCGGCGACGACGCGGCGGCGGTCGACGCGGCCGCGGCCGACGACGCGCCCACCGGCGGCGACGGCGCGGTCGTGCTCGACGGCGGCCTCGTGCGCCTGCGCGTCATGGCGGCCAATACCACGAGCGGCAACTACCAGCAGTATCAGACGCCCGGCATCCACATCTTCCAGGGGCTGCAGCCCGACATCGCGCTCATCCAGGAGTTTCGCTACGGCACCGGCGCCGGCACCGAGGCCGAGATCCGCGCGCTCGTCGATCTCGCCTTCGGCCCGAGCTTCGTCTACTACCGCGAGCCGCCCGCCGGCAACGGCGATCTGCCGAACGGCATCGTGAGCCGCTTTCCCATCCTCGCGGCCGGGGAGTGGGACGACCCCCAGGTCACGAACCGCGACTTCGCCTGGGCCCGCATCGACATCCCCGGGCCGATCGACCTCTGGGCCGTGAGCGTCCACCTGCTCACCTCGAGCGGCGCCGACCGCAAGGCCGAGGCCCAGGCCCTCGTCGCCTTCGTGCAGGCGCAGGTGCCGGCCGGCGACTACCTCGTCATCGGCGGCGACTTCAACACCGACGACCGCGCCGAGCAGTGCTGGACGACGCTCGCCGCCATCGTGGACACCGGCGCGCCGTACCCCGTCGATCAGAACGGCAACTCGTTCACGAGCGCGAACCGCTCGAAGCCCTACGACTGGGTGATCGCCGACCCCGATCTGCGGCCGCACCAGATCCCCGTCGTCCTCGGCGCGAGCACCTTCCCCGCCGGCCTCGTCGTCGACAGCCGGGTCTACACGCCGCTCGGCGAGATCGCGCCCGTGATCGCCAGCGACAGCAGCGCCAGCAGCATGCAGCACATGGCGGTGGTGAAGGACTTCGCGATCCCGCCGTAGCGGCGGTGGGGCTCAGCGCACGTCCGCGGCCGAGTCGTAGAGCGTGAGCGTCGGGTCGCCGTAGAAGTTGAGCATCAGCTTCTGCTGGAAGCTGTCGATGTCGTGGTTGGGCGCGAGCTCGATCCGGGCGCGGGTCACGAGCTGCCCGGCGGCCTCGCCGCGGATGAGCCCGTCGAACACCATGACGCCGAGGCGGTCGACGTCGAACCGGCCGCGATCGAGGGTCTGGCCCATGCGCTCGAAGGCGCCCTCGTCCGCGGAGGCGGGCGCCGACGAGGCCACGATGCCCACCGCGGCGCCGTGGCGCAGCAGGGTGTAGCTGAGCGCGTTCGGCACCTCGGCGCGCCCCACGTAGCAGCTCGTGGCCACCACGAAGCCGCCGGGGGTCCCGTCGAGCCGCGCGGCGTCCTCGGTCTTGATGAGGGCGGGGGAGGCGAGCTCGTCGCCGTCCGCGGCGTCGTTCTGGTTGGCGTCGGCGGTCCACACGGTGCGCGCCACCTGGGTCGGCGCCCCGTGGCCGCCCCACCAGATCAGCCCGTAGCCGTTCCTCCATTCGTTGATGAAGCTGTCCTCGGTGAGCGCGCCCTCGCTGGGGAACCGGGAGGTGACGTGGCCCTCGCGCTCGTAGAGGCGGGTGTAGGAGACGCCCCGCTCCGGCGGCAGGTAGTTCGTGATGAACCACTCCGAGACCACGGCCGTGTCGACGCTGGCGGCGATGGGCGGGGTGTTGGGGAAGAAGACCTCCCCCTGGAAGAAGACGAAGCTCTTCGCGAACAGGGCGCGCCGGCGGTAGGCGAGCTGCCCCGGGTCCGCGTTCATGTAGGCCATGAGGTGCTCAAGCGTCCGGTCGAGCTCGGCGGTGTCGCCGAAGTACACCGGGATCCGTCCCACCGTCAGCTCCGGCCACAGGTCCACCCCGCCCGGCCCGTCGTCCACGCCGTACTCGGCGTAGCGCCCGTCGCCGTCGAGATCCCAGTTGCCGTTGGGGTTGGCGTAGTAGGCGTCGGTGCCCGAGGTCTCGCAGTCGATGCCGCCGCAGGCGTTCGCCAGGTCGTCGCGCGGCCACACCTTGAGCATCGGCACGTCGCCGTACTGGGTGTTGGGGTCGCCGATCAGCAGGAGGAAGCCGTAGCCGCGGTACTGCCCCCGCAGCCAGTCGCGGATGCGCCCGGCGCGCGCCACGCCCTGCTCCCCGGGCCCGCCGTAGTCGTCCTCGGTGGCGACGGTGACCGTCAGGCCGCGCTGGCCCTTCGCGGCGGCGAAGGCCGCGAGCTGCTGCGAGCCGGCGGCGACGGCCTTGGTCGTGACGATGAGCAGGCTCCGGCTCGGCGGGATCGCGGCCGCGGCGGCGTCGGCCGGCGCGCCGGTCACCGCGTCGCCGCCGCCCGCGTCGGCGGCGTCCGGGGCGGGAACCTCGTTGCAGGCGGCGAGGCCGAAGGCCAGGAGGAGGGCGAGGCAGGGACGCAGCGATCGCATCGGGCACCTCATGGCGACGGGAGGGTGGCGCAGGCCACGACGGCCGTGTCGGTGCTGCAGTAGCAGCCATCGGCCTCGAGCGGCACGCCGACGTCGTCGGCGGTGACGTTCGTCGCGAGCGCGAGGTTGCCCTCGATCTCGAGGTGCTCGCCGGCGGCGAAGGTGGTGTTGGCCGCCGGACAATCGTAGAAGCTGCCGGCCGTCTCCCCCGGGCGGAACACGGCGGACGGACAGACCCGGTAGACGTAGCTGCCCCCCGACGGATAGGCGGTGAGGGTCGAGGCGAGGCCGAACGCGGCCGTGCTCGCGTCGCTGACGACGGGGTTCGTGCCGGTGGACTGCGCCTGCACGAGGGCCGCGGGCGTCACGATGAAGCTGAGCTCCCGCAGCACGATCGTGCCGCCGCTCCCCTGCTGCTGGTCGTAGAAGCTGACCTGGAGGACGTCGTCGGCCGTGCCGGCCCCGTACTCGATCGCGTAGCCGAACATGCTGGCCGTGGCGGCCCGGCCGCCGACGGACACGGTGGCCTCCACGTAGCCGGCCAGCGGCGAGGGGTTGCTGGCGGGCTCGATGAGGCCCTTGAACTTGAAGGTCGCGTAGTCGCCGCTCGCGGGCGGCGACAGGAAGTCCGCCGGCGGGCTGCAGGACAGGTCGCTGCCGTCCTTGGCCGCTTCGACGTCCCACTCGGCGCAGTCGAAGCTCGTGTCGTCCAAGGCGCACTCGCAGGGCGCGCCCTGGTACCGGGTGCAGCGGGCGCCGAGGTGGTCGATCAGGGTCTGCTGGTCGGTGACCAGCGGGACGTTGGCCCACAAGATGAGGTTCTCGCCGGGCGCGAAGGTCTGGTTGGCCGCGTGATCGAGGAAGCCCGCCGCGCCCGCGTCCGCCAGGCCGACGTAGCACGTCCGGCGGAGCACCGCGGAGTCCTTGCGCACCACGTAGGCGAAGTCGTAGACCTGCGCGCCTACCTTGCCGAGCCGGTGGCTCGCGCCGTCGAGCGCCTGCGCCGCGTCGCGGTCGAAGTAGACGCTCACCCCGGTCATCGTGCCCCTCGTCGCGGTCGCGTCCGCGGCCGCCCGGCTGCCGTCGACCACCAGGTAGGTCTTGCCGCGGACGTTCTCGTTGGGGTAGTCGGCCGGGTAGGTGTATGAGTAGGCGAGCATCCCGTCGGAGTCCGTCAGCTCGAACGTGCGCGCCGGGAGCTGGCCCAGGAGGTGCCCGATCCCGGTGATGAGGTTCGAGGGATCGTCGGTGACGGTGTCCTGGCTGTTGATGAGCCCCTTGAAGCTCAGCGCCAGGTAGCTCGGGCTCGTCGGATCGAGGAAGCCGGCGGGCGGCTGGTTGGGGTCGCCGGCGTCGGCTGCGGGGACACCGGCGTCGTCGGTCGTGGGGGCCGCGTCCGGGGCGGCGCCGGCCCGCGACCCGCCGCAGCCTGCGAGACCAACCGCGAGCAGCGCGAGCGCTCGCCACCGGGCTCTGGTCGATGCCATGGGCTCCTCCTCTCGTCCTCGGTCGGGGCGGTCGTGATGACGCCCCTTGTGCCGGTGCAAACCATGAGCCACGTGTCATAGGGCAGCGCAAGTGCTTGTGATCACAGCATCCGCACGAATGACATCTCAGGGTCTCTATGGCACGCGTGTCACACCGTCGCGCGCCTGGCCGATCAGGCGCGGTTGACGTAGCGCAGGTGCGGCCTTACTGTTGGTCAAGGTTGACCAACCCGGAGCGGCGCCATGGCCGAGCGCGTCTACAACCTCTACGAGGCCAAGACCAGCCTCTCGGCGCTCGTCGAGCGCGCGGCCGAGGGCGAGGTCATCTTCATCGCGAAGGCGGGCGAGGTGAAGGCCAAGCTCGTGCGGGCCACGCCCCGCCGCGCGCGGCGCCCGCCCGGCGGCTGGAAGGGGAAGGTGCGGATCGGCAAGGACTTCGACGCGCCGCTGCCGCCGGAGCTGCAGGAGGCCTTCGAGGGATCGGCTCGTGGCCGGCGATAGACTGCTGCTGGACACCCACGTCTTCCTGTGGTGGCGCGCCGATGACCGGCGCCTCAAGACCGCGGCGCGGACCGCGATCCGCGCGGCGGACCTCGTGTTCGTGAGCGCCGCGACCGCGTGGGAGGCCGGGATCAAGGCGGCGCTCGGCCGGCTCCGGATCCCCGACACGATCGAGGCCGGCGTCGAGGACAGCGGGTTCGAGAAGCTGCCGATCACGTTCGCCCACGCGGAGACCGCGGCCCGGCTGCCGCCCCACCACCCCGACCCGTTCGATCGGCTGCTCGTGGCGCAGGCGCAGCTCGAGCGGCTGACGCTTGTCACTCACGACCGGCAGCTCGCGGCCTACGGGATCGACGTCCTCTGGACGTAGCGCCGCGCCCCGCCCGCGTTGCGCCGTCGGACGCGGCGTGGCACAAGGGATCTCGTGCCGCACGCAGGACCAGAAGACGACCCGCCGGAGCAGCCCGGCGCGCCGGTCGAGCCGGCCTTCGACCCCGAGGTGACCCCGGCCGTGCGGGAGCTGCTCGAGCGGCTCCCGACCTCGCCCGGCGTGTACCTGATGAAGGACAAGCGGGGGAGGGTCTGCTACGTCGGCAAGGCCGCGAACCTGCGCAACCGCGTGCGCTCCTACTTCAACCGCTCGGGCGACACGCGCGGGTTCGTGCAGCTCCTCGGCCGCGTCCTCGGCGACATCGAGACCATCGTCGTCGGCAACGAGAAGGAGGCGCTGCTCCTCGAGGACACCCTCATCAAGCAGCACCACCCCCGCTTCAACGTCACGCTGCGCGACGACAAGAACTACCTCTCGCTGCGCCTCGACCTCAAGGGCCGCTACCCGCGGCTCGAGCTCGTGCGCCGCATCCGCGAGGACGGGGCGCGCTACTTCGGGCCGTTCCACTCCGCCAGCGCCGCGCGCGCGACGCTGCGGCTGGTGAACCGGCACTTCCAGCTCCGCACCTGCACCGATCGCTGCATGTGCATGCGCTCGCGCCCGTGCCTGCAGTACCAGATCGGCATGTGCCCGGCCCCGTGCATCCAGGAGGTGCCGGACTACGACGAGCGGCTGCGCGACGCGCTCCTCTTCCTCGAGGGCAAGAGCGACGAGCTGACGGACCGGCTGCGCGCTCGCATGGCGGCGGCGGCCGAGGCGATGGAGTTCGAGCGCGCGGCGCAGCTCCGCGACAAGCTCGCCGCCATCGAGCGCACCCTCACCGAGCAGCGCGTCGTCGCCACCAACTTCGTCGACCAGGACGTCTTCGGCTTCTATCGCGAGGGCGACGCGGTCACGCTGGTCGTGCTGCGCGTGCGCGCCGGCCGGCTCTCGGGCCAGCAGCCGTTCGCCTTCTCGGGCCAGGAGTTCCCCGACGAGGAGCTGCTGTCGTCGTTCCTCAACCTCTACTACCACCGCGAGAGCAACGTGCCCGAGGAGGTGCTGCTGCCCTTCCCGGTCGAGAACGCCGAGGCGCTCGCGAGCTGGCTGGCGGAGAAGGGGCGCAAGGTCACGGTGCTCGTGCCCCAGCGCGGCGCCCGGGCCGGGCTCCTCGAGCTCGCGCGCAAGAACGCCGCCGCCCTGTTCGCCAGCCGGCGCGACCCGCAGCGCGAGGTCGAGGCCACGCTCGAGAAGCTGCGCCGCCGGCTGCGCCTCAAGCGGCCGCCGCGCCGCATCGAGTGCTTCGACATCTCGACCATGCAGGGCACGGCGACGGTCGGCTCGCGCGTGGTCTTCATCGACGGCCAGCCCGCGCGCCAGGCGTACCGCCGCTTCAAGGTGCAGACCGTCGCCGCCCACCCCGACGACTACGCCGCGATGTACGAGGTGCTCTCGCGCCGCTTCCGCCGCGCGCGCGAGGTGGCGCCGGGCGACCCCTGGGCGCTCCCCGACCTCCTCGTCGTCGACGGCGGCAAGGGCCAGCTCGCGACCGCGCTGATGGCCATGCGGGACCAGGGCCTCGACCTGGCGAAGCTCGACATGGACGTGATCGGGCTCGCGAAGGAGGCGCGCGAGTACGAGCGGGTGCGGGGGGCCGTTCGGAGTGGGACAACAGGGAGACGGGGAGACGGGGAGACGGATCAGGGCTTGGTGGCGCCGGAAACCACGCCCGGAGCTCCTACGCAGACCCCCGAAACCTCCGAGTCGGCGCCAACCACCCCCGACCAGACTCCCGCCGACCTCCCCGCCTCCCCCCCACCCAGTTCAACCGCAGCGCCGCCGCGGCCCCCCGCCCGGCGCCCG
>DASXVK010000537.1:0-3124 GCA_036504295.1 Polyangia bacterium
CGCGGCGCGCGGCCTCCTGGGCCTCGGCGAGGCGCGTCCGCAGCTCCTCGAGGTCGCGCGCCGCGGCCCCGGCCTGTTCGCGGGCCTGCGCCAGCTCCGCCCGCCCGCGCCCAAGCTCCTCCTCGGCCGCCGCGGCCCGGCCGCGCAGCGCCTCCGCCTCGACGCCCGCCGCCTCGAGCGACGCCACCGACGCGCGCAGCGCCTCGGCCTCGCGGGCCGCCTCCTCGGCCGCGGCGAGCCGCACCTGCAGCTCCTGCTGCGCCCTGTCGTCGGCCGCGAGCGCCTCGTCGCGCTCGGCGAGCGTCCGCTGGACCTCCGCCGCCCACGCGTCGCGGCCCGAGATCGCCGCCTGCAGGTCGACGACCCGCGCGCGCTCGGCCGAGACCGTGGCCTCGAGCTCCTCGACCCGCGCACTCAGGCGCTGGCCGTCGCCCTCGAGCTCGTGGATCCGCTCCCCGAGCCGCGCGACGTCCCGCCGCGCCGCCTCGAGGTCCCGGCTCGCGCCCTTCGCGCGCTCCCGCGCGTCGTCGAGCTCCGCCTGCGCGTGCTGCGCGCGGTCGCCGGCCGCGGCGAGCTCATCGCGCAGCCGCCCGGCCGCCTCCTCGGCCGCCTCGGCCCGGCCCTCGATCTGCCCGAGCCGGCTCGCGAGCGCCGCCCGCTCCGCGGCCGCGGCGGCCCGCGCCGCCTCGGCCCGGCGGAGCCGCTCCTCGTCCTGCCCGCGCTCGCGCCGCAGCCGCTCGATCTCGGCGTCCCGCAGGTCGACCTCCTGGCCGAGCTGCTTGAGCGCGCCCCGGGCGGCCGCGAGCGCCTCCTCGAGCGCCGCCGCCTGCTCGGCGCCGGCCCGGGCCGCCCGCAGGTCGCCCAGCTCGGCGGTGGCGACCTCGAGATCGCGCTCGCGCCGCCGCAGCTCCGTGCGCGCGGCGATGGCCTCCTCGGCCCGCCGCTGCGCCTCGGCCTCGGCCCGGCGCAGGGCCTCGCTCGCCCGGTCGAGGTCGCCGCGCTGGGCGTCGGCCTCCCGGCGCGCGCCCGCCAGCTCCTCCCCGAGGCGGCGCTGGCGCTCCTCCGCCTCGCCGAGCCGGCGCTCGAGATCCTGGATCCGGCGATCGGCGACGAAGCCGAGCTCCGCCGCGCGCTCCTCGGCGGCGACCACGCGGTCGCGCAGCTCCGCGATCGTGCGCTCGGCCGCGCCGTACTCCTCCTGCGCCTGGGCGAGGCGGGCGCCGAGCTCCGCCGCGCGCGTCTCGGCCTGCTGGCGCAGCCCCTTCAGCTCGGCGATCTCGCGCTCGGCGGCGGCCCGCGCCGCCGCCACCGCCTGCTCGGCGGCCTGCGTCGCGGACTCCCGCGCGACCGTCGCCTCCTCGGCGGCCCGCCGCGCGTAGACGGCGGCGCCGGCGATGCTCTCGATCTGCGACTCGCGCTGCGCGAGCTGGGACACGAGCTCCTGCAGCCGGGTCTCGGCCGCCTGCCGCGCGAGGAGCTCGCGGGCGAGCTCCGCCTCGGCGTCACGCCGCGTGATCTCCAGCCGCGCCAGCTCCTCCTGCGCCTCCTTGAGCTGCTTCACGGCCTCCTTGCGCTCCCGCTCGCCGCGGCTCACCTCGTCCCGCAGCGACGCCAGCTTCTTCGTCGACTCCTCGGTCGCACGGACGAGCTGGAAGGTGGCGGCCGCCTTGGCCTCGGTCAGCTTGCGCAGGTTCTCCTCGCGCAGCGCCTCGGAGCTCTTCTCGGCCTCCTTGCGCTTCGCGTCGGCGAGGGCGACCTGGCTCTCGGCGAGCGCGATGCGCCGCTGCGCCTCGGCCGCCTTGGCCTCCGCCTCGGCCATGCGCGCATCGGCGGCCTGCAGCCGCTCGTCGGCGCGGCGGATGGCCTCCTCGGCCTCGTGCCCGCGCGCCGCCGCCGCCTCCTCCGCCGCGCGCGCCCGCTCGTCGGCCGCCGCCGCGCGGGCGTCGGCCTCCCGCGCCGCCGCGACGAAGTGCTCCGGCGCCGGGTTGCGCGCCTCGGCCGCCGCGACCGCCTGCCGCGCGGCCTCGGCCTCGCGCAACGCCCCCTCCCGCCGCCCGCCAGACTCGGCCGCGGCGCCCTGGGCGACGGCCAGCTCGCCGCGCAGCCGGTTCGCCGTCGCGAGCGCCTCGGCCGCCTGCGCCTCGGCCTGCTCGGCCCGCGCCACCGCCGCCGCGCGCGCGGCCTCGACCTCCGCGCTCGCCGCCCCGAGCTCCTGGCGCTTCAGCCGCCCCTCGGCGTCCGCCGCGCGGCGCCGCGCCTCGCGCTCGGCCTGCTCGGCCTCCACGACCCGCCGCGCCAGCTCCTGCTCGCGCCCCGCGGCGTCGATGCGCTCGTCCCGCAGCCGCGCGAGGTCGTCCTGGAGCTCCGCGAGGTAGGCGGCCTGCTCCTCGGCCTCCTGGCGTAGCCCGGTGATCTCCGCCGCGTGGCGCGTGGCGGCCTGGGCCCACTCGGCGGCGCCGCGCTCGTAGCCGGCGATCCGCGCCTCGAGCTCCCGCACGGTCGCGTCCGCGGCCCCGACCGCGGCCCCGGCCGGGCGCGCCTCGAGCGCGACCAGCCGCGACCGCGCCGCCGCGAGCTCCTGCGCGACCGCCGCCGCGCGGCCCTCGCCGGCGGCGAGCTCCGCCTCCAGCGCCTGGCCCCGCGCCGCGGCGCCCTCGTGCGCGCGCACCAGCGCCTCGAGCTCCGCGATGCGAGCCTCGACGGCCGGCTCCTCGACCTCGCGCGGGGCCGGCTCGCCGGAGAGCAGGAGCTGCCCCTGCAGCTCCTGGATGCGCCACTCGAGCGCCTCGTGCTCGACCTCGAGCTGCGCGATGCGATCCTGCCGCGCCCGCAGCGCGGCCTCGAGCGCCGCGACCTGCGGCGGGGCGGCCGCGGGCCCGCCGCCAGCCGCGAGCCGCGCCAGCGCCGCCGCGTGCTCGGCGAACGCCGCCTCGGCCGTCGTGTCCGCGGCCGCCGCGCGCGCCGCGGCGGACGCCTGCGCCGCGAACGCCTCCTCGGCGCTCATCGCGAGCTCGCCCGCCTTGACGGGCGGTGCGGCCGCGGGCGGCGCCGCGGCCTCGCGGCGGCGCAGCTCCTCGGCCTCCTGCAGCCTCACCCGCAGCACCAGCGCTTCGGCCTCGAGCAC
>DASXVK010000538.1:0-1505 GCA_036504295.1 Polyangia bacterium
CCCCCGCCCCCGGCCCACGCCGCCGTGGCGCCCGCGGTCGACCCGCGCGCCCGCCGCCGGCGGCGCACGGCCCCGGCCGGGACCGCGCCCGTCGCTCACGGGGCGCCGATGCCGCTCGCCTGGCCGCCGTCCGCCGCCACGTCCCCGCCGCCGGCGCCGCCGGCCCCGAGCTTCGCCCCGTATCCCAGCCCGCCGGTGGCGCGGTCGGGCTCGGCCGCGCTCGTCGAGCCGGTGCCGCAGCTGGTGAAGCCCTCGTTCAGCGTGCTGGCGATCCTCGCGTTGCCACTCGCTCTGGCGTACGCGCCGGCCGGGCTCGTCCTGAGCTTCGTCGCCTTCGTGCGGATCAAGATGAGCAACGGCCGCGTGCGCGGGGAGTGGCTGGCCGTCGTGGCCGCCATCATCAGCGTCGTCGCGATCATGTACGGCCGCGTGGTGCGCCCCGCCCGCACGGCCCCGCCGCGCCGCGCCGCGATCATGGCGCCGGCCGGGGCCGCTCGCGACTGCGGGGAAATGCAACGCGGAGACGCGGAGGCACGGAGGATGATTCTGATTACTCGGGACCTTACTCCGTGTCACCGTGCCTCCGTGTTGCATCTCCCCGCCCGCTCCTAGTCCTCGGGCTCCTGCCCCGCGCCCCCAGCCGCCTCGTCCTCGGCGCGATCCTTGTCCTCGCAGCCGGGGAGGAAGTCGGAGCGCGCGCGCTCCTCGGCCTCGGTGAGCGAGCGGTAGCGCTCGCCCTCGACGTAGTAGTGCGCGCCGCCCGGCTCGACCACGACCTCGACGGGTCCGTGGTTGATGTCCTGCTTGACCTGGCTGTAGACCCGCCGGTCGGCGCCGCCGGTGAGGATGACGCGGCTGATCCGGCGCAGCGCCTCGTAGACGCGCAGGGTCGGGTGGCCGTAGCCGTTGTCGCCGACGGAGAAGATCGAGACCTCCGGGTTGAGCACGCGGATGAAGCACGGGTTCGACGAGTGGTCCGAGCCGTGGTGGTTCACCCGGTACACCTCGACGTCGCCGACCCGCGCGGCGACGCGCGACTCGATGTCGTTGTAGCTCGAGGCCGTGGTGCCGAACTTGCGCACGGCGTCCTGGCCGGAGAGATCGCCGCCGCTGAAGAGCTCGAACTCGCCCAGCGTGAACTTGAGCGCGATGGAGTAGTCGTTCTCCGACGGCGGGTAGCGCCGGAAGAAGCTCTTCTTCTTCTCCATGATCTCGAGCAGGCGCCCGGCGCCGTTCACCGCCACGACCTCGACCTTGAGGCCGGGCCCCATCTCGATCAACATCCCCTCGCGGGCGACCTGGCGGTGGGCGACGCTGCCCCGGAGCCAGAGCGGCAGGCTGCGCTCGTATGCGCGCTGCGTCGCCCCCTTCGGGCCGATGATGAACGCGCCCCGGTCGATGAGGGTGCCCACGGTCACGCGCTCGTCGGCGAGCAGGCCCCACAGGCCCAGCTCGCCGAGCGATCCCGCGCGGCCGTGCCCGTGCATGCCGACGTGGTCGGCGTG
>DASXVK010000539.1:0-5717 GCA_036504295.1 Polyangia bacterium
GGAGCTCGTGCCGAGAAACGGATCAATTATGGGGCCGCGTCCTCCTATGTGTCAAGCGAATGGTCCTAAACTTATACTTAATTGACCTATAATTTAGCGTCCACAACGGCTCGAAGGCGTCAAGGTGTTCCGATGTCGCACACCTGAGTCTAGGTCTCACCTTCGCCTACATCTTATCAGCCCGCCTCGGGGCCGTCAATATTCTGCCTCGTCGATCTCGTAACCGTTCGCGCCGACTGCTGTATGTCGCCCGAGCTGGCCACCCTAGAGATCCTGGATCCCGAACTCTTTCAGCTTGTAGAGCAGCGCCCGGTGCGAGATCTCCAGGATCTCGGCGGCCTTGGTCCGGTTGCCACCCGTCTTCTTGAGGACCTTGCGGATGAGCTCCTCCTCGACGATCCGCGTGGTCTTCTTGATCGAGAGATCGCCGGCGTCGAGCGTCTGGCGCAGGCGATCGCGGCACTCGCGCACCTTGGCCGGGAGCACTTCGATGTCGACGCGGCTACCCTCGCACAAGACGAGGGCGTGCTCGATCGTGTTCTCGAGCTCGCGCACGTTGCCGGGCCAGGCGTAGTCGAGGAACAGCTTCATCGCCTCGGGCGTGACGCCCTCGACGACGGCGCCGCCGCGGCCCATGCGCGCGCTGCAGCGGGCGAGGAAGAACTCGACGAGCTCGGGGATGTCCTCCTTGCGCTCGCGCAGCGGCGGCAGGTGCAGCGGCAGCACGCTGAGCCGGTAGTAGAGATCCTCGCGGAAGCGGCCGGCCGCGACCTCGGCCCCGAGGTCGCGCGCGGTCGCCGCGATCACGCGCACGTCGACGCGGATGTCCTGGGTGTCCCCGAGCCGCCGGATCTCCTCCGACTGCAGCGCCCGCAGCAGCTTCACCTGCAGCCCGATCGGCAGCTCGCCGAGCTCGTCGAGGAAGAGCGTGCCGCCGTGGGCCTCCTCGAACAGCCCCTTGCGATCGCGGGTCGCGTCGGTGAAGGCGCCGCGGCGGTCGCCGAAGAGCTCCGACTCGAGCAGCGTGTCGGGGATCGCGCCGCAGTTCACCGCCACGAACGGCTGCGGCGCCCGCGGGCTGAGCTGGTGGACGGCGCGGGCGATCAGCTCCTTGCCGGTGCCGCTCTCGCCGGTGAGCAGGACCGTCGACTTGTACGCGGCGATCTTGCGGACCGTGCGGTAGATCTCGTGCATGCGCGGGCTGCGCCCGATCATCCCGGGCAGCCCGTCGTCATCGGGCGGCCGGGTGTGGGCGAGGGCCTCGCGCAGGCGCTGGTTCTCGCGGAAGAGGCGCTCGCGCTCCTCGGCCTTGCGCAGCACGAGCACGACCTCGTCGGGCTTGAAGGGCTTCGAGATGTAGTCGTAGGCGCCGCGCTTCATCGCCTCGAGCGCGGTCTCGACGTTGCCGTAGGCCGACATCATGATGACGGTCGCCGGGATGTGGCGGCGCCGGAGCTCCTCGAGCAGCTCGAGCCCCCCCATCTGGGGCATACGCACGTCCGCGAGCACGAGGTCGTAGGTGCGGGCCTGGATCTCGGCGAGCGCGGCCGCGCCGTTGGCCACGGCGCTGACCTCGTACCCCTCGCGCTGGAGGAGCACGGTCAGCATGTGCCGCAGGTTCTCCTCGTCATCAACGACGAGGACCCGCCGGTACACTGCGCTCGGAAGAGGCAGGGCCAAGGTCGGAAAATCTTATCATGGCGCGAGTTTCCGATCAATCGGCTGCGCCGAGGGCGCCGGCCGTTGTCCTCCGGGCCGAGCGGGCCGGTATGCCTGATCAACAGGAGGGCGCGATGAGACACCTCGTATGGCTCGTGATCGGCGTTACGGCCCTGTGCGCGTGTAATACGCGGCCCATCACGGTGCCGCGCGAGGCGCCGGTGAGCGTCGACCCGAAGATCTTCAACCAGACGCTCAACAATCGGGCCGACATCCTGTTCATGATCGACAACTCGGCCTCGATGGAGCCGATGCAGATCTCGCTGCGGCAGTACTTCCCCAACTTCATGCAGCCGCTCAAGGACCTCCCCACGATGCCCGACCTGCACATCGGCATCGTCACCTCGGACCTCGGGGCCGGCGCGTTCACGCCGCCGTCCTGCGCCACGATCGGCGGCGATCAGGGCATGCTGCAGAACACGCCCAAGGGCGACACCTGCACCAGCGCGCACCTCAACACGACCGGCGACCGCTTCCTCGTCTACAAGCCCGACGGCAGCGGCGGGGTCCAGACCAACTTCACCGGCGACGTCGCCGACGCCTTCGCCTGCTACGCCGCCGTCGGCGCGAACGGCTGTGGCTTCGAGCACCCGCTCGCCTCGGTGCGCCGCGCGCTCGAGGGCTGCGAGACGGACGCGGGGTGCAAGCAGACCACGAACACGGGCTTCCTGCGCAAGGACGCCTACCTGGCCGTGATCTACCTCACGAACGAGGACGACTGCTCGGCCCCACACGACTCGACGCTGTTCGACGTGACCCAGACCTCGCTGAGCTCGGTGCTCGGGCCGATGACCTCGTACCGCTGCTTCGAGTTCGGCAACCTGTGCAACGACGCCGACCCGGGCCGCCAGCAGGGCCAGCGGACGAGCTGCGAGCCCGGCAACAAGGACCCGAGCCCGCAGCACCAGCTCACCCCGGTCGACGATTTCGTCGCCCAGCTCAAGGGGCTCAAGGCCGACCCCACGATGGTGTACGTCTCGGCCATCGCCGCGCCGGCGGCGCCCGTGAACGTCGGCCTCGACGCCCAGGGCTACCCCGACCTGCAACCCTCCTGCACGGGCCCGATGGGCAGCGCCGACCCGGCCCCGCGGATGGCCAAGTTCCTCGCCGGCTTCGACGCCGATCGCTCGAGCTTCACCTCCATCTGCGCCCCGGATCTGCGCGCGGCCATGGAGAAGATCGCGACCGAGCTCGCCCGGATCCTCGGCCAGCAGTGCCTGGGCGCCCCGCTGAAAGACAAGGACCCGGAGTCCGCCGGGCTGCAGCCGGACTGCGTGGTCGAGGACCGCACCACGATCGACGCGACCGCCAGCACGTACGACTACAAGCGGGTCCCCGCGTGCCAGGAGGTGGTGTGCGATCCGGCGACCGCCCCGGGCGGCCAGTGCAAGAAGGTGCGCCACGCCGAGGCCTCGCCCGAGACCCCGTGCTGGT
The DNA here is from genome assembly GCA_036504295.1 of Polyangia bacterium. GTDB lineage: Bacteria > Myxococcota_A > Polyangia > JACRCY01 > JACRCY01 > DASXVK01. Next base: position 3,154 of record DASXVK010000539.1, read on the forward strand.
TCATCTGGCCGGACCAGGCGACGTGCCCGCAGGCCGGCTACCAGATCCTGATCGACCGCGGCATCGATGAGGCGGGCACCAACCCGCAGCCCCCGCCCGGCACGTTCGCCGTGGTGCAGTGCTCGTCGTGTGTCGCGGACCCGTCCCAGGACAGCTACGACTGCTCCCCCGGCTGTGCCGGGTACTGGCCCGGCTGCTGCCCGGAGGCCCAGCCCGGGTGCTTCCAGTAGGACGGGGATCGGTGGTATGGTACCAGAGTTGATGGTTGGCACCCCGCAGGGCTTTCGGTACAATGCGCGTGCGCACGCGGCCCCGTTGTCCGTGCGTCACTCGGAGGACGTGATGAAGAGGATCATGCTCAGGCTGTGTCCCCTCGCTCTCTCGGCTGTCGCGGTCGCCGCCTGCAACACGCGGCCGATCACGATCCCCAGCGAGGCCCCGGCGCAGGTCACGCCGAATACGTTCAATCAGAGCCTCAACAACAAGGCCGACATCCTGTTCATGATCGACAACTCGAACTCGATGGAGCCGAAGCAGACCTCCCTCAAGCAGTACTTCCCGAACTTCATGCAGCCGCTGGCCGGCCTGCCGGTCAAGCCCGACCTGCACATCGGCGTCGTCACGTCCGACCTCGGCGCCGGCCAGTACACGCCGCCCTCGTGCAACACCATCGGCGGCTCGCAGGGGATCCTGCAGAACGCCGCCAACGGCACGACGTGCACGACGGCGCACCTCAACAACGCCGCCGACCGCTTCCTCATCTACCGCCCGAACTCGACGGGCGGCGTCGAGACCAACTTCACGGGCGACGTCGCCGACGCCTTCACCTGCTACGCCTCGGTCGGCATCAACGGCTGCGGCTTCGAGCACCAGCTCGCCACCGTGCGCGCGGCCCTCGAAGGCTGCGAGAGCGACGCCGGCTGCAAGCAGCACCAGAACGCGAACTTCTTCCGCAAGGACGCCTACCTCGCCGTCATCTACCTCACCGACGAGGACGACTGCTCCGGCCCGACGAACTCGCAGCTCTTCGACCCGACCCAGACGTCGCTCAACTCGGTGCTCGGCCCACTCACCTCCTACCGCTGCTTCGAGTTCGGCAACCTGTGCGGCGGCGTCGACCCGGGCCGCCAGCAGGGCCCGCGCCAGGACTGCCAGCCGGGCAACAAGGACACGAACCCGCTGCACCAGCTCACCCCGGTCGAGGATTTCGCGTCCCAGCTCAAGGGCCTCAAGCCGCAGGACCCGCGCATGGTGTACGTGTCGGTCATCGCGGCCCCGCCCTCCCCGGTCGCCATCGGCCTCGACGCGCAGGGCTACCCGGACCTGCAGCCCTCCTGCACCGGCGCCATCGGCTCCGGCGACCCCGGCATCCGCCTCACCAAGTTCGTGGCCCAGTTCGACAGCGACCGCGGCAGCTTCATCTCCATCTGCGCGCAGGACCTCAAGGCCGCCATGGAGAAGATCGCGAACGAGCTGGCGCAGATCCTCGGCCGGCAGTGCCTCTCGGCCCCGCTCAAGGACAAGGACACGGCGACGGACGGCCTGCAGCCCGACTGCGTGGTCGAGGACCGCACCACGATCGACGCGACCGCCGGCACCTACGACTACCGGCGCATCCCGGCCTGCCAGGAGATGATCTGCACGCCGGCCTCGGCCCCGAGCGGCGACTGCAAGTGCCAGCGCCACGCCGAGGCGACCGCGGACGCGCCGTGCTGGTACGTCTGGAACGACCTCGCGGCCTGCCCGATGATCGACACGACCAAGCCGATCTCGGAGCAGCCGAAGGTCGGGTCGGGCTACCAGGTCATGATCGACCGTGGCACCGACGCCGCCTGCATCAACCCGCCGCCGGCCTCCGGCACCTACGCCGTCGTGCAGTGCTCGTCCTGCATCGCCGACCCGTCGAAGAGCAGCTACGACTGCTCGCCCGGGTGCGCGCAGTACTGGCCGAACTGCTGCCCTGGCGACGGCTCGACCCCGGCGGCCAACTGCTACCAGTAGCGCCCGCCCTCTGAACCGAGCCGCCGGGTCTCTTGCCCCGGCGGCTTTTTTTTGCCCTGACGGCGCGCGAGCGGAGTGTGCATGAGCGTGGAAGAGCCCAAGGCGGACGGCGAGCTGCGGCGCGAGGTGGAGTGGCGCGTCACGCTGCGATGCCCGAGCTGGGAGGTCGCCCGGCAGCTGCCGACCGCCAACGCGAGCCAGGGGGAGATCTTCATCCGCACCGCCAAGCCCCCGCGCGCCGGGGCGCGCGTCGAGCTCGACGTCGAGCTACCCGACGGCTCGACCCTCGTGCTCGCCGGCGAGTGCGTCCACAGCATCGGCGCCGCGCGCGACGGCCGGCCCGCGGGCCTGAGCGTGCGGTTCGACGTGACCCACGCCGTCGATCTGGCGCTGCTCGCGGAGATCACGCGCGCGCCGGGGACGCCGCGCGATCCGCGCCGGGGCGCTGACCCGGCGCCGCCCGAGCAGCTCGTGCTGTCCGAGCCGATCGCCGAGGAGCCCCTCCACTGGTCGCCGGGCGCCGCCGAGGCGGCCGCGCCCCCGCCGGCGGACGCGCCGCCCCC
>DASXVK010000540.1:0-6478 GCA_036504295.1 Polyangia bacterium
TCGACCTCTTCAAGAGCCCCGGCACCGAGTGCCGCGCCGCGACGGGGGGCTGCGACCCGGCCGAGGCCTGCACCGGCGCGACCGCAGCGTGCCCGGCCGACGCGCGGGCCGCCGCGGGGACGGTGTGCCGCACGGTCGCCGGCCCGTGCGATGTGGCGGAGACGTGCAACGGCACCGCGGCCGCGTGTCCCGCCGACGCCTTCGTCGCCGCGGGCACCGTGTGTCAGGCGGCGCCGATGGGCGGGTGCGGGGCCGCGAAGACCTGCACCGGCAGCGCGCCGGGCTGCGCCGGCACCGGCCTGCAGCCGGCCGGGACCGTGTGCCGGTCCTCGCTGGGCGCGTGCGACCCGGCCGAGACGTGCGACGGCGCCACGGCCCAGTGCCCGGCGGACAAGCTCGCCAGCGCCGGCACCGTGTGCCGGCCCGGCGTCGGTCTCTGCGACCGCGCCGAGAAGTGCAGCGGCGCGGCGCCGAGCTGCCCGGCGGACGTGCTCGCGCCGGCCGGGACGCCCTGTGACTGGAGCGGCAACACGTGCAACGGCACGGCCGCGACGTGTCCGGCGGGCGGCCGACCGTTGCCGGCCGACACGAAGACCCACCTCGACGTGTGTGGCTAGGGGAGGCGAACGATGCGCACGACGACCATGCGAGTGCTCACCCTCGGAGTGGCGGCGCTGTTCGGGATCCTCGCCGGCGGCGAGGCTGCGGCCCAGTCGCAGCCGCCGAAACCGGGGCAGGGCGAAGTCGACTCGTTCTACGGCAGCTACCGCGACACGGTCGACATCAAGGTGCCGGCCTTCCGCGGCCTCGAGCCGAAGCTATCTCTCGTCTACAGCTCGTCCGGCGGCAACGGCTTCGTCGGCGTCGGCTGGCAGCTCGCCGGCGTCAGCGTCATCGAGCGGGCGAGCCCGGGCAAAGGGGCCCCCCGCTATGACGCGAGCGACGTCTACCTCTTCAACGGGCAGGAGCTCGTTCCGTGCCAAGCGGGCAGCGTGAGCCCGAGCTGCACGGCCGGGGGCACCCACGCCACCAAGCTCGAGAGCTACATCAAGATCAAGTTCGATGGCGCCGCGAACACCTGGTACGTGTGGCAGAAGGACGGGACCCAGACGGTGCTCGCCTCGGTGTACACGACGGCGCCGGGGACCTTCCGCTGGGGGCAGACCCGCAGCGTCGACACCAACGGCAACACGGTGACCTACAACTGGTGGTGCGACCCGGGCGCTGACTGCTACCCGGACAGCGTCACGTACAACGGGGCGGCGATCACCTTCCTGCGCGAGGCGCGGTCGGACGTCGCTACCTTTGCGACCGGCGGCGCCCAAGCCCCGGGGCGCAGCGCCTGGCGCTTGAAGGCGATCGACGTCTTGGTCAGCGGCATCCGGCTGCGCGCCTACAAGCTCACCTACGGTGCCGCAACGAGCCCGACCACCGGGCGCTCGCTCCTCACCGGGGTCCAGCTCTTCGGCAAAGACGCGTCCATCGACGGTTCCGGCAACGTTTCGGGGCCCACGAGTGAGCCGCCGATGAGCTTCGCCTGGACCGGCGCCGGGCTCGGCAATGCCATCGCGGAGACGGCCTCCACGGTGAACGGCGCCAACTGGGGATCTTCTCAGTTCACCTGGGTCGGCGACTTCGACGGCGACGGCAAGGAAGACATCGCGACCGCGTCGGGCGGCACCATCTGGGTCAAGCGCTCGACCGGCGCCGGCTTCGTGGAGGAGACCTGGGCCACGACCGCGTCGCACTGGGGCGGCAGCGACTTCACCTGGGTCGGCGACTTCAACGGCGACGGGCGGATGGACATCGCGACCGCCTCGGGCGGCACCATCTGGGTCAAGCTCTCCACGGGCGCGAGCTTCGACGAGCAGGTGTGGACGACGACCGCGCCGAACTGGGGCGCGTCCTCGTACACCTGGGCCGGGGACGTCAACGGCGACGGCAAGACCGACATCATCACCGTCAACGGCGCCAACATCTACGTGAAGCTGTCGACCGGCAGCTCCTTCGTGGAGCAGGTGTGGAGCACCAGCGCCGGCGCGTTCGGCAGCACGGGCTACGCCTGGCTCGGCGACTTCAACGGCGACGGCAAGGTCGACATCGCGACCGCCGTCGGCGGCACGATCTACGTGAAGCGCTCGACGGGCAGCAGCTTCGTCGACGAGACCTGGACGACGACGGCCCCCAGCTGGGGCGGCACGGACGCGATCTGGGTGGGCGACTTCAACGGCGACGGCAAGAGCGACATCGCCACGGCCTCGGGCGGGAACATCTGGGTGAAGCTCTCGACGGGCGCGGGGTTCATCGAGCAGCAGTGGGCGACGGCCGCGTCGAACTGGGGGGACTCCGGCCACCGGTGGGTGGGCGATTTCAACGGCGACGGCAAGGTCGACATCGCCACGGCCTCGGGGGGCACGATCTGGGTCAAGCGCTCCACCGGGACCGCGTTCGTGGAGGAGGTCTGGACCGGCTCCGCCCCCAACTGGGGCGCCGCCGACTACCAGCGCCTCGGCGACTTCAACGGCGACGGCAAGCCGGACCTCGTCGCGGTCTCGGGCGCGACCATCTGGCTGAAGCGCACGCAGCTCACGGACGGGACCACGGTGTTCCCCGACCTGGTCACTCAGGTGAAGGTCGGCTTCAACGACACGACGACGATCACCTACGCGCCATCGTCGGCGTGGGCGAACACGAACGCGCCCCCGATCGTGCCGACCGTCGTTCAGCTCGTCGAGGCCGAGAGCGTCACGAACTGGTCCGCGACCACGACCTACGCGTACTCCGGGGGGCTCTTCGATCACCTCGAGCGCCGCTTCCTCGGCTTCTACTACGCGAAGGAGACGGCCCCCTGCATCGCCGGCGAGACCGCCTGTCCCTACCAGGAGACGTGGTTCAGGCAGGACTACGGCTCGGTGGCGAAGCCCGTCGAGATCTACCAGCGCGCCGGCAATGGCAACATCCTCATGCGCAAGACGTACGAGTACACCACCAACGGGGCCGCGGTGCCGTACACGGCGCTCGAGACCGGCCAGTGGCTGTACGTGTACGATGGGACCGGCGTCTATACGTGCCCTGGCGCGAGCTGCAGGCGCTCGTACATCGAGCGCTGCCTCGCCCGCGACACCTCCGGGAACTGCACCCAGCCCGGCTTCGACGCGTACGGGAGTCCGTCGCAGGAGACGATGTACGGGGACTACGATGTCGCCGGCGACCGGCGGACCACGACGTACGGGTACGCCTACAACACCGCCGCCTACATCGTGAACAAGGTCGGCGTGACCACCGCCTACAGCGGCAAGGGCACCGGCGGGGAGAAGCTGAGCGAGTCCCAGGCCTACTACGATGGCGCGAGTGACTGGCGGACCCCGCCCACCGTCGGCAAGGTCACCAAGGCGCTGAAGTGGCTCAACACCACGAACACGTACATCGCCACGACCGGCGAGTACGACGCGTATGGCAACACCACCGCCGAGAGCAACGAGGTCGGGGCGCGGTCGACCTACACCATCGACTCCACCTACCACCTGTTCATCACCGCGATCACGAACCCGCTCGGCCAGACCAAGACCGTGGGCCACGACTACGTCTGTGGCCTCGGCACGCAGCGGACCGACCTCAACGGGCAGACCACGACCACGCAGTACGACGCGCTGTGCCGCGCCGTGCGGAGCGACCAGCCGGGAGGCGGCTTCGAGAGCCGCTCCTACCAGGGGTGGGGCGACGTCGCGCACCCGGGGGACCAGTACAACCAGAGGGAGACCCCCTCGGCCGACAACACCGGCAACATCTGGGTCCGCGAGTACTTCGACGGCAAGGGTCGCGTCTACAAGTCGGTACGCAAGGGGACGGCGACGCAGGGCGACATCGTCGAGGAGGTCGTCTACAACGCCCGCGGGAAGGCGGCGCAGCGGACCTCCCCGTACTACACGAGCGAGCTCAAGCAGTGGACGACCGCCAGCTACGACGCGCTCGACCGCGTGACGCGCATCACCCACCCCGACGGGAGCTTCGTGACGACGAGCTACCTGCCCGGGAGCGTCATCAAGACCGACGAGCGCGGCCACGCGACGACCGAGGTGCTGGACGCGTACGGCCACATCGTGTCGCGGCAGGAGCGCCTCGCCGGCGCGCCCGTCACGACGACCTACCGGTTCGACGCGCGCGGCTACCCGTCGGGTATCACGGACCCCGCCGGCAACGTGTCGTCGTTCGTGTACGACTCCCTCGGCCGGCGGGGTCAGGTCACCGACCCGGACGCCGGCGCCACGACCTACGAGTACGACGCCGTCGGGCGCGTCACCGCGACCAACGACGCGAAGGGGCAGCGCACGACCTTCGGCTACGACGCCCTCAGTCGCCGGACGAGCAAGACCACGCTGGCCGGGACGGCGCAGGCGGTGACCGTGTCCTGGACCTACGACGAGGTCCAGCCCGGGTTCGCGAACGTCGGCCACCTCACCACCGTGACCGATCCGTCCGGCCAGGCCGCGTACAACTACGACGCCGCCGGACGAGTCGCGGCGGGCGGCCGCATCGTCGATGGCGTGCTCTATTCCTTCCGCAAGGGCTTCGACGCCGGCGGGCGGCTGCTGTGGACCACCTATCCCGACGACGACACCATGGGGACGCCGAGCGCGCCCCTCGGGTACGACAGCGCCGGTCGGCTGACGAAGATCCCCGGCGTCGTCGACGCGGTCACCTACGATGCCCGCGGGCTGCTCACCACGCAGACGAACAGCAACGGCACGGTGACGACCCGCAGCCACTCGGCGACGCGCTTCTGGCTGACCGGCATCACGACGACCAAGGGGGGCACCAGGATCCAGAACCTCGGCTACGCGCGCGACGCGGAGGGCCGGATCACGGGGATCACGAGCGACTTCGCCGCCGAGGGCTGGAGCTACGGCTACGACGAGCTGCACCGGCTGACCTCGGCGACGAACACGACCGACCCGGCGAGCAGCGACAGCTTCGGCTACGACGCCCTGGGCAACATCACCACCAACTCGCGCGTAGGCGCCTACGCGTATCCGGCGGCGGGGCAGGCACGGCCGCACGCGGTCACCCAGGCGGGCAGCAGCGGCTACAGCTACGACGCCAACGGCAACCTGGTGTCGGGCGCCGGCCGGACCATCGTATGGGACGGTGACAACCGGCCCGTCGACATCAACGGGACCAAGCTCTACTACGACGCCGACGGCGCCCGCCTCAAGAAGGTCGTCGCCGGCACCACGACGGTCTACATCGGCGATGACTTCGAGGTCACGGGCTGTCAGATCACGAAGTACATCCACCTCGCGGGCGCCCTGGTGGCCAAGCGGGTGGGGTCGAACCAGACCACCTTCTGGTTGCACACCGACCACCTCGGCTCGATCCAGGCGGTGACCGACAGCACCGGCGCCGAGGTCCAGCGGCAGAAGTACCGCCCCTTTGGCGATCGGCTTCAGACCACCACCAGTCACGTCGAGAGCCGCGGCTTCACCGGGCAGCGCCAGGACGAGTCCGGCCTGTTCTATCTGCACGCCCGCTACTTCGACCCGGCCCTCGGCCGCTTCATCTCGCCGGATCCGACGGTGCCCACGGGCGCGACGGTCGGCCTCAATCGCTACGCCTACGCCGCCAACGACCCGATCAACTACAGCGACATCGACGGGCTCGGCTTCTTCAGCAAACTGTTCAAGGCGATCGGGAAGATCTTCAAGCAGATCGGCAAGTTCCTGTGCCGGCTGGCCACCTACGTGCAGTACGTCCCGGTGATCGGTCAGATCGTCGGCGCAGTGCTCAACTTCGTGGGCAACCTCCTGCAGGGCAAGTGGGAGGCGGCGGCGAGGGCCCTCGCGACCCTCGTGATCTGCGTCGTGGCGCTCGTGCTGGAAGTGCTCTTCCCCTATTTCGCCCCCCTGATAGCCTTCTGCCAGGCGTTCCTCGTGACCCTCGTCAACGGCGGGTCGCTCAAGCAGGCCCTCACGGCCGGAGCCATTGCCGGGGCGATCTCGGCGGCCATGATGGGGATTCAGGCGGCCGCCAAGTCCTTCGCGTCGGTGGAGGTCGACGCGCGGAACGACACCATCAGCGGCATGGGCGAAGAGGGGGGCTACGTGTCGGACCAGACCGTGCCCGCGGAGGCCGCCCAGGTCCACATGGAGCCCGGCCCCGGGGAGCCCCACTTCGTCGGTGTCGAGGGGAGCAAGGGCGCCCTGGGCGAGCAGGGGCTCCTCGGCGACCTCGGCTACCACGTCCCCGGGGCGAACTGGGCCGCCCTCGCGCACGACGGCTTCGCTCGCTCCATGGGGCTCGGGATGGATTCGTTCCTGAGGGGCGCCGTGATGTACCTCAGCGAGTCGGTCATGGTCGTGTTCTGGGCGGCGGCGGCTCCGGCGCAGACGGGCGCCTTGCTCGGCGATCTGGCCGTCGGGACGGCCGCGCGGCGCGAGTCGACGGCGGGGTCCCGGCAGGCCCAGCTCGCGAATGCATCCGG
>DASXVK010000541.1:0-4247 GCA_036504295.1 Polyangia bacterium
CAGATCCTCGCGCCGCGGCAGCCCGAAGCCGCTGCGCAGCTCGGCGAAGATCTCCGCCTGCTTCACCGTGTCGATGCCGAGGTCAGCCTCGAGATCGAGGTCGAGCGCCAGCATGTCGGTGGGGTAGCCGGTCTTGCCCGCCACCAGCGCCAGCAGCCGCGCCGCGACGTCGTCCGCGTGGACGCTCGTGGCCGTGCCCGTGCCCGTGCCCGTGCCCGGAGCCGCGGCCGCAGCGGCGGGCGCCACCGGCGTCGTGCTCGCGCTCGCGCTCCCACCCCGCAGCTCGCCCACGAGCTTGATGAGGTGCCCGAGCGTCGGGTAGTCGCGCAGCTTCAGATCCGCGCGCCGCGGCAGCCCGAAGCCGCTGCGCAGCTCGGCGAAGATCTCCGCCTGCTTCACCGTGTCGATGCCGAGGTCAGCCTCGAGATCGAGGTCGAGCGCCAGCATCTCGCGCGGGTACCCGGTCTTCCCGGCCACCAGCGCGAGCAGCCGGTCGGCGACGTCGTCCGCATGGACGTTCGTGGCCGTGCCCGTGCCCGTGCCCGTGCCCGGAGCCGCAACCGCAGCGGCGGGCGCCACCGCCGTCGGCGGCGTGCCCGTAGCGGCGTTCGTGGCCGTGCCCGTGCCCGTGCCCGTGCCCGTCGCGTCCTCCCGCTCCGCCAGCTCGGCGCGAGCGCTCGGCGGCGTCCCCGGCGCCCACGTCGAGGGCGCCGGCGACCGCGCGGGCGGCCCGTCGTCGCGGACGCGCAGCGTGTTCTGCGCCACCTCGGTCGTCGCGGCCGGGCGGCCCGCGCAGGCGGCGAGCCACTGCTCGTAACCCGCGCGGTCGGCGACTCGCGGACCGCGGACCTTGCCCATCAGCGTGATCGCCACCTGCGAGCCGAAGCCCGCGGCGAAGCGCAGGGCGAAGCGCGCCGGATGGCGGCCGCCCGGGGAGAGGCGCAGATCGCCCAGCTCCGGATCGGGCTCCTTCAGGTTCGGCACCGGCGGCACGACGCCGGTCTCGAGGATCTTCACGGCGACCGCGTCCTCGATGCCGGCGCCCATCGGGTGGCCGGTCATGCCCTTGGTGTTGGCGATGAGCACCTGGCTCGCCGCCGCGCCGAAGACGCCGCGCAGCGAGTGGATCTCCGCGGCCGCGCTGCCGCCCCGCGCCGGGGTGTAGGTCTCGTGGGAGACGAAGACGGTCTCGCCCGCCACCTCGGCGCGGTCGAGGCCGCGCTCCCGCTCGACGCGGGCGACGAGGCGCTCCATGACCTGGCCGATGTGGGCGACGTCGAGGCGCGAGCCGTGGAAGGCGCTGTTCGCCAGCTCCACCGCGAGCAGCTCGGCGATGCCCCGCATGCCGCGCTCGCGCACCGCGTCCTCGGTCTCGACCACGATACCGCTCGCGCCCATGCCGACGATGAGGCCGTGGCGCCGCCGGTCGAAGGGCAGCGCCGCGCGCGTGACGTCGGCCTCGGTGGTGGCGGCGCCCGAGGCGAGGAAGCCGGCGCCGAACCACTCGAGCATCCGGTCGCTGGTCACGTCGTCGGCGGAGACCACGATGACGCGCCGGCAGCGGCCGCGGCGGATCCAGTCCTCGGCCACGCCGAGCGCCATCGCGCCCGAGGCGCAGGCGGAGTTCACCTGCGTGTTGGGGCCGCGAGCCCCGACGAGCTCCGCGACCTGCGCGTGGCCCATCGAGAGCACGTGGAAGAGGAACTTGCGGTCGAAGGTGTACGGGGCGGCGCGCAGCTCCGCCCGCAGCGCGGCGACGCGCGCGTCGACGGCGGCGGCGCCGGCGCCGGTGAGGCCGGCGCGCACCTCCTCGAGCGCCTGCAGCTGCGCGCGCCGGACCTCATCCTCGCGGCCGCGGCCGACCTCGTCGAGGAGCCGGTCCAAGCCCGGGAACGCCGAGGCGAAGATGACGCCGGTCTCGTCGGCGAGCCCCTCGGGCAGCACCCAGCGGTCCGGCAGCAGGGTGCCGCGCGTCGTCTGGCGGTAGCGGCGCACGAGCGGGATGCCGGCGTCGCGCAGCGCGAGCACCGCCGCGCCCACCGCGAGCTGCGTGGTGATGTCGAAGACGTCGGCGCGCTCGGCCTCGAGGCCGAACTCGGCGACGAGGTCGAAGGCGCCGCGCTGGCCGGCGAGCTTGAGCACGCCGGCGCGGTCGGCGATGGTCTCGAGCTCGCCGCTGCCGTCGCTGCTCTTGTGGAGGCGCACGATGTGCTTGTCGACCATCCGCTGCTGCATCGCCTCGTCGATGGCGTCGATGCGCCCCTCGCCGGCGAGGAGCCGGGCGAAGTTGTCCTCGGCGAAGACCGGGCGCGCGCGCCCCGGCAGGCCGACCGCGGCGCCGCTGATGACGATGGAGCCGAGCTCCGCGGCGGGCGCCGCCGCCGGCCTCACCGGCCGCGCGGCCGGCGCGGGCGACCGCAAGCCTTCATTCAGGGGGGGCTCTGCCCGCCCCCCCTCGCCGGGCAAAGCCCCCGGAGGCGAGCCGGAGGCGAGCCTCGTCGTAGATCGAGCCTCCCCCTCACCGCGCGCTCCCCGCGCGAGCTCGATGGCGGCCTCGGCCCGCGGCGCGCCGAGCCCCGCGGCCGCGAGGCCCGCGAGCGCCTCGGCGAGGGACTCGAGGTCACCCTTCTTGGACTGGTTCGTGCAGAGCGCGACGACGTCGTCCCGGTCGCCGAGGACGTCCTCGACGAAGGAGGCGAGCACGCGGCGCGGCCCGACCTCGACGAAGACGCGGGCGCCGAGCCGGTAGAGCGTCTCGAGCCCGCGCGCGAACTGCACCGGCGCCGCGACCTGCCGCCCGAGGAGGTCGAGCATGGCCGGCCGCGCGTCGGGCCCGTCGGGGTAGGGCTCGCCCGTGACGTTGCTGATGATCGGCAGCCGCGGCGGCTCGAAGCGCAGCCGCGCGAGCAGCCCGCGCAGGGGCTCGCTCGCCGGCGCGACGATCGCGGTGTGGAACGCGTGCGAGACCGGCAGGAGCACGGCCTTGGCGCCCGCGGCGGTGAAGCGCGCGACGGCCTCCTCCACGGCGGCGGTGGCGCCGCCGATGACGGTCTGGTTGCGGCTGTTGAGGTTGGCCGTGACGACGTAGCCCGCCACCTCGGCGAGGATCCGCCGCACCTCTGCCTCGGGCGCGAAGATCGACGCCATGCGGCCGTTGTCGGCGAAGCTCACGCTCGTCATCTCGCGCGCGCGCCCCGAGACGGCGGCGAGGGCGTCGGCGAACGGCAGCGCGCCCGCGGCGATGAGCGCCGCGTACTCGCCCAGGCTGTGCCCCATCACCATGTCGGGGGCGACGCCGTGGCGCGCGAGGACGCGCATGAGCGCGAGGTCGGCGGCCAGCATGGCCGGCTGGCACACCGTGGTCGCGCGCAGCGCCTCGTCGGCCGCCGGGCTCGGGGGCGCGAAGACGAAGTCCGTGAGCGGCCGCCCGAGCTCGGCGGTCATGACCGCGTCGGCCTCGGCGAAGGCGGAGCGCGCCTCGGGCGTCGCGTCGTAGAGCGCGCGCAGCATGCCCACCGACTGCGAGCCCTGCCCCGGGAAGAGGAACGCCACCTTGGGCGCCGCCCCCGCGCCGCGGAAGAGGCCCCGCCCCCGCAGCGCCCGCCACACGCGCGCGTCGTTGCCGAGGTTCGCGAGCGCCAGCGCGAGCTTCTGCGCCAGCGCGGGCGCGTCGGCGTACGCGATCGCGATCCGCTCGGCCGCGGTCAGCTCCGCCGGATTCGCCGCCCCGGGCAATCGTCCCGCCCGCACCCCGGCGAGCGCCGCCTCGAGCCGCGGCCGCAGCTCGCTGACGCTCTCCCCCCCGATCACGACGAAGCCGGTCGCGGTCGCGGTCGCGGTCGGGGTCGAGGTCGAGTTCGCGGTCGCGGTCGCGGTCGCGGTCGAGGTCGAGGTCGGCTTCTTCCCGCTCGCGCCCCCACCACCCGTCTTCTCCGTCAGCATGCCCGGCACGTGCTCCTCCAGCACCACGTGGAAGTTGGTCCCGCCGAAGCCGAACGACGACACCGCGGCGCGCCGCGGCGCGCCCGCCGCCGGCCGCTCCCACGGCCGGGCCTCGCGGCACAGCGCCAGCGGCGGCCGCCCGAGGCCGAGCGCGGGGATCGGCTCGCGCACGTTGATCGTCGGCGGCAGCACCTTGTGGTGGAGCGCCAGCACCGTCTTGAGCAGCCCGGCCGCGCCGGCGGCGCTCTTGAGGTGCCCGATCTGCGACTTGATCGACCCGAGCGCCACCTGCCCCGCCGCGGCGC
>DASXVK010000542.1:0-2560 GCA_036504295.1 Polyangia bacterium
CGGCGTCGTGGCGATGGACGGCAAGGCCACCGCCGGCGACGGCTGGGATATGCACTACGCGCAGAAGCAGACCCACTCCAGCGACGGCGGGGCCAGTGGGGTGGTGCGCACCATCACCTGCTGCCTGGTTAGCGCTCCGGCTGTGCAACCACGGACATGGTTGACGGTTCAGCGCAGAGACATGGTTGTCCGCCGCGATTGGGCCGCCCATAGTTGATGGGTCCGGGGGCGCGCGGCTGGAAGGATGACTCGCGCCGGGTGCGGAGCGGGTAGGTGTGAGGAGCGGGACCCGGTAAAGCGAGAGCCCGGAGGTAGCCGCCTCCGAGCTCCCTTGCCGCAGGCGTACACGCGGGGCCGCCGTCGGCTCTATTGTCGTGGCCCTCCGTGACGTCGCTGGCAAGAGCGCGGTGGTCCCGTCGGCGGGGCCGCCGTGGAGTTGCTGCGCTACATCGTGTGCGCTTGGCCGGCGTGCCGGCAGGTGTTCTTCCTGTGCCGGTGGTGCGACCGGGGCCAGCGCTACTGCTCGCGGGGCTGCGCGGCGGCGGCGCGGGTGCGGACGCTGCGCGGGGCGCGGCGGCGCTATCAGCGCAAACGGCAGGGCCGGCGGTATCACCGGGAGGCGATGCAGGCTTATCGCCGACGGCTGCGCGCGCGCGTGACGGATCACCCTACCGCGCCGGCGGTCTCGATAGCAGAGCTGCTCCTGCCGGCGCTGCCGCCGCCGAGCGACGGCGCGACCGGCGAGGAGGTCAAGTATGAGTGCCATCTGGGTGGCGCTGCAGCCGGGGTCGCAGGGGACTCGCCTTTTGGCGACGGCAGGCAGCGCCGAAACGCTCCTCAAGGGCATGCTCGCGCGGCGTCCACAGCATCCGCAGGCGGTGGCGACGCTGCTGTCGGCGCTGGCGTTGTGGCAGGGGGCGGAGGTGCATGCTGCACTCGCTGTGGACGACCCGGGCGGCCCGTCCGCGTTGTGGCCCGAGTGCTTCGCCGACTTCGGGCGCCCCCCGCTCTACACCCTCGAGGTCGTGAGCGGCCGCCGAGCGCGGCTGACACGCGCCGGCGTCACGGCTCGCGGTGACTATCGGGACCTGCGGCGGCTGCTGGTGCGCGCGGTGGCGCGCTGAGGTGGTTCATGCCGTGGCACGCGACCGACGCCGTCAAGGAGCGGACCAAGTTCATCCTCGAGTGGGAGCAGCGCTGGAAAAGCCAGCAAGGCCAGGTCAATGTCGCCGAGCTCTGTCGGGTCTTCGGCATCAGCCGCCAGGCGGGCTACGGCTGGATTCGCCGCTATCAGGACGCCGCCCGCGACCTGACGGCACTGGCACGCCGGTCGTGCCGGCCGCATTCGTCGCCCACGGCCGTCGCCGATGACGTGCAGGACGTGGTCGTCGCCGCGCGCAAGCTGCACCCGCGGTGGGGCCCGCGCAAGCTGCGCGTGTGGCTCGTCGCGCACTACCCGCGCATCGCCATGCCCAGCGCCAGCGCGATTGGCAATATCCTGCGGCGCCGCGGGCTGGTCACCCCGCGCCGCCGCCGCCGCCGCCACGCGGTCCCCGTTACCCAGCCGTTCGCCGCCTGCGACCACCCCAACGCGGTTTGGTGTGTCGATTTCAAGGGCTGGTTCCGCACCCTCGACACCGAGAAATGCTATCCGCTGACGCTCATCGACGCGTACAGCCGGTATCTGCTGCGCTGTGAGGCCATGAGCGAGCCGAACGGCCGCGAGGTCGAGTACGTCTTCGACTCGGCCTTTCGCGAGTTCGGGCTGCCCGACGCGATCCGCTCCGACAACGGCCCCCCCTTCGCCTCCACCGGCGCCGGCGGCCTGACCCAGCTCAACGTGTGGTGGCTGCGGCTGGGCCTGCGCGTCGAGCGCATCGAGCCCGGCAAGCCGCAGCAGAACGGCCGGCAGGAGCGGTTCCATCGCACGCTCAAGCTCGAGGTATCCCCGGCCGCCTCGGTGCGCGCCCAACAGCGTCCGTTCGACCTGTTCCGGCGCGAGTACAACCACGACCGTCCCCACGAGGCGCTCGGCCAGGCGACGCCCGCCTCCGTCTACGAGCCGTCACGTCGGCACTACCCACGTCCGCTCGAGCGACCGCGGGAGGCATTTCCGTACGGTCTCTCGTGTCGTGCTGAAAAGGGCGGCTTCATTCGCTGGCACGGTCATCGCGTGTTCCTGTCGGCGGCCCTGGCCGGCGAGTACGTCTCGCTCGGCCCGGGCGATGAGGGGCACTGGCAGGTCTACTACGGCCCGATCCTGCTCGGCACCCTCGATGAAGCACGCCCCGAGCGCGGCCTGATCCTGCCCCCGCGCCGCAAGCGCCGGCCACGACTGTCAACCATGTCTCTGGGCAACGCGACGAAGAGGTAAAGCATGTCCGTGGGCTGAACTGTCAACGACGTGTTGAGGCTGTACCCGGCGCGGCCGTGTCTCGACGCGATCCCCGTCCCGGCCGAGACCAACGAAATGGGCCATTTCAAGATCGGGTTTGACGAGCTGTGGACGCGTTACCGCCAGACGGGGCTGTTCAAGCTCATCACCGGCGACGCCGGCGAG
>DASXVK010000543.1:0-8186 GCA_036504295.1 Polyangia bacterium
CTCTGCGCGGGGGGTCAAAGGGACCCTCCCAGGGTCCCTTGCCTAATTGACCTCCAGGATCTTGCGGACGTTGAGCAGCAGCGCCTCCTCGTTGACGGGCTTGTCGAGGTAGCCCTCGGGCGGCGGCACCGGGCGCTCGTAGATGAGGCGGCGGAGCTCCGGCTTGCCGGTGATGATGCACACCCGCGTCGCCGCGAGCGCGGGGTCGCGCCGCAGGGCCTCGAAGACCTCCGCGCCGCCCTTGCCCGGCATCGACAGGTCGAGGGTGACGAGGTCCGGCCGTTGCTCCCGGATGAGCGCCAGCGCCTCGTCGCCGTCGCGCGCCTGGAGCGTGGTCGCGCCGTGGTCGGCGAGGACGGTCGTGAGGTACGTGCGCGCGTCGGGCTCGTCGTCGACGACCAGGATCCGGCGCCCCGCGAGCGGCAGGGCCGCTGGCTTCGGCGCCGCCGCGACCACGGCCTTCTGCTCGGCGACGATCGCGTTGGCCATCAGGTTGACGAGCTGGGTGACCTTCATCTTCACCTTGTAGTGCTTGATGACGTCGCTGAGCCCGTCGACGCAGTTGTGGCACGACGTGACGACGAAGTCGGCCCCGGTGGCCGTGAGCTGGTCGGCCTTCACCTTCCCCGACTTGAGGCGCCGCGGGGCGTACTCGCTCATCGACATGGCCCCGCCGCCGCCGGTGCAGCAGAAGTTCTCGGCGCGGTTCGGCACCATCTCGCGGAAATCGCCGACCAGGGCGCGCAGCACCTCGCGTGGCTCCTCGAACATGCCGCAGCTCCGCGCGTTGTTGCACGAGTCGTGGTACGTGTACGAGCCGCGGTTCTTCGTCGGGTCGACCTTGATGCGCCCCTCCTGGAGGTAGCGCAGCATCGTCACGACCGCGCTCTCCATCGGGAAGTCGATGTCCATGCCGGCCCAGTTCGGGCCCTCGCAGGTCGTCGAGCGGTAGCCGTGGCCGCACTCGGACATGACGAGCTTCTTGCCGCGGAGCCGCTTCACCGCCTCGTAGACCCGGCGGGAGGCGGCCCCGCCGAGGGCATCGTCGCCCGAGAAGAGGCCGAAGTTGGTCATGTCCCAGCCCTCGCTGGGCATGGTCCAGCTCGCGCCCGCGTGGTAGAAGACCTTGGCCGCGTCGGCGATGGTGCGCGGGTCGTACTTCACCTCGCGCGGGTTGATCGTGTAGACGATGTCGCAGTCGGGCTTGTCGACGGGGATGGCAGCCGCCGGATCGCCGGTCTCCGCCACGACCTCCTCCGACATCCAGGCGAGCGTCTCGAGGTAGTCCTCTTTGAGCACGCCCATCTGGTTGCCGATCTCCCACTGGTCCTTGCTCACCGCGTAGACGCCCTCGGGCATCACGCCGACGGCGGTGAGCAGGCCGCGGGCGAGCCGGTTGATCACCGCGAAGTCCACGCCCATGGGGCAGTTGAGGGAGCAGCGCCGGCAGTTCGTGCACTTGCCGAACACCGTGTCCTTGAGCTCCTCGAGCTCCGCGTCGGTGTGCAGGCTCTCGGCGTGCACCCACCAGGGCAGCACGCGGCCGGTCCAGTCGAAGTGGCGCTTGAAGACCTTGCGTACGAGGTCCGCCTTGTAGGCCGGGGCGTAGGTTGGATCGTCGGGGTTGGCGAGCACGTAGTGGCACGAGTTGGTGCACATGCCGCAGTGCACGCAGGCGAGGTACGAACCGACCACCTGCCGGCTGAGCTTCTTCGAGAGGCGGTCGATGACCTTCTGGGCCTTGTGGGAACGGGGCTCGCTCACGGTCGTCCTCCTCTCGGTTAGGCAGCCCGGCGCTGCGGGAGCACGCCGCGGTGCCCGAGGGTCCGCCCGAGGTAGAAGCGCGTGACCGGGTAGTAGAGGTAGTGGGAGATCTTGCTGAAGGGGACGTAGACGAGGAAGAAGGCCGTCAGGAAGAAGAAGCCGAGCAGGACGCCCTCGCCGCCCGCGGGCCGGTTGGGCGCGGCCAGCGCGCCGAAGGCGAACCACACCGTCAGGAGCAGGAGCGAGAAGTAGTCGTCGGGCGTGCTGATGGCGCGCATCACCTTGCTCGCGCAGCGGCGGACGAGGCGGATGACGCCGACGGCGCAGGCCGCCCCGATCAGCGCCTGGAAGACATGGACCATCGTGGCGCTCTGGAGCAGGCCCGGGCCGTAGGGGATGATGAACGAGAGCGCGATCGCCGCGACCACCCCGAGGTGGAAGATCACGAACTGGAGATAGAAGAGCGGGTGCTTGCGGGTGCTCTCCATGGCCCACGGCATCACGACGTTCGCCATCGAGTAGAGCGCGGCGCTCTTGACCGGCGTCGTGGAGCGGCCGGTGCGCGGCTGCCGGTCGCGGCCGGCCTTGAAGCGGAACAGCCAGACGAGGCGGGTCGTGTAGACGACCGCCATGAACACGAGCGCGATCTCCTGGACGCGGTGCTCGGCGAGGTGCAGCAGTGAGCTCACGATCGACCTCCTCGTTCAGAGCGCCTTGAGGCGGGCCTCGAAGGGCTGGTACTCGCGAGAGTCCACGGCGCAGACGATCACCTCCCGGAGCCCCGTGCCCGCCTGGGCGTGCGCCTGCACGACCTCCAGCAGGACGCGCGCGCACACATCCAGCGGCACCGCGTACAGGCCCGTGCCGAGCGGTGGGAACGCGAGCCTGGTGACGCCGAGCTCCCCGGCGCAGCGCAGCGCGCTCGCGACGGCGCGCCGCAGCTTCTGCTCCTCGTCGGGCTCCTGGAACTTCGGCCCGACGGTGTGGATGATGTGCTTGGCCTTCAGCTTGCCGCCGCCGCTCGCCACGGCCTCGCCGACCGCCAAAGGACCCTTGGGCTTGAGCTCCGCCGCGATCTCCTGGCCGCCCCGCTGGGCGATGGCGCCGCCGTAGCCGGTGCCGAGCACCAGGTCGGGCCGCGCGTCGTAGACGAACGCCTCGACGTCGAGGTCGGTGATGTCCCCGCGCACGAGGCGGAGCACCAGGCCGTTGACCAGCTTCTCCATCTAGGCCCTCCCGCGATTCTTGGAGGCGCGTGCGGCGCGCCGCCGTTGCAGCTCCGCCTGCATCCGGCTCCGCCAACCGGGGTCGGCCAGGTCGGCGAGTGAGTACTCGTCGAGGACGTCGCGCACGCGATCATTGAGCAGGGTCCACACGAGCCGGCACTCGCACCGTTCGGCGCGCGCACAGGCGCCCTCGTGGTCGACGCATTTCACGAGCGTGACCGGTCCGATGGCAGACGCGAGGACGTCCCCGACCCTGATCGAGGCCGGGTCGCGCGTGAGGGCGTACCCGCCGGCGCGCCCGGAGCGGCCGCGCACGAGGCCGGCCCGCCGGAGCGGGATCATGAGCTGCTCGAGGTAGCGGCGCGAAATGCCGGTCCAGGTCGCGAGCTCCTGGACGGGCACAGGCGCCTCAGCGTCGGAGAGACGCGCCAGCTCGAGCATCAAGCGCAGGCTGTACCGGCCCCGAGTGCTGATGCGCACGCGTGCATATCTCCTTCATGCATTTAAATCACTACTATTCCGGTCGGAGTTTCGTGTCAAGGGCTTTTCTCGTGAGCGTCCAGAGGCCCGTGCATCGCGGTCTCTTACCTTGTGCTTACAGGCACTTGCTGATCCAGCCCAGGCAGCGCGCTCGTGCGAGCTATCGCGTCATGCATCTTTTTTCTATGCACTCTGGCCCAGCTGGGTAGAATGGGCCCCATGGGCCGGCGCCCGTCGGCGCGGGCCGCTCGTCCGGAGGCCTCATGATCCTGTACCTCGTCCCGCTGGCAGCTGTGGTCGTCTTCGTGGTCGCGGTGGCGGCGCGGCTGGTGCGCCTCGCCTCGTTGCCGGTGCACCTGCGCTGGGAGCTGTACCCGGTGGCGCACGAGCCGAGCGCCCATGGCGGCTCGTTCCTCGAGCACCTCGACTGGTGGACCCGGCGGCGCCCGCGCAGCCGTCTCGGTGAGCTGAAGGTGATGGTCCCCGAGATCCTCCTGCTCAAGGGCGTGCGCGAGCACAACCCGACGCTGTGGTGGCGCTCCTACCCGTTCCACCTCGGTCTGTACCTGGGCGCCGCGTTCTTCGTGCTGCTGGTGGCCGGCGCCATCATGCAGGCCACCGGCCGGCCCATCACCGCCGGCGCCGGGGCGGTCGGCGCCGCGCTGTACTGGCTCACCGCAGTCGCCGGGATCGCCGGGCTCGCCCTGGCGCTCATCGGCGCCCTCGGCTTGCTCTTTCGCCGCCTCGGCGACCCGGCGCTGCGGGAGTACTCGAGCGCCGGCGACCTCCTGAACCTGGTCTTCTTCGTGGCGACCGCCGCCGTCGGCCTGCTCGCGGTGACCCTCGCCGATCACGATTTCGCGCAGACCCGGGGCTTCGCCCAGCGCGTGCTCACCCTTCAACTCGCCGGTGATGTACCGGGGTTGTGCGCCGCGGCGATCGTGATGTCGTGCGCGCTGTTCGCCTACATCCCTACCACGCACATGGCCCACTTCTTCACGAAGTGGTTCATGTACCACGGCGTCCGATGGGACGACGAGGTCAACGAGGTCGGCTCGGCGCTCGAGGAGCGGCTGCAGCGCCAGCTCGGGTGGCGGGTCGACTGGAACGCGCCCCACATCCGGGGCGACCGCCAGAAGACGTGGGTCGACGTGGCCACCGAGGAGGTCGCGAAGAAATGATACCCCCGATCCCGTTCCCGGAATTCGGCGCGCCCGGCGCGCAGGTCGGCCGCCTCGACGAGCGCGATCTCGCGCCGCTGCCGCCCCCGTACGACACCTACCAGGAGCCGCCCCTGCCGCCCCTCAGCCCCACGGCACGGGCGACGCTGGAGTGCTCGCTCGACGACACCTGCGCGGTCTCGTTGCCCAAGCCGAAGACCCAGGCGGAGGCCGACGAGCTGGTCGCGAAGTTCCTCTCCGGCCTCGACAAGCTCTTCAGCCGCGAGAACAACTGGACCTTCCTGCAGCCGCTGCTGCTCTCGATCGAGCACTGCGCGAAGTGCCAGACCTGCGCGACGGCGTGCCACATCTACCTCGAGAGCGGCAACAACGAGCTGTACCGACCCACGTATCGGTCGGAGGTCCTCCGCCGGCTCTACTTCAAGCACCGCAGCCACGGCAGCCTGCTCAACCGCTGGCGCCACGGCGACATCGACATCAACTGGACGTCCGTCGCGCGCCTGCTCGAGCTCGCGTATCGCTGCAACCTGTGCCGGCGCTGCGCCCAGACCTGCCCGGTGGGCGTCGACAACGGCCTCATCGCCCACGAGATCCGCAAGCTCTTCAGCATGGAGATGGGCATCGCGGCGAAGGAGATCCACGAGAAGGGCTCGATGCTGCAGCTGCGGGTCGGCTCCTCGACGGGCATGAACCCCGAGGTGGTCAAGGACAACATCCAGTTCATCGACGAGGACATCACCGAGAAGACCGGCCTCAAGGTCGAGACTCACTGGGACGTGCCCGGGGCGGACGTGCTCCTCATCCACAACGCGGGCGAGATCATGGCGTGGCCGGAGAACCCGGGCGCCTTCGCCCTGGTCCTCGAGGCGGCGGGCGTCAGCTGGACGCTGTCCTCGGAGCTCGCGGCGTACGACGGCATCAACTACGGGCTCTGGTACGACGACGCGCAGTTCGCGCGAGTCGTCATCAAGCACGTGCAGGCGGCGAAGAAGCTGGGCGTGAAGAAGATCGTCATCGGCGAGTGCGGGCACGCGCACAAGGCGATGATGGTCATCGCCGACCGCGTGCTGTGCGGCGATCTCAACGTGCCGCGCGAGAGCGCCCTCGTGCTGCTCGAGGACATCGTCACCTCCGGCCGCCTCAAGCTGGATCCCCGCCGTAACGACTTCCCGGTCACGCTGCACGACCCGTGCAACATGGTCCGCCTCATGGGCATCGTCGAGCCGCAGCGGCGGATCCTGCGCCAGATCGCGCCCCGGTTCCGCGAGATGGAGCCCCACGGCGTGAACAACTTCTGCTGCGGCGGGGGCAGCGGGTTCGCCATCATGTCGGGCCACAACTTCGCCGAGTGGCGCAAGCGCGTCGCCTCGCGGCGCAAGCTGCGCCAGGTGCTGGAGGCGTTCAAGGACGACCTGGACCCCGCGCACCCGAAGTACGTGTGCGCTCCGTGCAGCAACTGCAAGGGCGCGCTGCGCGACATCCTGCAGCACTACGACGCGGGGGCGAAGGCAGGTATCCACTACGGCGGGCTCGTCGAGCTCATCGTCAACGCGATGACTGACGTGAAGCCCGGGTTCATCAGCTTCGGCGAGGCGTGAGCGCCCGCGGAAGGGAACGGCCATGTGCGCGACGCGCCAACCCACGGTCCTGGTCGTCGATGACGAGGACGACATCGTCACCTTCTTGACCTCGCTGCTCGGCGACCACGGCTTCCGCACCGTCACCGCCCGCGACGGCGACGAAGCGCTCGCCCGCATGCGCGCGGAGCGGCCCGATCTCGTCACGCTCGACATCACCATGCCGACGCAGTCGGGCGTGCGGGCCTACCGCGAGATGAAGAGCGACCCCGCGCTGGCCGGGACGCCCGTCATCATCGTCACCGGTATCGCCAGCGAGTTCGAGCAGTTCATCTCGTCGCGCCGGCAGGTGCCGCCGCCCGAGGGCTACATGTCCAAGCCCATCGACAAGGACCGGCTCCTCACGCTCATCCGGAGCCTGCTGCCCGTCGGCCAGGGCTGAGCGGCCGGGCCCCGCCGCACGAATGTGATTGACACGGGTGGTGCATACAAGGAACATGCACTTTAGGCCCAGTGCTCGAACGCGGCCGCCGCCACGGCGTGCCGCGCACCGCAGCAGCGGGGAAACCAGGGGAGCGGGTGCATGCCGGGGCACAACAGCGGACGTGATGCCCTCGGTCTGGCGGTCTTCGGCCCCGGGGTCGCCCTCGTCTACTACCTCGCCTTCCGCCCGCCGGCGCGCCTGAACGCGCTGCTCTGCGACCACTTCGCGCTGAACGTCGCCGCGACCCTGGTGATGGCGGTGCTCGCCGCGTACTGCTGCCGCCGGGTGGTGCGCGCGCTGCTCCGCCTGTGCGGGTTCTGACGGCGGTGACACCGGCATGGGCCTCGTCAACCTCGATCCCCTCGGCGTCGTGGGCCTGGTGGCGCTCGGGCTCATCGGCGGGATCCTGGGCGGCTTCGTCGGCGGCGGGGGCGCGTTCGTGATGGTCCCCGGCCTCATGTCCCTGGGCGGCGAGGGGCTCTGCAGCGTCGGGTCGAACCTGCTGCACCGGCTCGGCCGGATGGCGACCAGCGACCGCCGCCGCTCCGCCCTGCGCCGGGTCGATCTCAAGCTGCTGGCGGTGCTCGCGCTGCCCAGCCTGGCCGGCGTCGAGGCCGGGCGCGTGGCGAGCAGCCTCCTGCGCCTGCGCTTCGGGCGCGTGGCCGCCGACCTCTACATCAGCGTCGTCGTCATCATCGTGCTGGGCGCGGTCACGCGCATGCTGGTGCTGGACCTGATGCGCAGCCGGCGCCGCCCGGCCCCGGCGCGCTCGCTCTCGGTGAAGGGCGTGATGCAGCGGCTCCGGCCGCTCCACGTCCCGCCGGTGATCCGCTTCCCCGCTTCGAACGTCGTCGTCTCGCTGTGGCTGGTGCTCGGCATCGGCTTCGTGGCCGGATGGTTCGGCGGCACGATCGCGCTGGGCGGGTTCCTCACGGTCCCGGCGCTGATCTACCTGCTCGGCGCGCCGGCCTCCACCGCCATCGCGACCGACCTGTCGCTCGTGCTGGTGGTCGGCATCTACGGCGCGGTGTCGTTCGCGGCCCGCGGCTACGTGGACCTGCGCGCGACGATGCTGCTCTATCTCGGCTCGATCGTCGGCTTCCACCTCGGCATGCTCGGCACCCGGCTCGTGCGCGAGGGGCCGATCCGCGTCGTCACCTGCATCGTCCTCGGGCTCGTGGTGCTGAGCCGGCTGGTGGCGCTGCCGCTCACCTGCGCGGCCGGAGGCTGGCTCCCGCTCGCGGCCGGGGCGCGCACCGCGCTGAGCGTCTGCAGCCTCGCGGCGCTCTTCGGCGGGGGCGCGCTGCTCGTGGCCATGGTCGTGGGCGCGGTCGGGCGGGCGATCTGGGCGCGCACCGGGTTCGGCGCGGGCGACGACATGAACGGGGAGGAGGATTAGTGGCCCGCGTAAATCGAAGCCCTCGGCTCGCGCGGGGAGCGCGCGGTGGGGGGGAGGCTCGACGGGCTTGGCCCG
>DASXVK010000544.1:0-19681 GCA_036504295.1 Polyangia bacterium
GCTCCGCCGAGCCGCCCGCGCCCGCGCCGGGCGCCGAGCCCGGCTGGCCGTCCGCCGGCGCCGGCCCTGACGCGCCGCTCGAGCTCGATACCGACCGGCGCGTGCCGCCGGCCAGCACGCCCACCACGGCGCCGCCGACCGGGGTCGGGCCCAACGCCTACGGCGGGGCCCCGCCGCCCGCGGGCGCGCCGCCCGCGAGCCCGTACGCCGGGGCCGGATTCGCCTACCCAGGCGCCGGGGACTCGTACGGCGGGCCCACGACCGGCGGTCCACCTGCGGGCGGCGCCTACGGCGGCCCCCAGATGACCGGGGCCACGGCCCTGTGCGCCGTCCACCCGCAGACCCCGGCGGTCGGCCTGTGCCCGCGCTGCGGCGCGTACATGTGCGCCTGGTGCCAGCGGATCAACGAGTTCGGCGAGATCTTCTGCGCCACCTGCATGGAGCGCGTGGGCTACGGTGCCCCGGTGCCGTGGGACCGCCGCGCCGAGATCGGCACCTGGCAGGCGTGGTGGCAGACCGTCAAGGAAGTGATGATGAAGCCGGACGACTTCTTTGCCCGGGCTTCGCACGGTCTCAGCAGCGATCCCCCGCTCCTCTTCGCCATGATCTGCGCCTGGCTCGGCGCCGTGGGCACGAGCGTCGTCCGGCTGGCCATGAAGGAGCAGCCCGGCATCGTCGCCATCGGGCTCCTGATCGGGCCCCCGATCGGCGTGCTGCTGGGGGTCTATGTCTGGGGCGGTATCATTCACCTGTTCGCGCGCATGTTCGGCGGCCAGGGGAGCTACGCCGCCAGCTCGCGCAACTGGGGGTTCACGTACAGCGCCGCGTGCCTCAGCGTCGTGCCGTTCCTCGGGGGCATGGTCGCGTTCGTGTGGGAGATCGTGCTCCAGGTGTACGCGATCAAGCACGCGCATCGCCTGACCGGCGGCAAAGCCGCCGCCGCGGTGCTCCTGCCCGTCGGGATCCTGCTCGTCCTCTGCTGCGGTGGGGCCATCGCCCTGGGCGCCGCCATCGGCGGCCTGGCGGCCTCGCGCGGCGGCGGTTTCTAGCTACTTGTCGCTTCTGTGACGCATCGCAATATGTTACTTTGCGCTGGCGAGCATGACCGTCGCTCACGGGCGGCAGGCATCGCCTATCTCTGACGACAGGAGCGGACATGGCCGAGTACTCAGTGGATCTCAGAGACATCAAGTTCACGCTGTTCGAGCAGATCGGGCTGGCGAAGCTCCTCGAGTCGGAGCGCTACAGCGGCTTCTCCCGCGAGGACATCGAGATGATCCTCGACGAGGCCGCGAAGTTCGCGCGCGAGGTGCTCGCACCGACCAACCGGCCGGCGGATCAGGAAGGCGTCCATTTCGATAAGGCGACCGGATCGGTCACGCTGCCCAAGAGCTTCCCCGAGATCTACAAGCAGTTCGCCGACAACGGCTGGCTCAGCCTCGCGATGAACGCCGAGTTCGGCGGCGGCGGCCTGCCATATACCGCCGCGATCGCGGCGGACGAGATGATGTTCGGCGCCAACATCGCGTTCAACCTGACCGCCCTCCTCGTCGTCGGCGCCGCCCACCTCATCGAGTCCTTCGGCACGCCGGAGCAGAAGGCGATCTACGTCAAGAAGATGTACAGCGGCACCTGGGCCGGCACGATGTGCCTGACCGAGTCGGGCGCCGGCAGCGACGTCGGCGCGTCGAAGACCAAGGCCAAGAAGGACGGCGACCACTACCTCATCGAGGGCGAGAAGATCTTCATCACCGCCGGCGAGCACAACCTCACCGAGCAGAAGGTCCACATGGTCCTCGCCCGCACCGAGGGCGCGCCCAAGGGCGTCAAGGGCCTCTCGCTCTTCATCGTCCCCAAGCTCCGCGTCAACGCCGACGGCTCGCTCGGTGAGTTCAACGACGTGCGCTGCGCCAACGTCGAGCACAAGCTCGGCATCCACGCGTCCCCGACCTGCACCATGGTCTTCGGCGCGAACGGCGGCTGCCATGGCTACCTCCTCGGCCAGGAGTGCCAGGGCATCCAGTGCATGTTCCAGATGATGAACGAGGCGCGCATCTCGGTCGGCCTGCAGGGCGTCGCGCTCGCGAACGCTGCCTACCAGGACTCCCTCGCCTACGCGAAGGAGCGCATCCAGGGCAGCGACCTGACCAAGATGAAGGACCCGAACGCGGCCAAGGTCCCGATCGCCGCCCACGCCGACGTCCGCCACATGCTCATGTGGCAGAAGGCCATCGCCGAGGGCATCCGGTCGCTCATCTACCGCACCGCCCTCTATGAGGACCTCGCCTCGGTGGCGACCGGCACCGACAAGGAGAAGTACGAGGGCCTCGTGGGCCTGCTGACGCCGGTGTGCAAGGCCTACTGCTCGGACATGGGCTTCCGCTCGACCGAGTACGCGGTGCAGACCTACGGCGGCTACGGCTACACGCAGGAGTACCCGGCCGAGCAGTACCTGCGCGACGTCAAGATCGCCTCGATCTACGAGGGGACGAACGGCATTCAGGCCATGGACCTCGTGGGCCGCAAGCTGCCGCAGAAGATGGGCGCGAACCTGATGGCGCTCGCCGGCGAGATCAACGGCTTCACCGGCCCGAACAAGGCCCACCCGGTGCTCGACAAGGACATCGGCCGGCTCCAGGCCGCCGTCGGCGCGCTCGGCGACGTCAGCATGTACTTCGCCGGCATCGGCATGAGCAAGCCCCACATGACGATGCTCAACGCGACCACCTACCTCAACCTCTTCGGCGACGTGGTCGTGGGCTGGCTGCTGCTCGACCAGGCCGTCATCGCGCACAACAAGCTGCGCGCGATCTGCGAGGCCAAGGCGGTGGACGCGAGCGACAAGGCCGCGCTCGGCCGGCTGCTCGAGGAGGACGAGGAGGCCCGCTACTACGACGGCAAGGTGAAGACCGCCCGGTTCTTCTCCGGCCGCGCCCTAGCCCTCGTCCCCGCCCGCGCCGCCGCGATCAAGCTCGGCGACGAGAGCGCCCTCGAGATCGTCTTCTAGCCGACCCCCGCATCCACACCAAAGCGAAACGCCCGGCGCCTTGCGGCGGCCGGGCGTTTCCTTCATGCGTGTCCAGCAGAGAAGAGGCTGGCCCCGTCGGCGGGGCCAGCGAAGGGCGGAGCTACTGCGGCGTGCAGACGCCGGTGGCCACGGTGCAGGTCACGTGAGCCCAGGCGCCGGTGGCGCTGACCGAGGTGCCGCCCATGTCCACCGGGCACTGCGCGTCCTCGGTGCACTTCGGGAGGCAGAACCCCATGCTGCAGACCTGCGGCGCCGTGCAGTCGGTGTCGGCCTGGCACTGGCTGGCGACGCAGAACGAGCGGGTGGCGGCGTCCTTGAAGTACGAGAACTGGTACGCGTAGGTGAAGCCATCGCTCATGAAGGCGCCATAGGTGCACAGGCCGGAGGCGCAGTCGTCGAGCGAGTCGCAGGCCGCCCCGGCCGCGAGCGCGCCGGCGCCGTTGATGAACTCACAGGCGTGGCTCGTCGTGTTGCACTTGCCGCGCAGGAGCTGGTGCTCGTAGACGGCCGAGCACTGGGTATCGGCGGTGCAGGAGCTCGAGGCGCCGGTCACGGTGATGGTGTACGGGATGATGGTCGGCGTGGTCGCCGTGGAGCGCGCGTAGGCGGTGACCTGCGCGTAGTACGTGCCCGCGGCGAGGTAGGTGAGGGCCACATCCTCGGCGCTGGTGCCATACCAGGAGAGGCCGAGCATGTGGCCCTGCGCATCGTAGACCTGCAGGTCGAGGTCCGCGCCGGTCGCCGTCCAGGCGAGGTGGACGGTGACGTCGCTCGTGCCCGTGGTCGTGAACTTGAAGTAGTCGGGATCTGCGGCGTTCGCGTTGTAGTCCTCGCACGCCTTGCCCGCGACCGCGGTGCCGCC
Organism: Polyangia bacterium; assembly: GCA_036504295.1. GTDB lineage: Bacteria > Myxococcota_A > Polyangia > JACRCY01 > JACRCY01 > DASXVK01. The sequence continues at coordinate 3,891 of DASXVK010000544.1, forward strand.
GCTCGCGTCCACGGCGCCGGCCGGGCCGTTGTTCGCGCTCTCGGTCGTGTCGTCGCCGGTGGTGCAGGTGCTGGCGCTGACGCCGCACTTCAGGCGGGTGTCGTCCGCCGGGTCGGGGAGGCAGGACGGCGCGGTGGCCAACGTGCACTGGAAGTCGTTCTTGCACGGGCCGCAGGTGTTCCCCGAGGAGCAGAAGGTGCCGTGGGTATTGCCGCTGCAGTCCGCGTCCTTCATGCACTCGACGCAGGCGTTGGCGCGCGTGTCGCAGAAGTGGCCGTTCGCGCTCGAGGCGCAGTCGGTGTTGGTGAGGCACTCGACGCAGGACTTGGTGGTGGTGTCGCACACGTGGCCGTTGGTGCTGCTGGCGCAGTCGCCGGTCGCGAGGCACTCGACGCAGGTGTTGCTCGGGACGTCGCAGACGCCCGAGCTGCAGTCGGCGGTGGTGTTGCAACCGTTCATGGCGTCGAGCGCCTGGCTGTTCACGCACCACAACTGGCCGCCCGCGACCAGGGTCGAGGTGAAGTCGGAGGCGATCGTGACCTCCTTGAACTGCGCGTTCGCGAGCGTGGCCGTGAAGTGCGTCCCCGGCGTCGCGCCGTCGGCGGTGACGGTGAGCGTGCCGCTCATGGCCATGAAGATCTTGGTGGCGCTGTTGGTGTTGCACGTGGCGCCGGCCGTGCAGCCCTGGTAGATCATGACGCAGGTGCTGCAGCTCTTGTAGTTCTCCTCGGCGGCGCTGCCCCCCAGCTCGATGGCGCCTGCCGCCAGGGGGTTCCAGAATTCGATCGAGAGGCCGTTGTACGGGTCGTTCGCCGAGTCCCACGCGTCGAACTGGACCAAGCTGGAGCCGACATAGAGCGACGCGCCGGCCGGCGTGTAGCCGGTCTTGTCGCAGGTGGCGACGGGGCCGTCCTGCTGCTGGTGGCCGGCGTCGTCCTGATGCGTGCCGGCGTCATCCTGCACGACGACGACGCACTTGCCGTTGACGCACTGCTCGTTCGCGCCCGGGCACGGTACGTGCGTGGTGCACTCGACGGTGGTGCCGCCGCCGCCGCAGCCGGCGCCGAACGCGCCCAGGGCGATCACTGCCAGAAACGCGATCCAGTTGCTCTTCCTCATGCTGACCTCTCGCGAAGTGTGGACGCACCCACGTCAGCGGCTGGCTGCAACGCGAACCCCGACCGGCCCTGACGTGGCGAGCGCATCCTATGGCAGCCATGGTCACGGGCGCAAGCAGGTTGTTGCGGCGCTCCGGGGCGGCCGGGTTCGTGAGCCAGCGTCGGTCGCTGCCAGCGCGCGCGCCGGGCGTGGGCGTTGCAGGTTGTAGTGCAGTCCCCGGTTCAGGGGAGCGGGGTCACTGCAGGCAGGTCCAGGTGGCCTGGCAGTCCATCGCGGTCATGGCCGCGCGGACGCACGTCTGCTGCGCCGGGGTCAGGTTGCCGCAGAGGTTCTGGCAGACGCTCGCGAGGAAGCTGGGCAGGTTGCAGGACGAGATCAACCAACCGCACACCTGACCGCAGTCGAGGGGCGGCTCGATCTTGACGACCGCCGGCCCGGCGACGTTGTTGGCCTCGTTCGCCTCCGCGACGGCGTTCTGCGCGTCGGCCTGCACCCACGAGGTGTAGGTGCCGGGCGGGGTGGCCACGCGCGTGAACGTCAGCGCCTTGCAGGCCTGCGGCGCGAGGCCGGCGACGCCCTGGGACTGGTCCCCGAAGATCCCGGCCGTCGGCGCCGCGGCGCGGTGGTAGTAGAGGTCGACGTAGAAGCCGCCCGCGGCGGCGTCGCCCACGTTGCACACGTTGAGCGTGTACGTGACCGTGGTGCCGTTCACGCTGGAGATGAAGCTCTGGATGGCGAGGTCGGGCGTGCCGGTCGGGGTCTGCGTGACGGTGACCGCGACCGGGCCGGCGACGTTGTTGGCCTCGTTCGACTCCGCGACCTGCTGCTTGACGTCGACCTGGCACCAGGACGCGTACGTGCCGACGGGCGTGCCCGAGCGGGCGAACGGCAGCGTGGTGCACGCCCCGGCGGCGAGGGACGCCACCTCCTTCTGGAGGTCGCCCACCTGCCCCGGCGCCGGCGCCGTCGCGAGGTTGTAGTAGACGCCGACGGTGAAGTGCGACGCGGCCTGGTCGCCGGTGTTGCACACCACGACCTCGTAGTCGACGGTGCTCTGGAACACGGTCGCGGTGCACGAGCTGACGACGAGGTCGGTGCCGGGCAGGGGCGGGATCGGCGTGACGGTGACGGAGACGGGGCCGGCGATGTTGTTGGCCTCGTTCGACTCGAGCACGCTGCCCGCGACGTCGGCGTAGACCCACATCTTGTAGGTGCCGGCGGGCGTGTTGGCCCGCGCGTGCGAGCGGGTCACGCACTGGCCGGCGGCGAGGCCGGCGATGTGCAGCGCGACGTCGCCCGCCTGCCCCGGCGCCGGCGCCTGGTTCAAGTTGTAGTACCCGGCGAGGTCGAAGGCACCGGCGGCCACGGCGCCCGTGTTGCAGACGACGACGGTGCCCGTCACCGTCTGGCCGGCCACGGTCGCCGAGAACGACTGTACGACGAGGTCGGGCTGCTGCAGCGGCGGCAGCTGGACCGTGACCTGCACCGGGCCGGCGAGGTTGTTCGCCTCGTTGGCCTCGGTGACCGCGTTGTCGGCGTCGACCTGGGCCCAGGAGCGGTACGTGCCGGTCGGCGTGCCCGTGCGGGTGATCGTGACCGCCGCGCAGGCGCCCACGGCGAGCGCGGCGACCTTCTGCGACTGGTCGCCGTAGACGTACGGGGCGGGCGCGCCGTTGCGGTCGTAGTAGATGTCGACGAAGGGCGAGGCGGCCGCCGCCTGGCCCTGGTTGCAGACGGTCACCTTGTAGTCCACGGTGCCGCCGCTCACGGCCGCGGTGAAGCTCGAGATGACGAGGTCGGCGCGCGGCGCGGGCGCGACCGTGACCGTCACCGGGCCGGCCACGTTGTTGTCCTCGTTCGCCTCGGCGACGTAGTTGTCCGCGTCGGCCTGGAGCCACGACGCGTACGTGCCGTCCGGCGTCCCCTGGCGCGTGAACGTCACGTCCTGGCAGGCGAGCGGCGGCAGCGCCGCCACGGGCTGGTAGTCGTCGCCGAAGTCCCACATCGCCGGCCGCTGCGGCCGATCATAGTAGAGGTCGAGGTAGAAGCCCTGGGACGCGGCGTTGCCCTGATTGCACACCGTCGCCTTGTACGCGACCGTGCTGCCGCTCACCTGCGCGGTGAACGACACCACGGTCAGGTCGGGCAGGACCTGCGGGCCGGTGAGGCACTGGCGCAGGGCGTCGCAGTCAGCCTGCTGCACCGCCTTCGCGGCGCAGGCGAGCTCGTCGGGCGGGTAGAGGGGGCAGTTCTGCATGCACTGGCCGTAGTCGGGCAGGACCTGGCAGAAGACCGCGAGCTGGCAGATCTGGTCGCACGGGCCGGGGCCGCCGACCTGCACCTGGAAGGGGCCGCCCACGTTGTTGGTCTCGTCCAGCTCGACGACCTGGTCGTGGGCATCGGCGAGCAGCCACGAGACGTAGGTGCCCGGCTGGGCGCCGGTGCGGGTGAGCTGCAGCGAGGTGCACTCGCCAGCGGCGAGCGAGGCTACGGACTGGCTGTCGTTCCCCGGCTGGCCGGGCGTCGGCGACGAGCTCCGGTTGTAGTAGAGGGCGACGGTGAACGAGCCCGCCGCGGCCCCACCCAGGTTGCACACGGTGGCGGAGTAGTAGACCGTCGTGCCCTGGGCGAACGCGTAGAAGTCCTGGACGACGAGGTCGGGCTGGTCGGTCGGGTTCTGGAAGCAGCTCGACAGCTTGTAGCAGTCGTTCGCCGCGATGGCGGCGAGCTCGCACTGGATCGAGGCCGCGGGCTGGGTGCCGCAGAAGCTGATGCACTCGTCCCGCGTCACGTCGGCGCCGCAGCTCCCGATCGCGTAGTCGCAGATCCGCTCGCAGTCGGACGGCGGGAGCGCGTAGCACCGCGCGAGGTCGCTGCAGCTCTGGTCGGTGACCGCACGCGAGGCGCACACGCGCTCGGTGAGCGTGGAGCCCTGGCAGATCGGCAGGCACTGCTGCACCGTCATGTAGCCGCACTGCTCGGCGAACGCGCAGATCTCGCCGCAGGAGAGGCTCGGGTGCTGGATGCAGTCCGTGAGGTCCTGGCACGACACCGACGGCGCGCAGTACGCGTTCCACAGGCACGTCATCGTCGGCGCCGGCCACGAGCCACGCTGGCAGTCGTACTCGCACGCCGGGGCGCCGCCGGGGTAGTTCGCGTGGCACGCGCCGAGGAGCTGGGCGCAGACCTCGCCGCAGCTCGCGGCGCATGGTCCGTCGGGACCCGGCCCGTCCGGCCGCGGGCCGTCGGGACGCGGCCCGTCGAGGGCGGGGCCGCCGTCGACGGGGCCGAAGCCATCGAACATGCTGGTCCGGCCGCACCCCCCGCCGCCGAGCGCCGCGGCGACCGCCAGGGCGAGGGTGAACCGCAAGGCCAGTCGACCGCGAGACCGCGTCATCGTCGCTTCCTCCGCAGACGGGCGTGCCGGAGCACCGCCCTGCGGGAAAGTTATCACGGTGGCGCAAGATCCGACAATGCGGCCTCCCTCACACCCTCGGCACCCCCGGCGTCCGTCGCGCATCGGACCCCGGGCACGGAGCGAGCCGGACCACCCGCATGCGACGTCGGCAGTTAGGAAAGGGACCCTGGGAGGGTCCCTTTGACCCCCCGCGCAGAGTGCTGGCAGGCACAGCCCGCCAGCACTCACGCGAGCTACTGAGCGCGCTGTTCTGCGCGGTGCTGATCCTGGCCGGCGGCGACGCCGCCGCGGACGCGCGCGCCGCCGGACGGGCCGCGCTCGTGGCGCCGCGCGCGCTCCCGCCGTCGATGCGGCTGCGTCCCGCCCCGGCGTGCCCCTGGCTCGCGCTCCACCGCGTCCTCGCGGCGCCGCCCTCCCCTGTGCTCACGGCCGGCGTCCGGCTCGGCCGCGCGATCCGGGAGGTGACCGGGGGCTCGAACGAGGGCGCCGCGCCGGGCCTGCGGCCCGCCGTCCTCCTCAACGGCTCCTGCCTCAGCCTCGGGCTGGCCGGCAGCTTCCGCTAGCGCCGCTCGATTCGCAAACGCTGACGCAAACGCAAACGCTGACGGCCTCCGCCGGAAAGCTCGTCAGCGTTTGCGTCAGCGTCAGCGAGCGGGCAAGAAACTTCGCGCCGGGCCCCGACTCGCCTCAATGCGCCTCCGGCGGCTCGGCCTGCACCGAGACCTGCCCCAGGCCCGGGATCTCGGCCCGCAGCCGCGCCTCGACGGCGTGGCACACCTCGTGGACCCGGGCCATCGGCAGCTCCGGATCGAAGGTACAGTGGAGCGAGACCTCCCGGATGCGCCCGACCACGTCGATGTGGATGTCGTGGCAATCGCGCACGAGCTCCACCCCGAGCGCCACGCGGCGGATGCGCTTCGTGAGCGCCTGCTCGCCCGGGACCGTGACCGCGGTGTGCACGACCTCGACCTCGCGCGGCTCCAGGTGGGTGTCGATGCGGGTGACTGCCGGCACCTCGCGACGGACCTGCTGCTCGAGGTCCGCGGCGATCTGCCGGGCGTCGGCCAGCTGGAGGGCCGCGTCGACCTCCAGGTGCATGGTGACGTGCAGGCCGCCGTCGCTGCCCTCGTGCGCCGCGACCCGGTGCACTGCCAGGCCGAGCTTGGCCGCCGCGGCCCGGATCGCGCCGGGCACCCCGCCGGAGCTGTCGCTGCCCGGGTCGGTGTGGACCATCACGTCGGCGCGGGGCACCAGCTCCTGCACGCGCTGCTCCACCTTGTGAGCGATGGTGTGGGCCGTCTCGAGCGCGGCGGCCTTGACGGTGAGGTTCACGTCGACGAAGACGGTGGCGCCGCCGGAGCGCACGCGCACCCGGTCGCAGCTCGCGACACCCGCCACCTGGCTCACGCCGGCGACGATGCGGTCGTGGAGGCCGGCCGGGGCGCGGTCGACGAGCACGTCGTAGGTGCGCCGGCCGAGGCGGATGCCCACCCAGGTCGCGACCGCGGCGACGCCGAGCGCCGCGACCGAGTCCGCCCGCCAGAAGAGGTGCGGGTGCGCGCTCCCCTCGCCGAGCTTGACCGCGATGAGGCCCAGGATCACGACCGTGGAGCTCCAGACGTCGGTGGAGAAGTGCAGCGCGTCCGCCTCGAGCGCCTGGCTGTGGTACTTCTTCGCCGCCAGCGCGAGCGCGCGCGAGCGCGAGAGGTCGACGATGATCGACACGCCCATGACCACGAACGACCACACGGTGACCCGCACCGGCTGCGCCTGGCCGGCCAGCCGGTGGATGGCCTCGTAGGCGATCCAGACGCAGGTGGCCAGCAGCAGCACGGTCTCGAAGAGCGCGGAGATGTTCTCGAGCTTGCCGTGGCCGTAGAGGTGCTCGGGGTCGGGCGGCCGCGCCGCCGCGCGCACCGCGAACAGGGTGACGAGCGCCGCGACGAGGTCGAGGCCCGAGTGGGCGAACTCGGACAGGATCCCGAGGCTGCCGGTGGTGAGGCCCACCACCAGCTTGAACGTCGTGAGGCCGACGGCCGCGGCGACCGAGCTGGCCGCGACGATGGTGGGCCCGTGCCCTCCCTTCACAGCGGCCAGTCTAGACGGCCGGCCCGGGCCTGAAAAGGGGAAAACCGGGCGCCCGGCGGTCGGGGGTGCCACGGACCGAGGTTTCGCTTATATTCCAACGCCGTGCCGCTCCCCGCCCGGAGTCGCCACGCCGTGAGATCGTGACCACCACACCCCACGCCGAATCGCGGCTCCTCTACATCGACTGGCTCCGGGGCCTCGCCGTGCTCTGCATGTTCGAGGCCCACGTCTACCTCGCCTGGCTCAAGCCGGCCGAGCTGCGCACCACCGCGTTCCACTGGGCCAACGTGGCGGCCGGCTACGCCGCCCCGCTCTTCCTGTTCCTCGCGGGGATCGGCATGGCGCTCGCGCTGCACGGCGGCCTCGCCCGGGGCACGAGCCTCGCGGCGGCGCGGCGCACGGCGATCAAGCGCGGCTTCCAGATCCTGATCGCGGCGTTCGTGTTCCGCGTCCAGGAGCACGTGCTCGGGGGCGGGCCGGTGTCGAACCTCTTCAAGGTCGACATCCTCAACTGCATCGGCGTGTCGATGATGCTGGCCGCGGCCATCGGCTGGCCGACCGACGAGGAAAAGCCCGCGTACCGGGCGCTCGCGGCGGCGCTCATCGTCACGCTGCTGAGCCCGCTCGTCGGCAAGCTGCCGTACTCGCCGCGCTTCTGGCCGCTGCTCGCCTACGTCGCCGACGGCCGGGACTGGTACTTCCCGCTCTTCCCCTGGGCGGCCTACACCTTCTTCGGCCTGTTCGCGGGGACGGTGTGGAGCCGCGCGACGCGGGCGGGCCGCATGCCGCGCGCGATGCTGGTCACCGTCGCGATCGCCGTGGCCGTGATCGTCCTGAGCTGGCTCGTGCTCGGCCGGCCCGCGCCCCGGTACCTCTTCTTCGGCGGCAAGTGGCGCAGCCTGCCGACCTACGTCCTCACCCACGTCGCCTGGATCGGCATCCTCGCCGCCGTCGCGTTCAGCCTGCAGCGCTTCGGGACCTCCCGGAGCTTCGGGCCGGTGCGCCAGCTCGGCCGGACGAGCCTGATGATGTACTGGATCCACATCGACATCGTGTACGGCCACCTGGCGGGGCCGGACCTGCTCAACCTCGCCGGCCAGCTCGGCTTCGGGCAGGCGACCGTGGGCCTCGCGCTGCTCACCTGCGCGATGCTGCCGCTGTCCTGGGCGCGTACGCGCTACTTCGGCGCGTTCCGGGCCGCCGTCATCTTCGAGCGGCTCTGGGGCGAGCTCGTGCGCTACGCCCGCGACTCCTACCGGAAGAGCGTCGGGCCCCGGCCGTCGGGGTCGGGGTCGGCCGCGGCCGCGGGCGGCGAGCGCGGCGAGTAGCGGGCGCGAGCGCCCGGCTCACCTCCCGGTGGACGGACCGAGGTACGGCGCGGGCGGCGCGAAGCCCGGGGCGTAGGCGGGCGGCGGGCCGAAGCCCGGGGCCGGGTACGGCGCCGGCGCCGGCGGGAACGGGGGCGCGGGCGGCGGGGTGCGCGCGGCGAGCGCCGCCCACGAGGCGCGGCCGGTGAGCTGCATGACGACGAAGAGCGTGAGGATCGCGCCGGCGGTGATCGCCAGGCCGGTGAAGCCCGGGAAGAAGAAGGTGAACGAGAAGAGCACGAGGTAGATGATCTGCGCGAGCCCCATCTCGCGCAGCGCGAAGCGCCACCCGACGAAGAGGCGCGCGTACGAGACCACGAGCGCGACCGACACGGCCGCGGCCCCGGCGAAGGCCGGCCCGATGGCGACGTGATCGACGAGGTACGCGAAGAGGAGGTGGAAGGCGAAGAACGCGCAGCCGAAGAGGAAGTAGTTGAGCGGGTGGATGGAGCGGCCCTGGGCGAGCGCCAGCACCGCGACGACGAAGAAGAAGAACAGCAGCCCGAGGGGCGCGAAGAACGTGATGCGCGAGGCGAGCGGCCCCGGGCTCGGGCGCTGCGGCAGCTCGACGCCGATGCTCTGGCCGGCGATGAGGCTCCGGAACGACCACTCACCGTGCCAGCCGGCGCCCGTGACCCCGTGCTTCGACGGCGAGAGCGTGCCGGCCGGGAAGTCGACCGCGGGGAAGTCCGTGTCCAGGACGAGCCGGAAGTCGCGCGCCTGGCCGGTGTCGGCCGCGAGCTCGTAGCTCCAGCGCCCGGTGCCGCGCGCGCGGTAGGCGACGGTGAAGTCGCGGCGCTCGCCGGCGGCGAGGTCGGTGATCCACTGCGCCTGGCCGCGCGTGACGGCCGCGCTCGCGGTCGCCCCGGCGGCGTCCGTCACCGTGAACCCGTCGTAGACCGCGGCCTCCGTGTTGAGCGGGAAGCGCAGCTCGACCCGCCGCGGCCGCGTGGTGTCGTTGGCGAAGGTGTAGCGGGCGGTGAACCCGACGTCGTAGGTGGCGAACCAGACGAGGCCCTTGCGGCGGTGCTCGAGCCCGAGGCGCGCCTTGACGTTCGAGGCCTCGAGCGGCAGCGGCACCTCGACCTCGACGTCCTTGATCACCTCGGTGCCCACCGGGCGGCCCTGCACGTCGTGGGTCGTCACGACCTCCCGCTGCTGCCGCGTCTCCCGGTAGATGGCGCGCGGGGGCTTCTGCTCGATGGGCGGCCCCCACAGCAGCCGCACCTCGCGATCGAGCGTGCCTGAGGTCTGCCCCGTGCGGACGACGATCGTGGAGCCGAGGATCACCCAGGCGACGGCGCACCCGAGCCAGATGAAGCCGATCTGCAACAGTCGCAGCATGCCCGACCTCCTTGGTTCCAGCATGGCGGACCAAGGTGGCGCGGGGGCGGGCGCGACGCGGAGGGTCGATGAAGAGATTGTGGCGGCGGTGTGGCGGCGGCGGCTAGCGACAGGCGGCGATGACCTCGACCCGGGCGGCCGCCCGGTCGAGCTTCGCGAGGTCGCCGTCGCGCGTCTCCACCTTGAGCCGCCGGGTCATCGTGGCGCCGGCGCCGACCGGGAGCGCGCGGTTGCCGACGTCCTTGCGGCCGGCGGGCCAGACCAGGGTGTAGCGCAGCACGCGGCACGCCTGCGCCGACGGGTTCGTGAAGGCGATCGTCGCCACCAGGGACGGGACGCTCTCGCGCATCCCGTCGAGGTTGGTGACCGCGGCGGTCACGGGCGAGGGCACGGTGAGCGCGACGCCGAGCCGGGCGCACTCCGCGGCGAGGTCCTGCACGATGGAGTCCGGCGGCAGCGCGAGCGCCACCGGCACGGGACCGGCGAGCGCCCCGCCCGCGCCCGCGCTCCACGTCACCTGCTCGCCCTTCTTCAGCGCGGCGAGCTTCTTCTTCGCGTCGGCGAGCCCGCGGACGCGCGCGCGGGCGATCTCGTCCCACTGCTTCTGCCGGTTGGTGCCGCGCACGAGCGCGAACGACCAGCCCTGGTCCTGCCAGGAGTAGAGCTCCCAGCCCTTGAAGGAGGCGCCCTCGTCCGCGACGGCGAGGGCCCCGGTGAGGAGGACGGCGACAGCGCAGCAGGTCACGACGAGACGGCGCATGAGACCTCCACGGTGGCTCTGGGGACGCGCGGCCGGGGCCGCGGATCTGCTACTCCGGCTCGGCCGCCGCGGGCGGCACCATCCGCAGGCCCGCGGGTAGCGTGTCGCCGAAGGCCACGCGCTCCTCGCGCGCCTCGAGCGCGACCACCTCTTCGACCAGCCGCGCGGGGCGCTCGCCGCCGGGCATGGCGCGCAGCCGCTCGGCCAGCCGGCCGCGCACCGCGTCGTCGAGGTCGCGCACGCGGTCGCCGGTGCGACGGCCCATCTGGGCCGCGGGGAACGCGATCTTCTCGGGCGGCGCCCACGCGAGCGCGAGGAGGCGGTCGATCCAGCGGGCCGCGGCCTCGGCCGGGACCACGGCGTCGAGCGGCCCGTACAGCGGCACCCGCGCGCCGAGGCGGCCGAGCGCCCAGAAGCCCGAGTCGGTGTCCTTGCGCTTCTCGAGCCGCGCGATCAGCTCGTCGCCGAGCGTGACCTTCCACGCCGCGGGCAGCCGCTCGAGGGACGCGACCGCGCGCCACATCTCGGCCGCCTCCTGGGGCGTCGGCTTCACCTTGTACCACTTGGCCTTCTGCTTCTCGCCCGGCAGGAACAGCGGGGCGATGCGGCCGTGCACCTGCTCCTGGTGGCCGCGCTTGAGGCCGCCAGCGAGGCGGCGCCACAGGATCCACCACGCCAGGCGGCACGCGTTGTCGCGGTCGTGCTCGAGGCCGGCGTTGAAGACCTTCCACATGCAGGTGATGCGCCAGTCGTCGAGCGCGGCGCCGTGGCCGGGCCGCAGCAGGTAGCCGGCGAGGTTGAGCCAGCGCCCCTCGATCTCGGGGGAGCGGGCGCGGGCGCGCTCGACCTCGTACAGCGTGTCCCACAGCGCGCGGATGAGCGCCGTGGGCCACTCGTCCCGGCGCGCGTCGAGCACGCGCTCGAGCTCCTTGACGATGCCGGCGGGGTCGGGGGCGCCGGGCGCGCCCTCGAACGCGGCGCGCAGCAGCGCCCGCGCCTCGGCGGCGAGCGCCGGCAGCTCCGGCGCGGCCGGGCCGCCCTCGTCCTCCTCGTCGGCCTCGGTGGCGACGTGCCCCGGCCCGCCCCCGAGCACCGGCTGGGTGCCGCGCAGGTCGAAGCTCAGGCGCCACCGCTCGCCCGCGGGCTCCTGACACCAGATCTCGAGCGTGCCGATCTCGGTCAGGCGGGTGCGCACGCGCACGCGGGTCTCGCGCCGCCCCGGCGCCCGGAGCACCGTCACCAGCGGCGGCAGCTCGGCCAGCGTCTCGGCGGCGTTCGCGACCAGCTCCCCGGGGCGGTCGGCGCGCGCGCTCTCGGAGTAGAGCCGGAAGCTCACCGGCCGGTTCATCACGAGCGTGAAGTCCTGCTCCAGCTCGCGCTCCGAGCCCTCCTCGGCGCCGCGCTCGAGCACGCAGATGGCCTGCCCGGCGTCGAGGCCCACGTAGTAGCCGCGGGCCGCGCCGCCGCGGATGCGGGTGCCGAGGCCGCGCCGCACGAGGTCGTAGTAGGCGGCGCCGCGCGCCACCGCGAGCTCGGGGCTGCGGTTGACGAGCTCGCGGGGCGGCGGGGTGCCCTGTTGCCACCCGGCGAGGACGCCGAGGACGCGCTCGCGCACCGCCTGCGGCTTCATGGCGCCGCCGTTGAAGAGCACGGCGTCGACGCGCGTCACGTGGTGGCGGGCGAGGAAGGCGGCGAGGTGCCTGGTGATCGCGGCGTCGGCCGCGTAGGGCAGCCCGAACTCGTGCAGGCCGGTGCGGGCCCGCTCCGGCCGGGCGTCGCGCGGCACCGGCGGGAAGAAGCCCTCGACCACGAGCTCCATCAGCTCGGCGCGCGTGAGCTCGTCCTTGCGCGTGCCGCGGATGACCGACGCGCCGCGGGCCGCGACCGTGATCACGCGCGACTCGAGCGTCGGGTCCTCGAGCATCTGCTCCTTGGCGAGCCGGCACGCGTGCACCAGGCCGTGCCACTGCACCGCGTCGACCTTGCCGACGCGGCCCTCGACCCGGCGGGCGAGCGCGATGTCCATGTTGTCGCCGCCGAGGAGCAGGTGGTCGCCGACGGCGCTGCGGGCGAAGCCGTCGCCCTCCTCGTCGACGTCGATGATGGTGAAGTCGGTCGTGCCGCCGCCGACGTCGCAGACGAGCACCCGCTCGCGCGGGCCGAGGGCGGCGCGCCGGGCCTTGGTGTCGTGCGCCTCGATCCAGTCGTAGAAGGCGGCCTGCGGCTCCTCGAGGAGCGTCACCTCGCCGAGCCGCGCCTTGGTCGCGGCCTGCACCGTCAGCTCGCGGGCGACCTCGTCGAACGAGGCCGGCACCGTCACGATCACCTCGGCCGCGTCGATGGGCACGCCGGTGGTCTGCTCGAACGCGCGCGCGACCTGCGCGAGGATCTCGGCCTCGGTGACCACGGGCGAGATCTTCGGCCCCTCGGCGGCGCCCCACGGCAGGATCGCGGCTTGCCGATCGACGCCGGCGTGGCTGAGCCACGACTTGGCCGAGGCGACCATCCGCCCGGGCACCCGCGCGCCCTGGGTACGGGCGAGCTCGCCGACGACGACGCGGGCCTCGCCCACGGCGGGCGGCTCGCCCCAGGGCAGGCGCGTGGCCGCCGGCGGCAGGTCGTGCTCGCCGGCGAGGTAGAGGAACGACGGCAAGCCGGAGCGCGGCTTCACCTCGCCGGGCGCGACGAGCTGGGTGACGTCGAAGATACGCACGCGCGGCGCGCGCTCGGCGGTGTCGACCCACGCGACCGCGCTGTTGGTCGTGCCGAGGTCGATGCCGACGACATACCGGCGCTGCCGCCCGTCGCTCACTCGTGCTGCTCGCGGACGTTGTACTCGAGCTTCCACCGCCCCGACCCGTCCCGGGCCACGCACCACAGCTCCATCGTCCCGACCGGCGTCAGGATCGTGTGCAGGCGGACCGGCACGGTCGTGCCGGCGGCCGCGCCGCCCTCGGCGGGCAGGTTGGCCTCGACCGGCGCCAGCTCCTCCAGGTCCTCGCGCCACTCCTCGAGCACCTGGCCGATCGCGTCGTCCTTGCGCACCGAGGAGCCGAGGAAGCGGAACTCGGCCGGCTCGCCGACGACGAGGCCGAACTCCTGGCCCGGGACATCGGCCTCGGTGCCCTCCTCCATGCCGAAGGGCGCGACGCACAGCGCCTTCATGGGCCGCGGCATCCCGGGGACCGCGGGCATGGCGGTCTCGATGCCGATGTAGTAGGCGCGCGCCGTGCCGCCGCGGATGCGGATGCCGCGCCCGCGCCGCGCGAGGCCGTAGTAGGCGGCGCCGTGCGCGACGGCGAGGTCGAGGTCGGTGCCGACCAGCTCCTTGAGGCCGCCCTTGGTCCAGCCGCCGACGATGGCGCCGAGGCGCTCGCGCAGGGCCGTGCCCTTCATCACGCCGCCGTTGTAGAGGATGGCGGTGGGCGCGCGGCCGTGGCGCGCGAGGAACCCGGCCAGGTGGCGCGTGATGCCGGGGTCCTGGGCGTACGGCAGGCCGAGCTCGGTCAGGCCCACGCGCCGCGCCGCCAGGGGGCGGTCCTCGGGCCCGCAGGCCGGCAAGAAGCCGTCGAGCAGCGTGGCCTCGACGTCGCCGCGCTCGAGGTCGGTCTTGACGGCGCCGCCGACGACCTTGGTGCCGCGGCCGAGGACCGCGACCGGCGCCTTCTTCAGGCTCTGGTCGCCGAGGAGCTGCTCCTTCGCCACGCGGCACGCGTGCGTGAGCGACCGCTGCTGCCACTGATCGAGCGTCCGCCCCTTGTCGGCGAGCTTCTTGCCGATCGCGTACGAGAGCGCCAGGTCCATGTTGTCGCCGCCGAGGAGGATGTGGTCCCCGACCGCGACCCGCTCGAGCTCGAGGTTGCCGTCGCGCTCGCTCACGGTGATGAGCGTGAAATCGGTGGTGCCGCCGCCGATATCGGCGACGAGGACGACGTCGCCCACGGTCAGGTGGGTGCGCCAGCGGTCACCGATGTGGGCCAGCCACGAGTAGAACGCGGCCTGCGGCTCCTCGAGCAGCGTGACGCTGTCGAGGCCGGCGGTCTGCGCGGCCTCGACGGTGAGCTCGCGCGCGACCGCGTCGAACGAGGCCGGCACCGTGAGGTACACCTCCTGATCGCCGATGGGCGCGTCCGGGTGGGCCGCGTCCCAGGCCTCGGCGAGGTGCACGAGGAGGCGCGCCGACGCGTCTACGGGCGAGAGCTTCGGCACGTCCGCGCCGGCGCCCCACGGGAGGATCGGCGCGCTGCGGTCGACGCCGCCGTGGCTGAGCCACGACTTGGCGGAGGAGACGAGCCGCGCCGGGACCTCGGCGCCGTGCGCGCGCGCATACTCGCCGACGACGAGCCGGCCGCCGGGGCGGCCGAACGGCAGATCGAGCGCGCCGGCGGGCAGCTCGCCCTCGGCCGGCAGATAGAGGAAGGAGGGCAGCGTCGCGCGCGCGTCGACCTGGCCGGGCGCGATGACCTGCGGCACCGCGAAGACCTCGATCGGCGCGCCCTCGCCCTTCGCCGTGTCCACCGAGGCGAGCGCGCAGTTCGTCGTGCCGAGGTCAATGCCGATGATGAAGCGGGCGGCCTCGCTCACAGCTCCACCTCCGCCGGCGCGAGGATGGTCGCGTCCATGCCGTCGGCCAGCTTGGGCAGCTTCACCTTCTTCGCGCGCCAGCCGCGGTGCCGCAGCGTGCCCTTGAACGGCGGCTGCCCACCGAGGTTGCCGGTGAGCCGGACGCGGTTCGGGTCGAAGCCCGGCTCGATGACGACGGCCTCGTTCTCGGCCCCCGTCATGACCGGCTCGATGCCGAAGTGCTCGTCGAGGACCTTGCGGCAGCCGCGGTGGATGTCACGCACCGCGGCCCCGATCTCGGCGTCCTCGTAGCCGTCGATCGACTCCGTGAGGAAGTCCACGAGCCGCCCCTCGCGCTGCAGCAGGCCCAGGAGCTGCAGCGCCCCGGGGCCGGCCTCGGGCTTCGGCGCCGGCGGCGGCGCCTCGATCTGTTTTGGCGCCGGCGGCGGCGGCAGCTTGGGCACGAGATCCTCGGGCAGCGGCTTGCCCAGAAGGACGCGGAAGAACGCGACAAAGGCTAGTTTGATCCGGCGCCACATGGCGTTCCGTGGGTTAATACGTGGCCCGCTGCAAGTCAAGGCGTGCCGCCGCGGGCGGCGCGCGCACCCGGGGCCCGCGGGCCGTGCATCCAAGCGGGTCCGGAGGACCAAGGATGGCGGACCGCATCGAGAAGACCGACGCCGAGTGGCGGCAGGCGCTCACGCCGGACCAGTACCGGGTCACCCGCGAGAAGGGGACCGAGCGCGCCTTCACGGGCGCGTACTGGGACACGAAGACCAAGGGCGTGTACGCCTGCGTCTGCTGTGGGGAGCCGCTCTACAGCTCCGAGACCAAGTTCGACTCGGGCAGCGGCTGGCCGAGCTTCTTCGCGCCGGTGAGCCGCGACTCGGTGGAGACGGCGGAGGACACGGGCCACGGCATGCAGCGCACCGAGGTGCGCTGCCACCGCTGCGGTGCGCACCTCGGCCACGTCTTCGCGGACGGCCCGCCCCCGACCGGCCTCCGGCACTGCATCAACTCCGCGGCGCTGAAGCTCGAGCCTAAATATAAAAACTGCAGGGGGGCGGTGACGGGCCCCCCAGTGCCCCGTCGACCGCCCCCTGCGCCCCCAGGTCCCCCCTGCGAGCCCCCC
>DASXVK010000545.1:0-6567 GCA_036504295.1 Polyangia bacterium
GCCGCGCTCCGCCAGGCGGCGCAGCACGGCGTTCGCGAACCCGGCCAGGCGCGCGCCGCGCGCCCGCTTCACCGCCCCGACCGCGTCGTCGACGGCGGCGTGGGCCGGGATGCGGTCGAGGCAGACCATCTGGTAGGCCGCCACCCGCAGGGCGTTCAGCACGCGCGCGTCGAGCGTGCCGAGACCGCGCGGCGCGCCGGCGGCGAGGGCGCGGTCGAGCCGGCGCCGGAGCTTCAGCACGCCGTAGGCGAGCTCGGTCGCGAGGCCGCGATCGGCGGGGCTGAGGCCCGCCCGGTCGAGCTCGCTCGAGAGCGTGAGGCTGGCGTAGGCGCCCTCCTCGACACGCGCGAGGACCCGTCGCGCCACCTCGCGCGCGCCGAGCCGGGGACCGCCGGGCGCGCTCATGCGCCGAGGACGGTGCCGGGCGCCACGGGCCGGCCGGCGAGGAACGCATGGGCGGGGAGGCGCTTGCGCCCCGGCGCCTGCAGCTCGCGGAACGCCACCACCCCGTCACCGCACGCGACGAGGAGGCCGTCGCGGTCGGCGCCGAGCACCGCGCCCGGGGCGCCGGCGCCCGAGACGAGCCGGGGCGCGAAGAGCGCCAGGCGCTCGCCCTTGAGCAGCGTGAACGCGCCCGGCCACGGGTCGACGCCGCGCACCAGGTCGCGCACCTCGCGGGCGGAGCGGCTGAAGTCCACGCGGCCGTCGTCCTTGGTCAGGCGCGGCGCGAGGGTGGCGAGGGCCGGGTCCTGGGGCTCGGCCGGCAGCTCGCCCTCCTCGATGCGGGCGAGCGCGGTCAGGAGCAGGTCCGCGCCGAGCGGCGCCAGCTTGGCCTCGACGGTGCCCGCGGTGTCGTCGTCGGTGATGGGCACGCTCCCCTTGAGCAGCATGGCGCCGGTGTCCATGCCCGCGTCCATGCGCATGATCGTGATGCCGGTCTCGCGCTCGCCGCGGATGACCGCCCACTGGATGGGCGCGGCGCCGCGATAGCGGGGCAGGAGCGAGCCGTGCACGTTGATGCAGCCGCGCGGCGGGATGTCGAGGATGGCCTGCGGCAGGATCTTGCCGTACGCCGCGACGACGATGAGCTCGGGCGCGAGCGCGGCGAGCTCCGCCCGGGCCGCGGCGCCGCGCTCGCCGCCGAGCCGGTCGGGCTGCAGCACCGGGACGCCCGCGCGCAGCGCCGTCACCTTCACCGGCGGCGGCTGCAGGGCCTGGCCGCGGCCCTTGGGCTTGTCGGGCTGGGTGACGACCGCGATCACGTCCTCCGTCCGGAGGAGCGCCTCGAGCGTGGGCACCGCGAAGTCCGGTGAGCCCATGAAGATGGTCCGACGCCGCATGGAGCGAGAGAGTAATTCGCCGGGCCGGGCCTGTCGAGCCGCCGCCAGCCGGTCACGCCCCGGACCAGGACGGCCGGCGGGCGACGGCGCGCATGCAGTCGCAGGAGACCTCCGCGTGCGGCGGCTCCGGCGCCCGGACGAGGCCAAGCGGGACGACGATCATCTCGTCGACGGCGGCCGAGATCCACGAGACGAGGTCGGCCGCGACGAGCGGCAGCGAGGGGGGCCACGCGCCGCGCCCGTCGGCGCAAGCGGCACACCGGCACAGGCGCGCGAGCGGCGGCGATGCCAGGTTGGTGCTCCGATCGAAGGCCCACGCCAGCTCGAGGTCCCCGGCGATGAACAAGTAGCGGGCGGCGAAGCTGGCCTCATCCCAGCCGACCTGGCGGGCCCAATCCCACGCCGCGCGGTTCAGGCCGACGAGGTCGCGCGCGCAGATGTCGAAGCTTCGATCCAGGCCCACGACGCGCAGCCAGCTCATCCGCCCCAGGAGCTCGCGCAAGGGCGCGGGCAGTTTCGTCCCGAGCGCCCGCTCGGCGCGCCGCAAGGCCCCGGCCCCCATGGGCGGGCCGTGGTGAAAGCCGATGGGGGCGTCACCCCGATGGTACTGGCGCGAGAGCCGGCGGCCGTGGCGCAGCAGCTTGTAGTGGCCGAGCAAGACGCTCAGGGCTTGCTCCCGTTCCATCGCGCCGGGATCGTCCGCCTGCTGCGGCTCAGCGGCGGGCGCACGCGCCCGCTGAAGGCGGCCGAGGGCCTTCACCCAGGCGCTGAAGCGGCCGACGGCCGCATCGAAGGACTCGGCCTCATGCTGCAGCGCTCCGTGGCACAGCGCCTGGATACCCGCGCTCAGAGACCCGCCTGGCGCGACGGGCGCCGGCGCGGGCTGGGCGTCCCCGGCCCCGCCTGGCCACGGTGCGTCGGCCCGGCTCATGGCCACCATCGTCACGGCGTCCTCACGCCCGGAGGATCCGACACCCGCGGCCCCGGGGGAATCTACATCTGCTGACATCGAGTAACAGGCGAGCACGTGCCCCTCATATGTAGGACACGGTCCAACGGGCCCCTGTCGCGCAATCCGCCCGAGCGCGCCTCGCGGGGCGGCGGCGGGATTGCGCTGGCTCGGTGAGGGCGCGACGGGGCGCTACGCGGGCTGCAGGAAGGCGAAGTAGCGCTCGGGCAGCTCGTCGAGGACCAGACTGCCGGAGCACTGGGGACAGCGGAAGCTCGGTACCGCGCGGTGGTCGCCCTCGGTGACGAGGGCGGCGGTCTGGATGAGCCGCGTCTCGTCGCGGTCGCAGGCGTCGCAGTGATACGGGGCGAGGAATGAGATCACCGTGCCGCGGCCGAAGAAATCGACCACCATCGAGGCCTGGGTGACGAAGGCGACGGAGCACCGCGAGAAGCTGTACGAGATGCCCTCGTCGAGGCCGTGCAGGAACGCGGTCCACCGCCGTGAGCCCTGCGAGTTGATGTAGCGCACGCCGGCGGCGTCGAAATCGACGCGGTCGGTGATCTGGCGGCCGAGGCGGCTGAAGTCGGAGGTCTCGACGAAATCGCCCTCGAGGTACACGCGCGGGACGCCGTCCTCCTCGATCACGTCCCACATCACCAGCGCCTCGAGCTCGCGCCGCGCCTCGGCCGAGACGTTGGTGAACTCGAGGCCGACGTGCGAGCCGCCCTCGCGGCACCACGCGACCCGCGCGTCGAGCAGCACCCCGCGGCCCTCCGCGTCCTGTGACAGCCGCACCTGTACGGTGTCGACCTTGCCGAGCGACTCGTCGAGGAGCACGCGGGCGCCGGTCAGCGACAGGTTGTCGACCAGGCCCTCCCAGTGCCCCACGCCCGCGAGGACGCGGGCCTTGAGCTCGACCTGCACCCGGCGCGCGCGCCGCCGGGACACCCCGAGGAGATCGGCGACGTGGGAGAAGAACTCGGCGCCCACGGCGGGCAGGACGACGACGTCGTCGCAGCCAGCCGCGGCCAGGCGGTCGAGGTGAGCGCGGGTGAGGATGCCGCTCGCGACCAGCATGACCCGGCACGAGCGCAGCGTCGCGTCGGCCTTGATCTGGCGGCACACCTCGAAGCCGTCGAGGTCGGGCATGTCGACATCGAGGATGGCGACGCGCGGCCGCACGCGACGGGCCGCCTCCAGGGCCTCCGGCCCCGTGCGCGCGACGGTGCGGTCGATCTCGAGCCGGCTGCAGGCCCGGGAGGCGAGCAGCCGGAGCACTTCGGAGTTGCTGGCTGTGAGTATGTGCTGCATGTGTGTCCTTGTATGCCTCGGGAGCGGCGCGTTTGGGGAGGCTGACCGACGTGAAACCTCCGGCGGTGGAGCATCGCGTCGCCAGGCCTCCGACGTCAACCAAGATCGGCGCCCGCCGCGGCCAGGTGCGCCCGATACGCGGCCCGGACGCCCTCGTCGCCGAGGACGCGGAGCGCCTCGTCGAGCACCACGCGGATGGCGGCGAGCTCCGCGGCGCGCTCGTCGCCGAGCTCGCCGAGCGCCGCGGGGTCGAGCTCCCGGCGCGCGACCGCGTGCGCCTGCGCGATCACGGCCGCGCCCGCGTCGCGCGGCACGCCGAGCACGGCGTAGTAGTCGCCCTCGAGCACCAGCGCGACCTGCGCGTCGAGGCGCACGCGCAGGCGGGCGAGCGCCTCCGCGTCCAGGGCTGGCCGCTCGGGAGCGGCCTCGACGATGGCGGGCTCGGGCGCAGGCGCGGGCGCGGCCACGGGCCCGGGGACGGGTGCGGGCGCGACCTCCGTCTCGGCGGGCTGGGGCGCGACCGCGTCCAGCGCCAGCCCCAGGGCACCCTCGAGCGCGGCGTCGATGCGCGCGGTGACGGTCGGGCCGAGGTCCGGGAGGGACGAGACGGGCGGGGCCAGGCCCTCGCAGCCCGCGGCGGCGAGCACCTTCGCGACGAGGAGCTGCAGGTCGACCGGCCGCGCCAGGAAGTCGTCCGCGCCGTGGGCGCGCGCCTCCTCGAGCGAGCGCACCGGCCCGCTGCCGCCGCCGAGCAGGATGACGTGCGGCCCGGCCGCGCCGGGGCGCTCGCGCAGCCGCCCCGCGAGCGCCAACCCGTCGCCCGTCGCGGTCGTCGCCGCGAGCACCATCACGTCCGGGCACGCCTCCGCGAGCGCCTCCTCGGCGTCCTCGAGGTCGGCCTCGCGCACGCTGACGCCGGCGCGCTCCGCCGCCCGCCGCAGCATGGCGGACTCGTACGGGCTGGCGACGACGAGCAGCGTGGGCTCGGACACGACGCAGGATAGTATCACAAGCGATCGCGCACGGCCGTCTCGAGCGGGCGCTCGTGCCCGTGGCCGTGCCCCTGCCCGTGCCCGATCTTCGCCGGGCGCGGGCACGTCGCGGGCACGGGCACGGGCACGTCCTACAGCGTCGAGACGGGATCGACGTCCACGATGCGGCGCACGCCCGCGGGCAGCTCCGCGGCGGCGAGGGCGCGGCCGAGGCCGTGGACGGCGCGGCGCTCCGGCCCGCGCAGCATGAGCTGCCAGCGGTAGCGCCCCTTCAGCCGCAGCAGCGGCGCCTCCACCGGCCCGAGCAGGGTCACGCCGGGGTACCGCCCGGCGAGGGTCCGGCCGCGCTCACCGAGCAGCGTCGCGGCCTCGCGTGCGCGCGCCTCCTCGGTGGCGTCGATGCGGACCATCACCAGCCGGCCGAACGGCGGGTAGCCCAGCTCCTGCCGGACGGCGGTCTCGGCGGCGTAGAAGCCCGCGTAGTCGTGCGCGGTGGCGAAGCGGACGCTGGGGTGGTCGGGGCTGTAGGTCTGGATGAGGACGCGGCCCGGGCTGTCGCCGCGGCCGGCCCGGCCCGCCACCTGCGTGAGGAGCTGGAACGTGCGCTCGCCGGCGCGGAAGTCGGGCAGCGCGAGCCCGGTGTCGGCGAGCAGCACCCCGACCAGCGTGACCCCCGGGAAGTCGTGCCCCTTCGTGATCATCTGCGTGCCGATGACGATGTCGACGGCGCGGCCGCGCACGCTGTCGAGCACCCGGCCGAGGCCGGCGCCGCGGGCGCTGTCGCGGTCGAGGCGCGCGACCCGGGCGGTGGGGAAGTGCACCTTGAGCGCCTCCTCGACGCGCTCGGTGCCCGAGCCCAGCTCGCGCAGCCCGCCGCCGCAGCGCGGGCAAAGCGAAGGCGCGGGGCGCGTGAACCCGCAGTAGTGGCAGGTCACCCGCCGCCCCTCCCGGTGCGCGGTGAGCGTCACGCTGCAGTGCATGCACTTGAGCGGCTCGCCGCAGCTCGTGCACAGCACCGTGGTCGCGAACCCGCGCCGGTTGAGGAAGAGGATCGTCTGCTCGCCGGCCGCGAGGGTCTGCCGGACCGCGGCGACGAGCGGGGCCGAGAAGAGCCCCTCGCGCTCGGGCCGGTACTTGCGCAGATCGACGACCTCGACGCCCGGCAGCGGCCGCGGCGTGGCGCGCTCGGGCAGCGAGAGCAGGCGCAGGCGGCCCGCCTGGGCGTTGGCGAAGCTCTCCAGCGACGGCGTCGCCGAGCCGAGGACGGCGACGGCGCCGGCGTGCTGGGCCCGCACGAGCGCCACGTCGCGGGCGTGGTAGCGGACGCCCTCCTCCTGCTTGAACGACGGGTCGTGCTCCTCGTCGACGACGACCACGCCCAGGTTCGCCGCGGGCGCGAAGACCGCCGAGCGCGCGCCGAGCGCGATGCCGACGCGGCCGTCGCGCAGCCGGCGCCACTCGGCCAGGCGCTCGGCGTCGCGCAGGCCGCTGTGGAGCACGGCGACGTCGTCGCCGAAGCGGGCGCGGAAGCGCGCGCAGAGCTGCGGGGTGAGCGCGATCTCGGGCACGAGCACGACGGCGCTCATCCCGCGCGCCCGCGCCGCGGCGACGAGCCGTAGGTACACCTCGGTCTTGCCGCTGCTGGTGACCCCGTGGAGCAGGAACCCCGCGTAGCCGCCGCCGAGCGCGGGCTCGAGCGTCTGCAGCACCTCGACCTGTCTGGCCGTGAGCGGCGGCGGGGTCGCACCCTCGATGGCGTAGTCGCCGCGGGGGCCCACCTCCCGCAGGGCGGTCGTGACGAGGCCGGCGGCGGCGAGCGCGGCCACGTGGGCGCCCGCGCGCGGGATGTCGCGCAGGGACGGGAGCGGCACTGGCCCGCCGGCGGCGACGAGGCGGGCGAGGACCTCCGCCCGGCGCGGCGCGCGGCCGAGGGCGGCGTGCTCCTCGTCGGTGGGCGGCCGGGCCGCGGCGA
>DASXVK010000546.1:0-6241 GCA_036504295.1 Polyangia bacterium
TGAGCTCGTCGAACGCGTTCGCGAGCTCGAGGCCGCAGGCGTACGCCTCGAACCGCAGCGCGATCCGGGGATCGCGCGGCGCGAGGCGCGCGAGCGCGCCGAGCGGCGCCGGCCACTCGCGCAGGAGCGTCGGCCGGCCGCCGCGGCCGAGGTGCGGCTCGACCGCGTGCACGAAGACCTGGAAGAAGACGTCGTCCCACGGCGCGCCCTCGGCGATGGGCCCGAAGCCGGCGGCCAGCGCGCGCGTCCGCAGCTCGGCGGCGGGCAGGTCGCCGGGCGCCTCGAGGCCGGCGTGGCGCCGCAGGGCCTCGGCCACCGTCACGCGCTCCCAGGGCGGCGCGAGGTCCACCACCTCGCCGCCGTACACGAGGCGGGTCGTCCCGGCCACCGCGCGGGCGACCGCGGCGCAGAGCTCCTCGGTGTCCGCGGCGATGGTCTCGTAGGTCTCGAAGGCGCGGTACCACTCGAGCATCGTGAACTCGCTCGAGTGGTGGGCGCCGAGCTCGTTGCGCCGAAAGCACTTGCAGAGCTCGTAGATCCGCTCGCAGCCGCCGGCGAGCAGCCGCTTCATCTGGTACTCGGGCGAGGTGATCAGCCAGCGCTCGCCCGCGTCGTCGGGGGCGGCCTGCGCGTCGAGGTGCAGCTCCAGCCCCGGCGACGGCACGCGGAGCGGCGTCTCCACCTCCAGGAACCCGCGTTCGTCGAAGAACGCGCGGATGGCGGCGGTCGCGCGCGCCCGGGCCCGCAGCCGCTCGCGGCGCGGGCCGAGCCGCCAGGCCTCGCCCGCGGGCGAGGGGAACGGCGCCGCGCCGCGGTAGGGCGTCAGCACGGTGACGGCGCTCGCGGTGACGATCCCGCCCTGCAGCTCCCCCGCCACCGCGACGACGTCGCCCGGGTGCGCCGTGCCCGCGACCGCCACGTCGCCGGTCTCGTCGCCCAGGCGGAACTGGCCCGGCGCGGCCGCGAGCACGCGTCCGGCGAGCAGCACGGGGCCGGCGGCGCCCGCGAGGGAGCCGATGAGCCTGCGGCCGGTCATGGGTGGCTTCTGGGGGCGGCGAGCCGGAGCGGCTCAGCTGTGGGCGACGCGCTCCATGTAGGAGTGCGTGCGGGTGTCGATGCGGATGACGTCGCCCTCGTTGACGAAGAGCGGCACCTGGACCACGCCGCCCGTCGACAGCGTGGCGGGCTTGGTCACGTTCGTCGCCGTATCGCCGCGCGCGCCCGGGTCGCACTTGGTGATCTGCAGATCGACGAAGTTCGGCAGGGTGACGCCGACGGCGCGCTCGCGGAAGAACATGACCGAGACCGTGATGTTCTCGGGCATCAGGTCGTGCACGTCGTCGACCATCTCCTGCGTCAGGTGCACCTGCTCGTAGTTCGAGTTGTCCATGAACACGAAGCTCTCGCCGTCCTTGTAGAGGTACTGCATGTCCTTCTCCTCTACGTCGGCGGCCTCGAACTTCTCGCCCGACTTCCAGGTCCGCTCCAGGATCGACCCGCTGATCATGTGCTTGAGGCGGGTGCGGGTGAAGGCGTTGCCCTTCCCCGGCTTGACGTGCTGGAAATCGACGATGACGTAGGGATCCCCGTCGACGAGGAGCTTCAAGCCCTTACGGAAATCGGAAGTCGCGTACATGTTGGCCATGGAAAAACTCCGCGAGTGGTGCTCCCCAATACCGCACGGGGGAGCTACTGTCAACGGTCGACGGCGCCGGCGCCCGCTGAGCGTCGGGCCGCGGCTTGCCGCTCTGCAGTAAAGATGCTATATGCGTGCCGAGGTTGAACATGGGTAACATGGCCTACTACTGCTGGTACTGTGGCAACGAGCTTGTCTTCGAGGTCAAGGT
Organism: Polyangia bacterium; assembly: GCA_036504295.1. Lineage (GTDB taxonomy): Bacteria > Myxococcota_A > Polyangia > JACRCY01 > JACRCY01 > DASXVK01. Next base: position 1,848 of record DASXVK010000546.1, read on the forward strand.
CGGCGTCAAGGTGCACCGCCTGGACACCTGCCCGCACTGCGGCCACGACCTGCACGTCTGCAAGAACTGCTACCTCTACGACGAGAACCTCCACAACAAGTGCCGCGAGCCCGAGTCGCAGTTCATCCGCGACCGTGAGACCTCGAACTTCTGCACGCACTTCAGCTTCGCCGAGCGCGACGCCCCGCAGCAGAAGACCGATCTGGCGACGGCCAAGGCCAAGCTGGAGAACCTCTTCAAGAACCTCAAGTAATGTAGTGACGTCCGGACGACGAGAGGCGGCGATGGACGCGACCGAGGAGCTCGAAGAGGAGCCGGGGTTCGACCCCGAGGCCCGGCGGCTGTGCCCGGACGACACCTGCACCGGGCTCATCGGCCCCGACGGCAAGTGCAAGATCTGCGGCGCGGTGTCGCCCGACGGCCCGCCGCCGGCCGCGAGCGCCGCGCCGGCGCGCGCCGGCGCGCCAGAAAAGCCCAGCGGCGAGCCGATCGGCGAGCCCGCGGACGAGCCCGCGGGGGACGCCACGGCGCCGTCCGGGGAGGCGGCCGAGTACGACCCGGACGAGCGCATCCTCTGCCCCGACGACACCTGCACCGGGCTCGTCGGCCCCGACCGCAAGTGCAAGGTGTGCGGCACGAAGTACCAGCCCTGACGATGGCCGCGGCGGGCGCCTCGCTCCCGATCGCGCCCGCCGCGCTCGCCGAGGTGGGTGCCCACGCCGCGGCCGCGTACCCCGCCGAGTGCTGCGGGCTGCTGCTGGGCCCGCGCGACGGCCCGGTGGACACCGTGCGGCCCTGCCGCAACCTCGCTGGCCCCGGCGCCTTCGCGCTGGGACTCGACGACCTGCTGTTCCTCGAGGCCAGCCTCGCCGGCGCCCGCCCCGCGCGGGTCCTCTACCACTCCCACGCCGACGGCCCGGCCGCGCTCTCGCCCGCGGATGAGCGCGGCGCCCTGCTGGGCCTCGACGCCCCGGCCTGGCCCCTCGCCCACCTCGTGGTCGAGGTGCGCCGCGGCCGCGCGGGCGCCGCGGCGCTCTATCGCTTCGACCCCGCCCGGCGCGCCTTCGTCCTCGCCGCGCGCGCCGACGCCCCGCGCCCGGCGGCCCGCGGCTGGGCGGCGGCCCCGATCTGACGCAAGATAAGGCCCATGCACGAGAAGCTCGAACGACTGCGCGCCATCCTCCGGGGCTACGGCTCCGTGCTCTGCACCTTCTCGGGCGGGGTGGACTCGACGTTCCTCCTCCAGGTGGCCCACGAGGCGCTCGGCGAGCGCTGTGTCGCCCTCACCGCCGTCTCGCCGACCATGGCGCGCGCCGAGGCCGACGATGCCCGCGCGCTGTGCGTGGAGCTCGGTTGCCGGCTCGAGGTCGTCGAATCGCACGAACTCGAGCGGCCGGGCTTCGCGGCGAACCCGGTGGACCGCTGCTACCACTGCAAGACGGAGCTGCTCTCGCTCGCGCGGCCCGTGGCGGCCCGCCTCGGCCTCGCCGAGGTGCTCGTCGGCACGAACGTGGACGATCTGGGCGACTACCGGCCCGGCCTGCAGGCCGCGCAGGAGCAGGGCGCCCGCCAGCCGATGGTCGAGGCGGGCCTGACCAAGGCCGAGATCCGCGCCCTCTCGCGCGAGCTCGGCCTGCGGACCTGGGACAAGCCGCAGCTGGCGTGCCTCTCGTCCCGCTTCCCCTACGGCACGACCATCACGCCGGAGCGGCTGCAGCAGGTCGACGGCTTCGAGGAGGACCTGCGCCAGCTCGGCTTCCGCCAGCTCCGGGTGCGCTACCACGAGCAGCTCGCGCGCCTCGAGCTGGAGCCCGGCGATCTCGGGCGGGCGGTGGAGCTGCGCGAGCGGCTCCTCGAGCTCGGACACGCCCACGGCTTCAAGCTGGTCGCGCTCGACCTGGCCGGCTACCGCACCGGCGCGCTCAACGAGCTGGTGCAGCTCGGCCGCGGGCGCGGGTCATCCGGCTCGGCGGCCTGACCTGCTATCATCGGCCCGTGGTGCGGCTCGTCCTCATCTGGCTCGCGCTCCTGCTCGCGTCCGCCAGCGCCCGCGCTGACGAGAGCAAGAAGGCCGACTGGCTCGCGCAGAAGCAGGTGAAGGCGGAGCGCAAGAGCCGCGCGCGCCACGCCGCTCGCCGGCCCACGCGCGGCCGGGCCGAGGCCGTGATCACGCTGCGCAACGCCTGGACCCGTGAGCTCCTGCCCGTGCTCCCCGGCCGGCCGCCGAGCGCTGCGGCGGTCAACGGCTTCCTGCGGTGCCACTTCACCAACCAGCACCGCGACATGGACCGCCGACTGCTCGGTCTCCTGGTGGCGGCGGCGAAGCGGTTCCGCGCACAAACAATAGAGATCCTCTCTGGTTACCGCTCGCCGAAGTACAACCTCATGCTCCGCAAGAAGGGCCACCAGGTGGCGCGCGAGTCGCAGCACACGACGGGGCACGCGGTGGACTTCCGCATCCCCGCGGTGCCGACCCGCCAGCTCCTCGCGTGGGTCCAGGGGCGCCACCTCGGCGGGGTCGGTTACTACCCGCGCTCGCGCTTCGTGCACGCCGACACCGGCCCCGTGCGCCAGTGGCACGGCGACTGATCAGCGCAGGCCCTGCAGGATGATCAGCATCAGCAGGGTCGCCCCGAGCATCCACAGCACCAGGCGGCGCCACAGCCCGGGCCGCTCGGTCACGGCGCCCTCCGGCGGGAGCACGGCGACGTCCGGCAGGACGCGGTACTCGCCGTCGGGCCGAGCGCCGTAGACCGTGTCGATGCCGGAGCGGAAGCCCGGGTCGGGCCGGCGCCGCGCGCGGGGGGCGCGCGCCCGGCGCTCGGTCGGCTCGCGCGAGCCCTCGACCTCGATCGCGGCCGGCGCGGCCGCGGGGTCGTCGCCGGCCACGGCGGGCCGGTCGGTGGGCCCCAGCAGGTCGACCACCGCCTGGCCGGTCGTGGCGCGCAGCTCCGGCAGGGGCATGCCGCCGAGGAACGGCGCGAGCGCCACCTGGAGCTCGCGCGCGCTGGCCCAGCGCTGCGACGCCTGGGGACAGAGCGCCCGGGCCACGACCCGATCGAGCTCGGGGGGGAGGCCCGCGCGCAGGGACGACACCGGGGCCGGGCCGGTCGGGTGCGCGACCAGCTCCAGCAGATCGGCCGCGCTCTCGGCGTTGACCAGGCGCTCGCCGGTCAGCAGCTCGTGCAGGATGGCGCCGACCGAGTAGATGTCCGACCGCTGGTCGACGCCGTACCCGCGCGCCTGCTCCGGCGAGAGATAGCCGACCTTGCCGAAGAGCACGTTGGGCCTGGTGGAGACCGCCGCGGCCCGCGTCTTGGCGAGGCCGAAATCGATGAGCTTGACGTCGCCCTGGCGCGCGACCAGTACGTTCGAGGGGGAGACGTCCCGGTGGATGAGGCCGAGCGGCTCGCCGTCGCGGTCCCGCAGGTCGTGGGCGTAGGCGAGCGCCCCCAGCAGCTGGTGGGCGATGTAGATCGCGACCGGGACCGGGAGGCGCCGCCGGGCGCGCCAGCAGGCCGAGAGCAGGCGGCGCAGGTCCGGGCCGTCCACGTGCTCCAGCACCAGGTAGTGGCGCTCATCACAGATGCCGACCTCGAGCACGCGCAGGATGCACTCGTGGCGCAGCCGCACCGCGAGGGCGGCCTCCTCGTGGAAGCGGGCCACGAACTCGGGGCGCTCGGACAGCTCGGGGAGGATGCGCTTGAGCACGCAGGGCCGCCCTGCCACGCCGCCGTTCGGCCCCTCGGGCGCGACCCGGCGCGCGATGAAGAGCTCGCCCATGCCGCCGACCGCGAGCCTGCGCTCGAGCAGGTACGGACCGAACCGGAGCGGCAGATCCGACACGGGATGCAATCCTCCGGGGCAGAGTCAAGCAAGCGTCGTGCCGCGCGCCAGAGCGCATGCAGTGGTTGAAGGACTCCGTGGTAAGTGGCTGCCGTTACTTGGTGACGACGACGGCGGCGCGGCGCGGCGGGTGGAGCCTCGCGGCCTCGGCTGGGGGGCGCGGCCCCGGTCGCGGCGGCGGCCTACAGGAAGTTGACGATCAGCGCGGCCTCGGTGATCGTGTCGAGGCGGTCGACGAACGGCACGAAGCCCGGCGCGAACGGGACCACGGTGCCGGCGGCGTCCTTGATCGCCGGCCGCGGCGCCGGGTTCTGGTCGTACTTGAGCGCGAAGCTGAAGCTGAAGTTGACGTTGCGCCACAGCTTCGTCGTGAGGCCGAGCTTGGTGAGCACGCGCGTGTCGCGGAACTCGGGCACGAGCTTGTAGGGGTTGTCCGCCGGCGCGTCCGCCCACGGCACCTTCTCGGGGTTCAGGTTGAAGAGCGCCTCGGCGTTCGCGAAGAGCGCGGTGCCCTCGCGGACGCGCAGGTTGCCGCCGAGGTAGATGCG
>DASXVK010000547.1:0-3853 GCA_036504295.1 Polyangia bacterium
GCTGGCGATTTATCGCCAGCTCTTGAGCGCGCGAGACGAGAGCCGGAGCGCATGATCGACGACGACGACAGCGGCCTGGAGCCGCGGCTGGACGAGAGCGACGGCGCCGGCGAGCCCGACGGGCTCGAGCTCGACGAACGCCAGATCGAGGAGATGCGCGGCATCTTCGCGACGTCGCTGCCCCAGTACCTCGACCCGCTCGAGGAGCTGTGCCACCAGCTCCTCGGCGGCGGTGGCGCCGAGGTGCACGCCTCGTTCCTGGCCGCGGCCGGGTCGCTGCGCGAGGCCGCCGAGAAGATGAGCTTCGCGGCCGTGTCCGACAACCTCCGCCGGCTCGAGGAGGCGGTCGCGCAGCTCCCCCTCGTCGGCGGCGCCGCCGTGGACCGCGACGGGCGGGAGGCCGTGCTGGAGCTGATCCTCGATCTGCGCCAGATCTCGGAGGACCTCGGGGCCGCGCACGACGCGGTGAAGGGGCGGCCGCTGGTCGAGCGGTTGGCCGGCATGCCGGGCGCCAGCGAGACGGCCGCCCGCCTCGCCCGCGCGGGGCTCGTGCTCGACGCCCAGCTCGAGGGCGCGCGTCCCGACGAGATCGCCGCGGTGAGCGGCCTCGGCCGCGACCAGGTGGCCCGGGTGCTCGCGTGGCTGCGCGGCGAGCCGCCGGAGCCCGCGTCCGAGCCGGCCGCGGCGCCGGCCGCGGTGCCCGTCGCGGCGTTCGCCCCCGCGCCCACCGGGGACCGCGACGCCGGCGTCCCCGACGAGGAGGACCGGCTCGCCGGCGAGGTCGCGGCGCTCGCGGCCGCCACCGAGCGCCTCGGGGCGCGGCTCGACGAGGTGCGCGTCGACGCCGCCCGCGCCCGCGCCCGGGTCGGCGCGCTGCGCGACGAGCGGGCGCGGCTCGGCGCCGAGCTCGAGCGCGTGCGCCACGCCGGCACCGAGCTGGACCGCTGGCTGGCCGAGTCCACCGGCCTGCGCGCCCAGCTCCTGGCCCAGCGCGACCTCTACACCGCGGCGCGCCGGGACGCCGAGCACCGGCTCAGCCGCCGCCGCCAGCAGCTCGAGGACCTCACGCAGGCGCTGCACCGGCAACGCGAGGAGCTGGGCAGCTCCCGCGCGGCGCTCGAGGAGCTCGACGCCATGGTGCGCGGCATCCGCGCGCGCCTCGGGCGCGAGCGGATCACCAAGTAGCGACGAGGGCAAAGGCCGTCGATGCCATACGTTGACGTCAAGAAGCGGCTGATTCACCTCAAGCTCGTCTACTACGGCACGGGCATGGGGGGGAAGACCACCAACCTCAAGGTGATCTACGAGAAGACCGACCCCAAGCTGCGCGGCAAGATGATGTCCCTCGCCACGCAGACCGAGCGCACGCTCTTCTTCGACTTCGTCCCGATGTCGCTCGGCAAGATCAAGGGCCTCGAGACGCGCTTCAACTTCTACACCGTCCCCGGGCAGTCCTTCTACAACCTGTCGCGCAAGGCCATCCTCAAGGACGTCGACGGCGTCATCTTCGTCGCGGACTCCCAGGTCGACCGCTTCGAGGCCAACGTCGACAGCTTCATCAACCTCGAAGAGAACCTGCAGGAGATGCGGCTCGCGCTCCCGAGCGTGCCGCACGTCATCCAGTACAACAAGCGCGATCTGGAGCCGGTCAGCACCGTCGACGAGCTGCGCCGGGAGATCAACCGCCACCAGGCGCCCGACTTCGAGGCGGTCGCGGCGAAGGGGGTGGGCGTGCTCGAGACGATGCGCGCCGCCATCCAGCTCGTGGTGGCGAAGGTCAACAAGACACTGTGAGGCGAGCATGGGCAAGCGTCCGAAGGGCACCATGGACATCGACGACATCCTGGGCATGAAGCTCGACGGCCCCCGCGGGCCCGGGACCGCGCCCGAGACCGGCGCGGCGGCGGGGCCGGCGACGGCCGGGCGGGGCCTCAAGGACACCGTGACGGGTGTCGCCCAGATGCTCCACGACCTCGAGGCTCAGCTCGTGAAGGTGATGTCCGTGAACGAGGCGCTCGAGACCGAGCTCGGCGCCGCGCGCGAGGCCGCCCGGGGCGCCGAGCGGCAGCGCGGCGAGTTGGCCGATCGCCTCGCGCGGCTCGAGCAGGAGGGCGCCACCGTCGACGACGTCCGGGCGGAGGTGCTGCACCTGCAGCGCGAGCGCCGGGACATGGCCGAGCGGCTCGACCAGGCGGAGGACCGCCGGCTCAAGCTGGAGAGCGAGCTCCGGCAGCGCGAGCGCGACGCGGAGCGCGTGGCCGCCGAGCGGGACGACGCGGTCGAGGAGGCGCGCTGCATCGAGGCCCAGCTCGGCCGTGCCATGCAGGCGGTGGGCGAGCTGCGCGGCCGGGTCGAGGACCTCACGCAGCAGCGCGACCAGCTCGCGGGGCGCATCCGCGTGCTCGAGGGCGAGCTCGGCGTGGCGACCGAGTCGGGCGAGGCGCTGCGCCTCGAGCTCGAAGAGTCGAAGCGCGCGATCGAGGACATCCGGCGCTCCATCCTCGAGGTGGGCGCCCACAGCCAGCGGCTCGCGGGGAGCCAGACGTAGCGGAGGCCGCGCGTGGCGGGTGGCGAAATCATCGATCTCGAGCTTTTGCGGGCGGCCGCCGGCGGGCGGCGCGACGGCGCCGGGCGTCTGCTCGACCTCCGCGACCGCCGCCGCGGCCTCGAGCGCCGCGTGGACGCGCTCGAGCGCGAGCTGCGCGCGCAGGTGGTCGAGCAGGAGGAGCTGCGGCGCACCGAGCGCGAGGCGGAGCAGGAGACCGACCGGTGCCGCCGCGAGCTCGACGAGCTGAGTGAACAGGTCCGCGCGCGCATCGCGCGGGCCGACGAGATCGCGCAGGAGTTCGAGCGCGTCAAGGCCGCGATCGTCGAGCTGCACCGGGCGCGGGCGGCGGCGGAGACCGACCTCCAGAGCGTCGACGAGGCCATCCGCCGCGAGGCGGAGCGGCAGCGCCGCCTCTGGCACGAGTGTCGGGAGTCGACCGCCGACCTGACCCAGCTCCGCCGCGTGCTCGGCGGGGTGCTCGACGAGGTCCGGCACTCATTGTCCCGCATGAGAACGACAGGGGGCGACTGATGGCACACATCGACGCCAAATCGAAGTTCATCGTCGGCAAGATCGTCTACTACGGTCCGGGGCGCTGCGGCAAGACGACCAACCTGCAGCAGGTGAACCAGCGCAGCCCCCAGGCGAAGCAGCTGATGTCCCTCGCCACCGAGGGCGATCGCACGATCTTCTTCGACTTCATGCCGCTCGACGTCGGCAAGATCCGCGGCATCGACGTGCAGTTCAAGCTCTACACGGTGCCCGGCCAGGTGAAGTACAACCGGACCCGCAAGATGGTGCTGAAGGACGTCGACGGCATCGTCTTCGTCGCCGACTCGCAGCGGAGCATGCGCGACGCGAACATCGAGAGCTGGCAGAACCTGCGGGACAACCTCACCGAGCTGGGGATCGATCCCGATACGCTGCCGATCGTGCTGCAGTACAACAAGCGCGACCTGCCCGAGGTCCTGTCCCCGGAGGAGCTCGACGCGGACCTCAACGCGCTGAAGCTGCCCGTCCACCAGGCCTCGGCCGCGGCCGGCGACGGGGTCATGAAGACCCTGCAGACGATCTGCTCGCGGGTCTTCCACAACATGCGCCGCGGTCTGAGCGACCCGGAGGCGGGGGATGCGCCGGCGGAGCCGCGCCCGCACGCCGGCAAGAGCGGCAAGAAGGCCGAGAGCCCGGCGTCCTCGCCGCGGATCAGCGCGCGCTACGCGGCGGAGCCGCCGCCCCCGGCGCCCGCGCCCGTGCCGGCCGCGTCGGCCCGCGCGTCCGTGCCGACGATGGTGCTACCTCGGGCGG
>DASXVK010000548.1:0-12386 GCA_036504295.1 Polyangia bacterium
GCAGGTCATGCCGCCGATGTCGAAGAGCAGCCGCTCGCCGGGCGCGGCGGGGGCCGCGGGCGCGGGCGCCGGCGCCGCGGGCGCGGCGTCAGCGACCCCGTCGGGCGCGGCGTCAGCGACCCCGTCGGGCGCGGCCGCGGGCAGCCGGCCCGACTCGCGCGCGGCCGCGAGCAGCGCGGGCGCGGCCGCGGGCTCACCGGCGGCGGCGGCGATCGGCCGGGCGGCGCGGGCGAGGGTCGCCGGGCTCATGGCCGGGGCGCGCAGGGCGGCGCCGGTCGGGTGCTGCTGCGAGCGCAGCGGGGTCAGGCGCAGCTTCGAGGGCACGACGGTCGGCTGCGAGGTCTCGTGCAGGACGAGCTTCGGCAGCTTGACCGGCGCGGGCTTCTCGGGCGCCGCGGGCGGCGGCGGCACGGCCGGCGCCACCGGCGCGTCGCCGGCGTAGCGGGCCGGATCCGCGGCGAAGGCGGCCTTGTGCTCGGCCCCGCAGAAGTAGCGTTTTGCCCCGCCAAAGATCATGACGGAGCGGGCGCGCAGCGGGTCGACGGACGCCCCGCAGACGGGACACTGACGAGTTGGTGAGGTCATCGCGAAGCTCGCGAAAGGCGCCATCTATTATATGGACAGGTCGCGCCACCGCCAGCGTTACGGCGGCCGGCAGCCGCAGCGGCCTTGACGCGGCGGCCGGATACTGGAATATCTACCGCCGTCCCAACGGAGGTGAGAGGAATGGAGAATTTCAAGGTCGCCGATCTCAAGCTGGCGGAGTCGGGCCATCGGCTCATCGACTGGGCCGAGTCGCGCATGCCGGTCCTCATGACGCTGCGCGCCCGGTTCAAGGATTCGAAGCCGCTCGCCGGCATGAAGGTGGCCGGCTGCCTGCACGTGACCAAGGAGACGGCGGTCCTCGTGCGCACCCTGCGCGCCGCCGGCGCCGAGGTGTCGTGGTCGGGCTGCAACCCGCTGTCGACCAACGACGAGGTCGCCGCCGCGCTCGCCTCCGAGGGGACGTCGATCTACGCGTGGCACGGCCTCAACGTCGAGGAGTTCTACTGGTGCATCGAGCGCACCCTCGACTTCAAGCCGACCCTCACGCTCGACGACGGCGCGGACCTCATCGTCACCGTGCACACCAAGCACCAGGAGCTCGCGAAGGGGCTCTACGGCGGCACCGAGGAGACGACGACGGGCGTGCACCGCCTGCGCGCCATGGACGCCGCCGGCAAGCTGCTCTACCCCGTCATCGCGGTCAATGACTGCGAGACGAAGTGGGACTTCGACAACGTGTACGGCACCGGCCAGTCGACCCTCGACGGCATCCTGCGCGCGACCTCGATCCTGCTCGCGGGCAAGAACATCGTCGTCGCCGGCTACGGCCACTGCGGCAAGGGCGTCGCGACCCGCGCCAAGGGCATGGGCGCGAACGTCATCGTCACCGAGGTCAAGCCGACGGCCGCGCTCAAGGCCACGCTCGAGGGCATGCGGGTCATGCCGATGGACGAGGCCGCCAAGGTGGGCGACGTCTTCATCACCGCCACCGGCATGCGCGACATCATCTTCGGCCGCCACTACGACGTCATGAAGACCGGCGCCGTCGTCTGCAACACGGGCCACTACGACGTCGAGATCAACATCGGCGATCTCGAGGCGCGCATGCAGTCGAAGCGCCGCATCCGCGACAACTGCGAGGAGTACACCCTCAAGGACGGGCGCCGCGTCTACCTGCTCGCCCAGGGCCGCCTCGTCAACCTCGCGGCCGCCGAGGGCCACCCCTCCGAGGTCATGGACATGAGCTTCGCCAACCAGGCGCTCGCGCTCGTGCGCCTGGCGAAGGAGGGCAAGAGCCTCAAGTCGAAGGTCTACGACATCGACCCGGCGCAGGACCAGGAGCTCGCGCTGCTCAAGCTCCAGACGATGGGGCTCGGCATCGACACGCTCACGCCCGAGCAGGTCACGTACCGCGACGACTACTCCGCCGGGACCTAGCGTCCCTCAGCCCAGCCACGGGCACATCACGTCCGCCACCGTCATCGTGTTGTTCGTGCCGAGGCACTCGGCGTAGCGCGGCGTCCCCGTACCCGGGTCGTCGGCGACCGCGGTCACCGAGAAGATCTCGTTCGGCGTCTGGTTCGGCGCGTCGCACGCGAGCGCGATGCAGGCGCCGGGGTCGAGGATGCCGGGGGTCGCGGCGGTGCAGAGGACGACGCGGCTCGCGGGGTCGTTCTTGTAGAACGCGAGCGGCGTGCCCGCGCCGACCGGGGCGGTGCCGCGGTTGCACATCTGCACCGCGAGGTGGAGCGTGTACGCCGCGTCGCAGCTCCAGGCGATGCCGGCCGAGGTCGTGTCGGGCGAGTCGTTCGGCTTGAGGTCGCCCTGGGTGTTCTGGCGGAAGTTGTTGAGCCCGGCCGTCTTGAAGTTCTGACTCCACTGTGAGGTGCGCGCGACGGTGCCGGTCTCGGAGATGTGCGTGATCGCGTAGGCGTGCTGGCTCCAGATCATGCGCGAGCTGACCCAGCGGTCGAGCACGTCGGCGTAGATGCGCACGCCGTGGTACTTGACGGTCGGCACGCCGTACGCGGCGCCGCCGGTGATGACGTGGCCGGCGCGGCAGGTCTTGCCCGCGCCGGCGGTGCCGGCGGGCGGGTCCTGGCAGTAGAAGCCGCCGCCGACGCCGGTCTGCCCGCACTCGGCGTCCTGCTGGCAGCGGCAGAAGCCGGCGGCGCACGGCAGCGCGCTCGGGCAGTCAGCGCTCGTCTGGCAGCGCAGGCCCGTGAACATCGGGTCGACCGCGGCGCACTGGACCGAGCAGTTCTCGTTCGACGGCACCACCAGCTTCGACTGGAAGGAGCCGTCGACGTCGGCGACGATCGGGTTCTCGTGCCAGGTGCACGAGGTGCGCGGCTGCGAGAAGATGACGACGCCGTCGGCGCCGCGGTAGACGCGGACGTAGCACTCGTCGGCGTAGATGGCCTCGGCGTGGCCGTCGCCGTCGAAGTCGAAGATCGACGAGCCGGTGACGTTGGAGCTGTGGTCCTGCGAGGCGCTCGACCAGAGGATCCCGTCGGGGAAGCCGTTGACGCCGGTGGGGTCGCGCGGCGTCGGGCAGCGCACCGGATCGGGCGCGGCGGCCTTGCAGTTGGGGTCGAAGATCGTGTACGAGTCGCTGCCCGCGGCGGCGAGCTCGGGCAGCCCGTCGCCGTCGAAGTCGCCGATGGTCGGCGGGCCGCCGCCGCTCGAGCCGGGCAGGCTCACGGGGCCGAACACGACCCGGCCGTCGACGGTCTGGATGCGGGCGAGGCCGCCGCCGACGACCGCGATCTCGGCCAGCTGATCGAGCGTCGTGAAGCTGTCGGCGGCCGGATTGGCGCCGAAGGTGCCGAAGTCGGCGACCGCGGTCCAGCCCGCCGTGCCCAGGCCCGAGGCGCGCAGGACGTACTGGTGGGTCGGCGGGTCGAAGCTGTAGGCGGTGGCGCCGTCGACGAGCTCGACGCGGCCGTCGCCGTCGACGTCGGCGAGCACGGGGAAGATGCCGGTGCCCATCGTGTGCAGCGCGCCGAGATGGTCGTCGACGACCTTGCCGGTCGCGTCGTAGACGACGCCGCCGAGCAGCGCCTCGGGCACGCCGTCGTCGTCGAGGTCGGCGAGCGAGGGCCCGGTCCACATGCACATGGCCGCGGCCGGGTTCGAGGCCGTGCCGTCGGCGTTGTGGCTCACCCAGAAGACGACGAACTTGCCCTGCGCCGGGTCGTAGCGAAACGCGACCAGGCCGCCGGTCGCCGAGAGCGCGACGATCTCGGGCCGGCCGTCGCCGTCGAGGTCGCCGACGCTCGGCGTGCTGGCGCCGTTCACCTTCGCGGCGTCGATGGTGTAGAGGGTCTGGCAGGTCTTGCCGTCGACCACGCGCAGGATGCCGTAGCCGGTCGCGCCGGTGCCGTCGCTGCCCAGGCCGCAGGCGCCGTCGAGCTGGTTGTAGGAGGCGAAGACGAGCGCCGGCTTGCGCGTGACGGGGGTGCCGTCGAAGTCGAAGTCCACCACCACCGGCGTCGAGAGCACCTGGACGTGATCGGGGTAGGGATCGCCCGCCTCGCCGCCCTTCCACTCGCAGTGCAGCGTCGGCGAGAACATGCCGATCACCACGACGCGGTGGCACTCGGGGTTCGACTCGCCGGCCTCGTACGGGATGCAGTGGCCGTCGACGCAGTGGGAGTCGGCCTGGCACTCGCCGTTCTGCTGGCAGCCGCCGAGGTCGGTCTTGCACGCGCCGCCGTCGAGGCACACCTCGCCCGCGCCGCAGCAGCCCGCGCCGCACGCGACCGCGCAGGCGTCCGCCGGCGCCGCGTCGGCGGGCGGGGCGTCGGTGCGCGCGGCGTCGGTCTGCGGGGGGCCGCCGTCGCGTCCGACGCAGACGCCGATGCCGGAGCAGACCTCGTCCCCGGGGCACGGCGTGTCGGGGCCGCACTGGCGTTGACCCGGCATGACCGAGCCGCCGCCGCACGCGGCGAGAGCGAGGGAGAGCAGCAGGGACGCGACGCGCATCGGACCTCCGCGGCCGCGGCCCGAGAGGCCGCGCGCCTGGCCCCATTGTAGCGGCGTCCGCCCCGGCGGCGCTACGGCGTCACGGTGGTCGTCAGCGGCGTGCCCGCGATCCGGGCGGCTGCCTTTCGGCGCGCGCGTTCGCCGTTCCAGTCGATGAGGACGTACCAGGCGGCCCCGAAGAGGCAAACGCCCATCTCGCCCGCGAAGGACGCCCAGCCGTCGAAGGCGTACCAGACCGCCATCGCCGCGAGACTCAGCAGGGCCAAGGGGATCTCGAGGCCTGCCGCCGTCCTCACCGACGCGGCGTCGCCCTGAAGGCCGACATACGTCTGGGCCGCCGCCCGGCCCGTCTCCGTCGCGCGGTCGAAGACCGGCCCGCCGCACTTCGGGCAGCCCCGGGTGGAGGGGCACGGGCTGCCGCAGTCGCCGCACACGATGTCGCTCATGGTCAGTACCACACGTCGCGCCCGGTGAGATGGGCGCCGTCGAAGAGGGCCTGGATCTTCTTCTCGAGGACGCGCTCGGGCGCGCCTTCGGCATGCACCCGCGGGGTCGCCTTCAGCACGGCCGCCTCGAACTCGCGGCGCTGCGCCGGGCTGAGCTCCTGCATGAGCTTCGCCGCGGCCACGGCGCCGCGCCACATGTCATCCTTGAGGGTCGGCGCCTGCTGGAGAGCCTGCCGCTTCAGCCCCGCGCACGTCAGCGGCGTCAGATGGCCGCGCCTGAGGACCTCGGCGGCGACCGTCGCGAACCCCTTGCCGACCGCGCGGCGCGACGCGTCCTGGTCGCCGTGCACCTTGGCCTTGGCGATTTCGCCGATCATCTCGAAGAACAGCATGACCCCGTTGCCCACCTCGACGACGAACGCCGCCTTCCCCGCACCGCCGCCGATCTCGGCCAGGAGCGGGGCGAGCTCGCGCCCGCCCTGGCTCGTGTGCGCGAGCAGCTCGTTCGTGGCGTCCTTGACGGCGGGGCGCATGGCTTGCATGCCGCGGTGGACGACGATATCGACGGGCGCGCGCGGGGGCGGGGGCGGCGGCGCCTTGGCTTTCGCGATCACGTGGCGCCCGCACACGGCGTCGCGGGCGAGCTTGAGCGGGGGCGGCGTGGCGGCGGTGGCGTACGCCCCGTCGGACAGGCTCCCCCAGTTGCGGCACACGGCGTCGCGCCAGGACTGGTTCTGGATCTCGGACATGACCGGCCTCCGTTCGCGGATACGCCCGGCTTATCGTCCGGCGCGCGCGGCGGTTGCGGTCAATCTTGCGCGGCGCTACGGCGTCACGGTGATCGTCAGCGCCTGGGCGCGGTCCTGCTTGGGGTCGGCCGCGGGGCCGCGGGCGGGCAGGCGCTGGCGGCCGGCGAAGATGCCCATGAAGAGCGTGTAGGTGCCGGGGCGCAGGTGCGCCGGGATCGGCAGCCGCTGGCGGTCGGCGATGGTCGCGCCGCGCGGCCACTGGCGCAGCGGCAGCAGCCCCTCGACGGGATCGTGGTCGCCCTGGAGGAAGCCGGGGCCGACGCCGTGCAGGAAGATGCGCCAGGGCCCCTTGAGCGGGGCGCGCGACTCGAAGTACCACGTCACGTCGAGGGTGCCGCCCCGGGGCACCGTGGTCGCGGCGACGTCGTAGCCATAGAGGCGCACCGCGTCGCCGAAGCGGACGTCGAGCGGGTGGCGCGGCGTGAAGCGCGGCTGGCCCTTCTTGCGCACCGCCGGATCCACGCGCTCGTGCCAGTCCTCGGGGATGCCCTCCTGCTCCATCCACGCGAGCAGCTCGCGCTTGAGCGGCGCCGCGACGGCGGCGGTCTCGGGGCGGCCCGAGACGTCGTGGGTCTCGAGCGGGTCCTCGCTGAGGTGGTAGAGCTCGAAGGTCTGGTCGGGGACCGCGTTGTAGATGAGCTTCCAGTCGCGCGCGACGATGGCCTTGCGCACCGTGGGGCCCTCGTACATGACCTCCTGGAAGATGCGCCGCGCGGGCCCGGCGCCGGTGGCGAGCAGGTCGACGAAGCTGCGGCCGAGGAAGCGGGGATCGAGGCGGCCGCGGGCGAGCTCGACGAGCGTCGGGACGAGGTCGACGTGGCTCACGGGCTCGCGCGGCCGCTGCGGCGCGAGGCCGGGCACGCGCACGACGATCGGCACCTTGGTCTGCGGGTTGTAGAGGTGGTAGCCGTGGAAGTCGATGCCGTGCTCGCCGAAGCCCTCGCCGTGGTCGCCGGTGACGACGAAGATGGTGCGGTCGTAGAGGCCGAGCTCCTTGAGGTGCGCGACGAGGCGCGCGAACTGGTTGTCGGTGTAGCGGATCTCGCCGTCGTAGAGGTCGACGAGGTCGCCGGGGCGGCCGCCCGCCTTGCCCGCGGCGGCTGCGCCCTGGCCGAAGACCGTCGTCGGGTCGTCGGGGTGGGCCTCGTAGAACCAGTGCGGATCGTAGTAGTGCACCCAGAGGAAGAACTTCTGCCCCTGGTGCTGGTCGACGAAGCGGATGGCGGCGTCGGTCTGCTCGCGCGCCGACGAGCCGTGCGTGGCGGGGTCGTAGGTGCCCTGGTGCAGGCGCGAGTTCGCGTTGTCGTAGACGTCGAAGCCGATGTCGAACTGGCGGATCGTGTCGAAGTAGCGGTAGTTGAAGATGGCGCCCGTCGTGTAGCCGGCCTGCTTGAGGGCCACCGGGAGGCGCGGGTTGTCGGGCAGCACGTTCGGCCACCACGCGGTGCCCCAGTTGATGCGCGAGGGGAAGCGGCCGGTGAGGATGGCCGGCATCGAGTAGCGCGTCGAGGGGGCGTGGGCGAAGCCGTTCTCGAACACCGCGCCCTCGCGGCCGAGGGCGTCGAGGGCGGGGCTGGTCGCGCGCGGGTAGCCGTAGGCGCCGTAGTGGTCGGCGCGGACGGTGTCGATGGTGACGAGGAGGATGTTGGGGTTCTGGGGGACGGTGGGCGGGATCGCCGCGACCGGCGGGGGCTTCGAGCGCCGCACCGTGGCGTCGACACCGTCGCAGTTCTGGTCGATGCCGTCGTCGGGCCAGTCGAAGGCGCCCGGGTTGACGTCGGCGTCGAGATCGTTGCAGTCGTTGCCGCCGAGGACCGGCGAGTAGCCGTCGCGATCGAGATCGATGGCGGCGCGCAGCGCGAGGCTGAGCGGCGCGGCGAACGCGGCGTACGACGAGGCGGCCTTGCGCACGCGCTCGAAGCGGCCGCCGGCGAGCGCCAGACCGAGGAGCGCGGCGAGGAGGACGACGGCGACGGCGGCGCGCCAGCGCGGCCGGCCGAGCGGCCCCAGGCGGCCGCGGCGGGCGGCGCGCCGGCCGAGCGCGAAGCAGAGGACCGCGCCGGCGAGGTAGACGAAGGCGACGACGAACGGGCGGAACGGCAGCAGGCGCGTCGTCTCCCAGGTGAGGGCGGCGACGACGGGCAGCGGCAGGCCGCAGGTGACGACGAAGGCGGCGACCGCGCCGGCGGGCGAGCCGAGCGCGCGGCCGGCGGCGCCGCGCCCCGCCAGGCGCAGGAGCGCGAGCACGAGGCGCTGCAGCGGGAAGGCGAGGACGATGCCGCCGAGGACGACGCCGGTCGCGGCGGTGGCGATGAGCGCGGCGATGAGGCCGGGGTGGTGGAAGCGGACGATCGCGGTCAGCGCGGCGGCGAAGATGGTGAGGGCCGCGGCGCCGAGCATGATGGGCAGGACGATCGCCCAGGCGGTCACGGCCAGGCCCGCGGTCGGGTCGTCGCGCCGGCGGGCCGCGAGGCGGGCCGCCGCGCCCTGGGCGAGGGGGCCGAGGTCCGAGCCGCGGCCGAGGACCGCGCCGGCGAGGCCGAGCACCGCGCCGACCAGCGCGCCGAAGAGGCCGTAGAGCCCGAGGAGGAAGAGCGCCAGCGTCAGCCGCCCCATCGGCCCCGGCAGGAACTGCCCGACGCGCCCGGCCCCGAGCGCGAAGTCGACGAGCGCCGCGAGGGCGCCGCCGCCCGCGCCCGCGTAGAGCCCCGCCAGCGCGAGGGACGCGCGGCCAGGCGCCGGCGCGGCGCGCGTCGCGACCGGCTCTTCGGGGGCAGTGTCCGCCATGGCAGCAGGGAATACTGTACGCGCCCCGGGCCCCTGTCAACGCGGCGCGTGGACCGACGAAACGTTGACGTCGACCTTGACATGGACCTTGACGGCGACGTGGACGTGAACGGGGTCGCCCCCGTTGACGGGGTGCGGCGTCAACGGTCATCGACCACGTCCAGGTCCAGGTTCACGTCAAAGTCCACGTCTACGTCTACGCCCACGTTGGGCTGGGGGCGTCCCCACCGCCCGTTGCGACCCCGCGGCGCATCTGATACACCATCGCCACTCGATGGCCGCGCCCCGCCTCGCCCGCCTCGCCCTCGTCGTCGGCGCCGCCGCGCTGCTCGCGGGCCACATCCTGCTCTTCAACTTCGTCACCGACGACGCGTACATCTCGTTCCGCTACGCGCGCAACCTCGCGCAGCACGGGCAGCTCGTCTTCAACCTCGGCGAGCGGGTCGAAGGCTTCACGAACTTCCTCTGGACCGTCACCCTCGCCGGCTGCATGAAGCTCGGGGCGCGCCCGGAGGTGAGCTCGCGCGTGCTCGGGGCCCTCCTCGCGCTCGGCGGGCTGCTGCTGACGCTGCGGCTCGGGGCGGCGCTGCACGGCGGCCGCCGCACGCCGTGGGACGCCGTGGCGCCGCTGCTCCTCGCGGCGACCGGCGGGTACGCGGCCTGGGCCTCGGGTGGGCTCGAGACCCAGATGTTCACCTTCTGCTTCCTCGCGGGCGTCGCGCTCTACCTCGAGGACCACCTGCGCGGGCGCGATCCGCTCCTCGCGGCGGTGCCCTTCGCGCTCGCCGCGCTCACGCGGCCCGAGGGCAGCTTCCTCTTCGCCCTGACGCTCCTGCACCGCGGGCTGTGCGACCTGCGCGCCCGGCGCTTCCGGCCGTCGCGGCGCGAGCTCGCCTTCGGCGGCCTCTTCCTCCTCATCGTGGTGCCCTACTTCGCCTGGCGCTGGCGCTACTACGGCTGGCCGTTCCCCAACACCTTCTACATCAAGTCCTCGGGCGGGCCGGGCACGGTCGACCGCGGCCTCTACTACCTGTGGCGCTTCGTGGTCGACCACGAGCTGCTGGTCCTGCTGCCGCTCGTCGTCGTGGGCTGGCCACGCCGGGACGAGCGGGGCGGGCGCGTGCTCCTGGGCTACGCGGCCCTCATCGTCGCGCCCTTCTTCGTCTACGTGGCGAAGGTGGGCGGCGACTTCATGGGCCTCTACCGCTTCCTCGTGCCGCTGACGCCGCTGCTCGCGCTCGTCGCGCAGGAGGCGCTGCGCCGGGCGGCCGAGCGCGCCGCGCCGCACGCCGGCCGGCCGGCCGCCGCGCTCGCCGTCGCCGCCGTCGTCGCCCTGTTCGCCGCCTCGTCGTTCGGCGCCAGCCTGCGCTCGCTACGCACGATCGGGGCCGACCGCGGCATCGACACGGTCGGTTATCTCAAGAAGTTCGCGGACGATCGCGCCCTGGTGGGCAAGTGGTTCGCGACCGTGCTCCGGCCCGACGACAGCATGACCGTCGGCGGCGCGGGCGCGCAGCCGTACTACGCCGGCAACGTGCCGACGCTCGACGCGTTCGGCCTGACGAACGCGTACATCGCGCACTGGGTGCCGGCGGTCACGGACCGGCCCGGTCACCAGAAGTTCGCGTGCAACGAGTACGTGGTCGAGAACCGGCCCTGTCCCGGCACGAAGAAGGACGCCCCGCCGCCGCCCCCGCGGCCGCGTCCGACCGTCGTGTGCCACACCTACCGCCTCGGCGAGTACGGCCCCTACCACCCGCCGCCCGGCGACGCCGCGTACTGGCGCAACCAGGGCTACGAGTGGGTGAGCGCCCGCATCCCCGGGCTCAACCCCCCGTACTACAGCTTCCTCAAGCGGCTGGACCGGGAGCTGGGGCCGTTCCCGGCGCGGACGGGGGCGCCCCCGCCGCGCGCCGCAGCGCCCGAGCCGTGAAGAATGAACAGGGAGACGGGGAGGCGGGGAGTTTATTGGGGTTGGGTTGGCTGAGGTTCGCGGGAGCAGAGGCCTTTCGCGGCTGGCACGACCAAACCCGAACAGACTCTCTCCGAGCTCCCCGTCTCCTCGTCTCCCTTCTGGGAAGGGAGATGTCAAGGGCAAACTCGTCCGTTCGCCCGAATCCCGACATCGGGCGGCCACCGCCGGGACTGGCATTACGTCCGATCAGCGCGCCGGGCTCGCGAGTCCCCGGTACGACTGACTTGCCTGGGTCGGCTCCTCCGCTGGCTGGCGTCGCGTAGCGCGGCTGACGACGGACGGGAAGCGTTGTTGTGCTCTCCGCAAAAGGGGGCACCACACTTCTGGTTGGGCCTCGTGGGCCAATCGCTTCATTCGGTACTCCGAGGGGGCATAGCCTGTTTTGGGGGACCGCTCCTCGCGTCGGAGCGGACCAGGAGACGGGTGGATGCTCTCCCTCGAACCGTTCCCGTCGCAGATGGACGCCGTGGACGCCATGGGTCGGACTCCGACCGTCAGGGTCCGCGCCGCCTACCCGCTCTGTCGTCCCGCGTGATGCGCGGGGTCGTAACGTTCGTCGCGCTTCCACAGCGCCAGCGTGATGCTCGCCACCTTGCGGGCCAGCGTCAGCCGGGCGAGGGTGTCCTTGGTGCCGCTGGTGACGAGGCGTTGATACGCCTGGTGCAGCGGATGCTCCGGCAGCTGGTTGATGATCGTCTTCGCGGCGCCTTTGAACACGGCCTTGAGCAGCGGGTGGCGGTTGCGGTTGAGACCCCGGGTCTGCGGCTCCCGCACCCGTACGGGTCGGCCGTCGAGTTGCTGCCACTCGGCCGAGCTGCGCGTCACGATCGCCAGCCCGCTGTAGCTCCAGAACTGCCGCCGGGTCCGAAACCGGTGGGGCGTTACGGTGATCGCGACGATCTGCGCCGAGCGGATCGGCCCCAGCCCCGGCACCGTCGCCAAGCGGCCGATGATCGCGTGCCGCTTGGCCTCCTCCTCGAGCCACGCCTCCGCCGTGCCCCGCACCTGCGCGAGCGCGTCGAGCTGCGCCCCCCACACCTCCGCCAGCCGCCGACTGCTGGGCGGCAGTTGGGCCGCCAGTGCCATCCGCTCCGGGCCGTACACCTCGGGCCCGACTGGCACCCCCCGCGCGCGAAACAGCGAGCGCAACCGATTCTTGGTCCGCGTCACGTCGCGCACCGCCGTGCCGTAGCCCCGCACCGCGTCGCGCAACGCCGCGAACTGCGGCGGCGCCTTGAACACCCTCGTCCTGACCGCCCCCACCCGCAGCGCCTCGGCCAGCGCCTCGGCATCCGCGGCATCGCTCTTCGACCCGCGCCGCCGTTTCTCCGGCACCGTCACCACGATCTCGTCCACCTGCGGTCCCAGCAGCTCGTGGAGCCACGCACTGTGCGTCCCCTCCTCGAGGCACAGGTGCCGGCGCCCCGGGATGCTCTGCACCGCGGCGACCAGCGCCTCCCCGTTGGTCTCCACAACACGCGGCGCTCCCACCCGCTTCCCCTTGGCGTCGAGCACCGCGAGCAGGCAGGTTTGCTTGTGCGCGTCCAGTCCGATATACCGGTCCATAGGCGTCCTCCTTTTGGGTCGTTGCAACTGCGCCACAGTCGACATTCGACCCAGCCAGAGGAGGACGCCAGTTTTCCTCTTTCGAGCGGCCCGCAGAGCAAGGCGCCGCCGACGCTCGCGGCGAGCTCACCACCTGCCCGCCTTGCTCGGAGGGGCGCAACCGCGCGGCGCACTGCGGCTCGTCAGTACGCCTCCGCGGCTTCGCCGCGCGGCGCGGGCACTCGGTCATCTGGTCGGGGAGCTTGGCCGCCACCCTTCCATGCTGCCTGT
>DASXVK010000549.1:0-5643 GCA_036504295.1 Polyangia bacterium
GACGCGCGTCAACGGTGGCGTCCCCGTTCACGTTCACGTCGCCGTCGAAGTCCACGTCAAGGTCAACGCCGACGTCAACGGGCACAGGGCCACTCGATCGCGCCTTCTCTCAGTCCCGCAGGTAATGGCACGTGTACCCGCCGGGGTGCTTCTTCAGGTAGTCCTGGTGGTAGGCCTCGGCCGAGTACCACGGCCCCGCGGGCGCGATCTCCGTGACGACGCGGCCGGCCCAGCGCCCCTTCGCGTTCACGTCGGCGCGCACCCGCTCGGCGACCTCGCGCTGCCCCTCGTCGTGGTAGAAGATGGCCGACCGGTACTGCGTGCCCACGTCGTTGCCCTGCCGGTTCTTCGTCGTGGGATCGTGCAGCCGGAAGAAGTAGCGCAGGATCGCCTCGTAGGTGACCTTGGCGGGATCGTAGATGATCTGCACCGCCTCGGCGTGGCCGGTGCGGCCGGTGTGCACGTCCTCGTACCGCGGGTCCTTCGTGGTCCCGCCGGTGTAGCCGACCGAGGTCGAGATCACGCCCGGGAGCTGGCGCAGCA
Organism: Polyangia bacterium; assembly: GCA_036504295.1. GTDB lineage: Bacteria > Myxococcota_A > Polyangia > JACRCY01 > JACRCY01 > DASXVK01. Next base: position 544 of record DASXVK010000549.1, read on the forward strand.
GCTCCTGCGCGCCCCAGAAGCAGCCGCCGGCGAGCGTCGCCACCTTGCGGGTCTCCGTCGTCATGGTCCGTCCTTTCGTGGGCTGCGGCGCGCGCGCGGCGCCCGCGGCCGGGAAGAGCGCGAGGTAGCGGCCGTACCCCTCGGCCGCGAGCCGCTCGGCGGGGATGAAGCGCAGCGCCGCGGAGTTGATGCAGTAGCGCTGGCCCGTCGGCGCGGGGCCGTCATCGAAGCGGTGGCCGAGGTGCGAGCCGCCCTTCGAGCGGACCTCGGTGCGGCTCATGCCCAGGGTGCGATCGGTGCGCGTGGCGACGTTCTCGGGCGCGAGCGGCCGCGTGAAGCTCGGCCACCCGGTGCCGGAGTCGTACTTGTCCCGCGACGAGAACAGCACCTCGCCGGTGGCGACGTCGACGTAGATCCCGGCGCGCTTCTCGTGCCAGTACTGGTTGCGAAACGGCGCCTCGGTGCCGCCCTCCTGCGTGACGTGATACTGCTCGGCGGTGAGCCGCTTCCTGAGCGCCGCGCCCTGCGCCGGCGTCGGGCACGCCGGGCCGCTGGCCGCGGCCTCCACCTGCGCCGCCTTGCGCTTGCGCGCCTGGCTCTCGACGCCGTAGAGGACCGTCGCCGCCACCGCCGCCAGCCCGACCGCGGCCGCCGCCCACCGCACCTGCCCTGCACCCATGACGATCCCTCCGGGCTGTGAGTCTCCGGGCGCGCGGACGCGTTACCCGCGCGGGGCCGTAGATCCAGCGTGCCGGCAATCGTATTGGATGCGGGGGTGCGGGTGGACGGCGCGCGGCTACTGCTGCCAGTCGAGGATGACCTTCCCCGACTCGCCCTTTTTCATGACCTGGAAGCCCTGCTCGAAGTCGTCGACCGGGTAGCGGTGCGTGATGACCGGCGCGATGTCGAGGCCGCTCTGCAGCATGCTCGTCATCTTGTACCAGGTCTCGAACATCTCGCGGCCGTAGATGCCCTTGATGAAGAGGCCGTGGAAGCAGACGAGGCCCCAGTCGATCGGCACCGGCTGCGGGAAGATGCCGAGCACGGCGATGCGGCCACCGTTGTTCATGACGGTGACGAGGTCCTGGAACGCCTGCGCGTTGCCCGACATCTCCATGCCCACGTCGAAGCCCTCGGTCATGCCGAGCTCGTGCATGACCTCCTTGAGGCTCTCGCGCTTCGGGTTCACGACGCGCGTCGGGTGCATGCGCTTCGCCAGCTCGAGGCGGTAGTCGTTGACGTCGGTGATGACGACGTGCCGCGCGCCGATGTGGCGGGCGATGGCGACGGCCATGATGCCGATCGGCCCGGCGCCGGTGATGAGCACGTCCTCGCCGACGCAGTCGAAGCTGAGCGCGGTGTGCACCGCGTTGCCGTAGGGGTCGAAGATCGACGCGATGTCGTCGGGGATCTCGGGCGGCAGCTTGAACGCGTTCGAGGCCGGGATGGCGAGGTACTCGCCGAAGCAGCCGGGCCGGTTGACGCCGACGCCCATGGTGTTGCGGCACAGGTGGCGGCGGCCGGCGCGGCAGTTACGGCAGTGGCCGCAGGTGACGTGGCCCTCGCCGGAGACGCGGTCGCCGACGGCGAAGCCCGAGACGTGCGAGCCGATCGCGTCGATGGTGCCGACGAACTCGTGGCCGGTCACCATCGGCACCGGGATGGTCTTCTGCGACCACTCGTCCCAGTTGTAGATGTGCAGGTCCGTGCCGCAGATCGCGGTCTTGCGGATCTTCACGAGCACGTCGTTCGGGCCGATCGCGGGGACCGGGACCTCTGCCATCCAGAGGCCGGGCTCACGCTTCTGCTTGACGAGCGCCTTCATCGTCTTGGCCATGGGGTCCTCCTGCCGCGGCGGATAGTAGCGCGGATCGCGCTCACCCGCCGAAGAGCAGCCGCTGCGCGTTCTCGCGCAGGATGAGGTCGCGCGCGTGCGCGTCCTCGCGGGTGACGATCAGCGTCTTCGCCAGCGCGTAGGCCTCGGGATAGAAGGGCCAGTCGGTGGCGAAGAGGAGCCGCTCCGGGCCGAGCGCGGCGAGGATCGCGCGCAGCGGGCCGAGCCCCGGGCCGGCGAGGTCGAGCCACACGTTCGGCGCCTCCTCGGCCAGGGCGAGCGCCGCCTGCCAGTCGAGGCGGGCGCCGGCGTGGGCGAGCACGAACTGCACGTTCGGGTAGTCCTTGGCCGGGGCGACGAAGTGGGCGATGTCGTTGAAGGGCTGCACCGACGGCGGCTCGATCCCGGCGCGGCCCGAGTGCAGCAGCACCGGGAGGCCGAGCCGCTCGCACTCGGCGTAGAGCTCCATCGTGGCCGGGTCGTCGGGGAAGATGCGCTGGTTGCTCGGGTGGAGCTTGAGCCCCTTGATGCCGCGCTCCTGGTAGGCGCGCAGCTTCGTGAGCTTCTCCGGGTCCGCGGGGTGCACCGAGCCGAACGGCACGAGCCGCGCCGCGGCGCCGGCGGCGGCGATGGCGTCGAGCCAGTCCTCGGTCTGGGTGTCGCCCGTGTCGAGTCCCATGGCGATGGGCAGCACGACCGCGCGCTCGATGCCGGCCGCGTCCATCTCGGCGAGCAGGTTCGGGATGGTGTGGGTGCTCGTGACCGGGCTGCCCTCGGTGCTGAAGGCCGACAGGATGTCATCGTCCATCTGCTGCAGCATCGCGGGCGTGGCGCACTCGTTCGCGTAGCGGGTGAGGTCGATCGTGCACGGCGGCTCGGCGCCGTCGCAGTCGATGTAGTAGTGGACGCTCTCCGTGGCCGCCTGGAGGTCGATGGCGGGCGCCCGCAGCCAGCGGAAGCCGAGGTGCGTGTGGACGTCGAAGGCGCGCAGGTCGGGGATGGTGCAGCGCAGGCGGCCGTTGCAGTCGAGGTCGAACTCGGGCAGATCGGCGAGCTCGGAGTAGCCCTGGAAGATGGTGCGCGCCGGCGCGGCGGCCGGGTCGTGGCCGGGGCAGAGGCCCGCGTCCCCCGCGCCCCCGTCGGGGCTCCCCGCCGTCGCGCCGCCGCACGCGGCGAGCAGCGGCGCGCCCACGGCCGAGGTCACCGAGAGGCGCAGGAAGTCGCGGCGCGAACGATCCACGCTTTGTCGTAGCACCCGCGGCGGCGCGCCCGCAAGCGCAGACGACTCAGCGCTGCCAGGCGCGGACGTAGTCGACCGTGAGATAGCTCGGGAACGGCGTGGTCGCATCGGGCGTCCCGGTGAAGCCGCCGCTGCCGACGGCGAGGCTGAGGATGAGGTACATGGCCGCCTGCGGGACATTCGCGGCGGTCGAGTAGCGCTTGCGCTCGACGCCGTCGAGGTACCAGATGAGCTCGGTCGCGCTCCAGGTCATGGTGAAGACGTGGAAGTCGGCGGTGAAGTCCACCGCGGGGTCGGTGTGCCAGGTGCCCGACGAGAGCGGGTCGGCGCCCCAGGTGAAGTTCATGACCACGCTGTGCGGGTCGAGGCCCGAGGCCATCATGACGTCGATCTCGGGCGGCGCGGCGCCGACGCGCGGCACCAGCCAGAACGAGGGCCACAGCCCCGCGCCGGCCGGGAGCTTCAGGCGCGCCTCGACGGCACCGTAGGTGAGCTGGAACTTGCCCCACGACGCCACGACGCCGGAGGTGTAGGCCTGCCCGCCCAGGCTGCGCCGCTCGGCCTTGAGCTTGAGCACGCCGCTGCCGTCCACGATGACGTCATCGGGCGCGTAGTACTGCAGCTCGTTGTGGATGACCGTCGGCGACCAGGGATAGGCGCGGTTCCAGGTGGCCTCGTCGAGCGCGGCGCCGTCGAACTCGTCGGCGAAGATGAGGCGCCAGTCGCCGGGCGGCCCGAGCGGCAGCGGCGGCGGCGGCGTGGTGTCGAGCGGCGGCGCGAGCACGTCGTCGGGCGCGCTGCCGTCGAGCGTGAAGCCCGGCGCGTCGAGCTGGGCGGCGGCCTCGGCCGCGTCCGCGGCGCCGCCGCCGTCGCCGGCCGCGGGCCGCTGGGTGGCGCCGCCGCCGCAGGCGGACGCGGCGACTCCCGCGGCGATGACGAGGGCGAGGACGGCGAGGAGGCGGGCGACGTGCGGCATGGCAGACCCCTTGGGCGGAGTCTATCACGGCCCCGCGGGCCGTGGCCGCGCCGGCCCGGGCGCCGTGCTACGATGCGCGGGCGCCATGAAGGACGACGACGATCGCGAAGAGACCCACGTCTCCGACCCGGGACGCGCGCTCAACAACCGCACCGTGATCGCCGGCGGCGTCCGCCCGCTGCGCGCCGACGCGCGGCCGCTGGGCGCGCGCGACGCCTTCCTCGCGGCGCACCCCGGGATGCGCGTCCTCGCCACGCGGCCCGACGTCGCGGTGGTCGTCGGCGCGGTCGACCCCGACGGCCGCGTGATCGGCCTGGCGCCGCTCGCCGCCGGGCAGGCGCTCATCGCCGGCCGGCACACGCGCTGCGGCCTGCGGCTGCCGTCCGACGACGCCTCCCTGCGCCACCTCGCGATCCACGTCCGCGTCGAGGGCGGCGGCCCGGTCACGCGCCTGTGGGATCTCGGCACGAGCACCCCGTTCGAGATGGAGGACGGCGCGGCCGCGACCGCGGTCATCGCCGAGGGGCCGCTCTTCGCGGCGGTGGCCGGGTACGCGCTCCTGTGCGTGCCCGCCGCGGCGTCGGCCCCCGCGGTCTGGACGCCGGGGCCCGCCGCCGCCTGGGACGCCCTGCCCCCGCGCGGCTTCATCGACCTGCGCACCACCGCGCCGGCCCGCGCCCGCCACCGCCCCGACCCCGACCTCAGCGTCAGCCGCATCAGCCGCATCGACGCGCCGAGCCGCCTCGGGGCGGAGCCGGCCGACGGCCCGCCGTGGGCGGAGCTCACGCTCACCACGCCCGGCGCGCAGGAGCGCCACCCCATCTCCGCCGAGCAGATCAGCCGCGGCGTCCTCATCGGCCGCTACCCGCGCTGCCTCGCGGGCACCGGCGCCGCCGAGTCCCTGAGCCGCGTCCACCTGCTCATCGTCCGCATCGGCGACGAGGTGTGGGCCATCGACACCGCCAGCACGAACGGCACCGAGCGCCACGGCCACGACATCGACGCGGTCGTGCTCGCGGCGGACGACGAGCTCGAGCTGCCGGGGGACGC
>DASXVK010000550.1:0-1736 GCA_036504295.1 Polyangia bacterium
GATGGTGCTCGGCGCGCTCGTCGCCGGGCTCGCGGCCGCGCTCCTGCGCCGCGGCGGCCGGGCGTAGCGGCGCCGCCGCCGCGCCGGTGTCGCGGCTCACCCGGGGCAGCCGACGAAGCCCGCGGCCGCGCGCCGGTTGCCCATCGCCGGCGGCGTGAGCAGGGGCGGGCCGCCCGCGGTCGCCGTCACGAAGCAGGCGTCGCCGGCCGCGGGCGCGGGGGCGCCGTCGACTGGATCGATGCGCGTGCCGAGGAGGCAGACGTCGCTGTGCGCGCCGGCCTGCGGGGCGGCGCAGGCGGGGGCGGTGGTCACGCCCACGTCGCCGTCGTCGCGCCGGAAGGGGTCGGTGCACGCGCCCATGTAGACGAGCCGCGTCCCGTAGCCGATGGCGCACGAGACGCGGGCCGTGTCGATGCCGTGCACGCCCACGAACCGGCTCGCCCCGGCGCCGGTGACGAGCTGCACCGGCGCGAGCGCGCCCGGGTCGCAGGTCGCGCTGGCCGCGGTGTCCCAGGTCCAGGCGTCGGCGGCGTCCCAGCCGTCGTTCGCGCGGATGAGGTAGTCGTGGCCGTTGATGCCGGGGTAGGCGCCGAGCGCGGACTGGATCGCGCCCGCCACCGTCGTCGGATCGGCCGGCGGGATCGGATCGTCGGGCCGCTCGAGGGTGTACGCGGGCACGCCGCGCAGCGAGCCGGCGAAGTCGCCGAGCACGCAGAACGCACGGTGGGCGCCGGGCGCCGCGCCGGTCAGGCAGGTGTGGACGGAGCACGTCAGCGTCAGGCCGGACGCGCCCTCGTCGAGGTGGGGCGGGCAGGCGTCGAGGCCGAAGACGAGCGGCCGCGTGAGCACCTGGCGCGGCGCGGCGGCGAGCACGGCGGCGACGAGGTCGTACGAGGGGCTCGCGGCGAGCGCGTGGTAGTGGTGCACGAAGTAGCTCGCGTACGCGGCGCCCCAGCTATGGGCGACGGCCACCACGCGCGGGCGGTGCGGCCGGGCCGCGGCCCAGGCCTCGAGGGCGTCGGCGAGGGCGTGCGCGTCGGCGTCGAGCGCGACGGCGGAGAAGGCGGGCAGGCCGCCGTTGAACGGCCCGTCGACGGCCATGTTGGAGCCGCCGAGCGAGTGCACGCGCGCGAGGTCGGTGCCGACGTCGGCGGGCGCGCGGTAGTAGAAGTCGAGCCCGGCCGTGTTGCTGCCGTAGCCCCAGATGAGGAAGCGCACCCTCGGCGAGCTCACCTCGCACGGCTGCCACCCGGCGGCGAGGAGCGCGGCGATGGCGAGGTGCCCGGCCTGGAACCCCGAGTCGCCGCCGTTCCACCACGGCAGCCCGCCGGTATCGGGCGCGCCGTTCACCGGATCGCTCGACGTCGACGCCGGGTGCAGGTCCGCGTCGGCGATGCGGTTGCTGGTCCCGGCCGCGACCACCACCACGAGCGGGTCGTCGGCGGTGACGGCGGCGGGCGGCGGCACGTGCGCGCCGAGCCAGGCCGCGACCTCGGGGAGCTCGGGGGCGGGCGGCCAGGCATCGGGGCCGGCGTCGGCGGGCGCGGCATCGGCGGCGGGCGCGTCCGGCGGCGCCGGCGCATCGGCGGCGGCGCCGCCGCCGCCGTCGCGGGCAGCGGCCGGTGCGCCCGCGTCACCGCAGCCGCCTGGCGCGAGCGTCAGGGCGAGCAGCAGCGGCGCGAGGTGGGCGCGGGTCACGGGGCGATGCTGCCACGCGGCTCGGGCGGCGCGCAACG
>DASXVK010000551.1:0-2025 GCA_036504295.1 Polyangia bacterium
GGCCGGCGCCGGCGCCGCCGCCCGGGCCCCGGCGACGTGCCGGAGCACCGGCACCCGCGCGAGCGCGCGGATCTCGGCCCGGAGCTGGGCCCCGGCGTCGGCCGCGGCCAGCGACGGCTTCGGCAGCAGGTGGAGCGCGCCCCGCTGGACCGCCTGGAAGGCGAGGTCGTTGCCCTCGCCGGAGGGCTGCCCGGTGACGACGAGGATCGGCACCGGCCGGCGCGCCATGATCTGCTCGATGGCGTCGAGGCCGGAGAGGCCGGGGAGCTGCAGGTCCATGGTCACGAGGTCCGGGCCGAGCTCGTCGACCAGGCGGACCGCGGCCCCGCCGTCGGGGGCCTCGGCCACGACCTCGATGTCGCCGTCGCGCGTGAGCAGCTCGCGCAGCATGTCGCGCGCGAGGGCGGAGTCGTCGACCACCAGGACGCGCAGCGGCCTCATCGGTCCGGCCCCTCCACGAACTGCCTCACCGTGTCGACGAGCTGCGTCTCCTGGAAGTCCGACTTGACCAGGTACGCGTTCGCGCCCAGCGCCACCGCCTGACGGCGGTCCGCGGCCGAGGCGCGGGTCGTGAGCATGATGACGGGCAGGCGCGCCTCGTGCTCGCGGATCCGGCGCAGCACCTCGAAGCCGTCCATGCCGGGCATGTCCACGTCGAGCAGCACGGCGCTGGGCGGGCGGCCGGCCACCGCGGCGAGCGCGGCGGCCCCGCCGTCGGCGGTCGCGGTCTCGAACCCCGCGCCGGCGAGCAGCTCGGCGACGAGGTCGCGGACGATCGGCGAGTCGTCCACGACGAGGACGAGCCGCCGGGCGAGCGCCGCCGTCGCGGGCCGCGGCGCCATCACCGCGACCCCCTCGGCGCGCCGGACGACGACGGGGACGGTGAGCACGAGCACCAGCCGGCCGTCGTCGAGGGTGGCGCTCGCGCCGATGAGCCCGCCGGCCGCCGCGAGCTGGTCGACCGGCTGCCGCACGAGACCGACCTCGCCGACGATCGCCGGCACGCTGAAGGCCCAGCGGCCGCGCTGCTCCTCGACGACGAGGGCCCACGGCTCCTCCCCGGCGGGCGCGGCCCCGAGCACCGCGGCGAGCGACCGCAGCGGCAGCACCTCGTCCCCCCAGCGCAGCGCCCGTCCGCCGGCGACCGTCTCGACGCTCAGCTCCGCCAGGCGCACGACGGCCCGCACGAAGCGGGTCGGCAGCGCGTACAGCGCGGCCGGGCCCTGGACCACGAGCGCCTGCTCGTGCGTGACGGTGGCCGGGACCACCAGCTCGAAGCGGGTGCTGCGCCCGGGCTCCGTCGTGACCGTGACCGCGCCGCCGAGCGCCTCGACCGCGGAGCGCACCACGTCCAGGCCCACGCCCCGCCCCGACACGTCGCTGACCTCGGTCCGCGTCGACAGGCCGTGCGCGAAGATGAGGTCGAGCGCCAGGGCGTGGGAGAGCGCGGCCGCGGCCTGGGCGGTCACGACGCCCCGCGCCGCCGCGGCCCGGCGCACGTCGTCCGCCACGATGCCGCGGCCGTCGTCGGTGACGGTGAGGACGAGGTGCGGGCCCTCCACCTCCGCCTCGAGCGCGAGCCGGGCCTCGTCCCCCTTCGCGCCGCGGTCGGCCGGGCGCTCGAGGCCGTGGTCGACCGCGTTGCGCACGAGATGGAGCAGGGGCTCCTCGAGGCCGTCGAGCACGCGGCGCTCGAGCTGCGCCCCCCCGGCGCTCACGACGAAGCGCACGCGCTTGCCCTGCGCCTGCGCCAGCTCCCGGGCGTGCTGCGCCAGCTCGTGGAGGAGCGGCTCGACGGGCACGAGGCGGAGGCCCCAGGCCGCGCCGCTGACGTCGTCGAGCTGGGCGCGGCAGCGGTCGAAGGACTCGAGCAGCGGCCGCGAGCGCGCCTCGTCCCGGGCGCGCTGCACCTCGGCGAGGAAGCGGAAGGAGAGGGCGCGGTACTCACCCGCCAGCTCGGTGACCCGCTCGCACAGCTCGTCGATGCGCCGGGCGCTCACCTGAATCCAGCGGTCGCGCGCCGCG
>DASXVK010000552.1:0-2050 GCA_036504295.1 Polyangia bacterium
AGCGGGAGGCGATCGGCCACCAGGTTCAGCGTCTTCAGGCGCTCCCTCCTTCTGCGAAGGTCCCCCGGCCCGAAGCCGGTCCGTCCGACGCCGCCGGCGACATCGGCAGCCGCGTTCACTCAAGGCTGCTGCGATCCCGCCGGAGTGTCAAGCGCCGGGTGGGGCGCGCCCGCGGCCGGGCGGCGGACGAGGCGCGCGAGCTGCCTGACCGCCGGGCCGGCGAGCGCCGTCACCCCGATCGCGGCCAGCGCGATCACGAGCGGAAACACCTCGACGACGTAGCGCTGCAGCGGGAAGGGGTGCGCATAGGCGTGCAGCGCCGTGCGCGCCGCGATGGCGGTGACCAGGATGGCCGCCGTCGCCCGCCCTTCCCGACGGCCAAACGCGAGCAGCGCCGCGAGCCCCACGGCGGCGAGGATGAACGTGCGTAGATCCCAGTCGCCGAGGCGGCCCCGCTCCGCCGGCAGGTCGAGCAGCTTCGACTGCATGGGGAAGTCCGACGCGGGCAGCGGCGCCCACAGCCAGTAGACGCGCGCGAGCGGCAGCCCGAGGGCGGTGCGCAGCGGCGCGCGCGCGGCGCGCTCCCGGGCGAGGGCGGCGAACTCGGCGACGACCGCGGGGCTGAAGCGCTCGTCGTTGTAGTGCACGAAGGCCAGGTGCACACGGAGCCGCTCGGCCTCGCTGTCGTACATGGCCGGCAGCACGACCGCGCGCGGGTCGACGCGCCGCTGGAGCGCGAAGCGCAGGATGAGGTACGACTCGCCGGGCACGCCGGTGCCATAGCTGCGCATCCAGCGCATGACCGCGGCGGGCAGCTCCTTGCCGTCCTGCGCGATCCACCCCGCCGACACTGACGGCCGGCCGAGGCGCACGAAGTTGCGGGCGGGCCACGGGGCGAAGACGAGCCCGGCGGCGGCGACGCACAGCACGCCGGCGACGAGCCGCCGCCGCCACGGCGCCGCGGCGAGCGCGAGCGCGACGAGGACCGCCGGCAGCACCGTGACGCCGTCGAGCCGCACGAGCTGCGCCAGCCCGACGACGGCCCCGGCGAGCACCGCCAGCGTCACCAGCCGCCGCCGCATCGCGACCACCGCCAGCGCGAGCGCCGCCAGGCCGAGGAACGTGGCCAGCGACTCGGACAGCCCGTACGCCGACAGGATCATGAGCGCCGGACAGGTGAGCACGCCGAACACCGCGAGCAGCCCGGCCCCCGCCCCCTGCCGTCGCTCCCAGAGGATGAAGAAGACGAGCGCGGCGCTGAGCACGTCGAGCAGCGCGTTCCAGCGCGTCGCCCGCACCAGATGGTCGGCGAGCGCGACCGGCGCCTCCCGTACGGCGAGGTACGCGAGGAAGAGCGGGTACCCGGGCAACCGCGCGTCGGTGAGCGGCTTGTCCTCCCCGAGCGCGAACCGCCGCGCGCGCACGAGCTCCTGCGCCAGCTTGTGATACTGCTTGCCGTCCCCCGCCGCATACTGCTTCTCGCCCACGAACGCGAGCCGGTACGCCAGCCCGCCCCCGAGCAAGGCAGCCAGCGCCACGACGACCGCGAGCGCAGCGAGGAACCGACCCATCGCGCGCGCATTCTGTCACGCGACCGCGCCGGGAGGAAGGGCCGACCAGGACCGACGGATGTCGACCCTCGAAGGTCGACGGTCGGCCGCGACCGCGACCGCGCGACCGCGACCGTCGACCGCGACCGTCGACCGCGACCGTCGACGGAGCGACCGCGACCGCGACCGCGACGGACCGACCGCGACCGCGTCCACGACCGCGACGGACCGACCGCGACCGCGTCCACGACCGTCGACCGCGTCCACGACCGTCGACCCCGACCACGACCGCGACCGCGACGGTCGACCGCGCTACCCTGCCGCAGTTGAGATGAAGCGTCCCAGTGCCGGGCTGGCTCCGGGGCGCCCGGGGGCATGCGTCCCCCCCGCGCGAGGTCCGCAGCGCGGCGCTTCCCGTCGTTGCCGCTCGTGCGCCCCGCGAATCCACCCCCACCGCCTGCCGCGCGAGGACTGCCGAGCCCGGGGGGGACCATGACCCC
>DASXVK010000553.1:0-10366 GCA_036504295.1 Polyangia bacterium
GTCACCGAGAACATGTTCGGCGACATCCTCACCGACGAGGCCGCGGTGCTCGCGGGCTCGCTCGGGCTGCTGCCGAGCGCCTCGCTGGGCGCGGGCCCGCGCGGCCTGTACGAGCCCATCCACGGCTCGGCGCCCGACCTCGCCGGCACCGGCCGCGCGAACCCGGTCGGCGCCATCCTCAGCGCCGCGCTGCTCCTGCGCCACTCGCTCGGCCTCGAGGCCGAGGCGCAGGCGGTCGAGGCCGCCGTCGACGGCGCGCTCGCGGCCGGCGCCCGCACCGCTGACCTCGGCGGCGAGCTCACGACCGCGGCCATGGGCGCGGCGGTCCGGGAGCGGCTCGCGTGAGCGCGGCGCGGCACCCCGGCGACCTCACGGCGACGCTCACGCCGTTCGTGCCCGCGAGCGACGAGGCCGGCAACCCCCTGGTCCAGCACCACCGCGTCGAGGGCTTCGAGCTGGCGAGCGGCCACGTGTTGCCGCACGCCCGGCTCGGCTTCTGCGTCTTCGGCGAGGACCCGCAGAACCCGGTGGTCGTGCTCCACCCGGCGCTGACCGGCAGCCCCAAGGCGGCCATCACCGGGCGCGCGACCCAGGGCGACGGCTGGTTCAACCACTGCGTCGGGCCCAAGAAGTTCCTCGACACCGAGCGCCTGACCGTCGTCTGCGTCGATCACCTCGGCGGCAACGGCGCGTCCACCGGGGCGCAGGAGCTGGGCGCGCACCTCGAGTACGTCACCTTCGCCGACACGGTGCGCCTGGCCGCGCGCACCCTCAAGGACCGTGGGGTCGGCCGGGTGCACGCCGTGGTCGGCGGCTCCATCGGCGGCGGCCAGGTCTTCGAGTGGCTGTCGCAGGACGACGTCGCGGTCGAGCGGCTCATCGATCTCTCGGGCAACCCGTGCCGGCAAGGCCCGGCCGTCGAGTTCTTCCAGCTCCACGCCGACCTCCTGCTCGGCGACGGCGCGAACGTGCCGGAGGTCAAGCGGCGCCTGGTCGAGAACTGCCGCGACCTGCTCAGCCGCACGCCGGCCTTCGACCGCGTCTTCGAGTACGTCATCGGCCAGCTCGACGACCTCGGGCGCGACTTCGACCGCACCCAGGCGCTGCGGGTGGCGCGCAAGATCGGCTTCCTGCGCTTCGTGACGCCGTACTTCTTCCAGCGCAAGTGGGACGACGACTACCGCCGCTGGACCGACGAGGCGCTGGCGCTGGCGGGCACCTACTCCTGGATCGACGCCCAGGGCGAGAAGTTCATCCACCGCTTCTCGGCCGAGGCGCTGGCGTCCCTCTGCGGCATGGAGGCGCGGTGCCAGGTCCAGGACGCGCGCGAGGTGGCGGAGCAGCTGCGGCGGCGCCGCTGCACGCTCATCGGCTTCTCGGTGAGCGGCGACACGCTCTTCGACGCGGAGTCGATGTTCCGCTACTACGAGTCGGTGCGCGACGAGCTGCCGCCGGAGCAGCGGCACCTCGTCGACGTCTTCTTCGCCTACGACGAGCTCAACGGCCACGACCACTTCCTCACGCCGCGCTTCCTCGAGAACGTGCCGCGCCTGGCCAAGCACCTCTACGCCGGCGAGGTGGTGGAGGGCTTCGAGACCCGCGCCATCCACACCGGGCAGGACTTCCGCGAGGACACCGGCGCGCTCATCCCGCCGATCTACCTCACGTCGACGTTCGAGCGCGGCAACCGCCAGGGCTTCGACTACACGCGGTCCGGCAACCCGAACTTCGTGAACCTCGAGAACGTCATCGCCAGCCTCGAGGACTCGCTCTACGCGACGGTCTTCGCGAACGGCGTCGCGGCCATCACGGCGGTGGTCTCGACGCTCAAGAGCGGCGACCTCGTCATCGCCGAGGAGGTCATCTACGGCTGCACCTACCGCCTCTTCGAGCAGGTCTTCGCCAAGTTCGGCGTCACCGTCGAGTACTACGACTTCACCGACCCGCGCACCTACGCGCGGATCCTCGAGAAGCGGCCGGCGCTGGTGTGGGTCGAGTCGCCGACGAACCCGCTCCTCAAGATCATCGACATCCGCGAGCTGTCGAAGTACGCGGCGCGCGCCGGCAGCGTCCTCTGCGTCGACAACACCTTCGCCTCGAGCTTCTGCCAGAAGCCGCTCGACCTCGGCGCCGACCTCTCGCTCTCGAGCACGACCAAGTACATCAACGGCCACTCCGACTGCCTCGGGGGCGTGGTGTGCACGAACGCCAAGGGGTGGAAGGAGCGGATGGTCTTCGCGCAGAAGGCGCTGGGCCTGAACCCGTCGCCCTTCGACTCGTGGCTCATCACCCGCGGCGTCAAGACGCTCAGCCTGCGCATGCAGCAGCACCAGGCCAACGCCCTCAAGATCGCCGAGTTCCTCGCGGGGCTGCCCGTCGTGCGCTTCGTGCGCTACCCGTTCCTGCCGAAGGACCCCGGGTACACCGTCGCGCGCGCGCAGATGACCGGCGGCTCGGGCATCGTCACCGCGCAGCTCGACCTGCCGCTCGAGAAGGTGAGCGTCTTCCTCAACAGCCTCGAGCGCTTCACCCTGGCCGAGAGCCTCGGCGGCATCGAGTCGCTCGTGTGCCACCCCGCCACGATGTCCCACGCCTCGGTCCCGAAGGGGCAGCGCGAGCACCTGGGCATCACCGACTCGCTGATCCGGTTCTCGGTCGGCATCGAGCACGCCGACGATCTGATCGCCGACATCCGCCAGGCCCTGACCGAGGTCGGGGTGCGGATCTAGCGGCATGGGCGAGCCCGGAGAATTGAACCGCCAAGACGCCAAGGCCACCGAACCTCCGGTCCCACCGTGGAGCCCTCTGGTGCCGCTGGAGGAATTGAACAGGGAGACGAGGAGACGGGGAGTCAGATTGGGGTTGGTTGCGGCAGTGCGCGGCGCCGTGCTCGAGCGCCGCTCTCGCGCGTTCATCTCTACCCAAACCAGATCCGTCTCCCCGCCTCCCCGTCTCCCTGTCGCCGGTCCGAGCTTCTCGTCAGACGCCCGGGACCCCGAACCGGCGATCCTGCCTTGGCGTCTTGGCGGTTCAATGTCCCCTCGGCGAGCCCGGAGGCTTGCGTAACGTGCAGGCGCTGGGCCAGCCGATCCCCGCGTCGCCGCACGCGGTGTCGGTGTCCCTGCCCACCTGGGCCGACGTCGTCGGGTACGAGGAGGGCGACCCGCGGGTGCTCGCGCGCCTCACGGCGGGCTACCCGCGCTTCGTCTTCAACCGGTACGTCGCCGCGGCGCGGCACGCGGCCAGCGCGGCGCACGGCGCGCCCGGGGAGGACAGCCTCGTCTTCCCGAGCGCGCGCGTCGCCGAGGACTGCGCGGCCTTCCTGCGCGCCGGGGCGGCGGCGGCGCGCGTGCGGCCGTGGCGTGGGCTGCACGCGACCGTCTTCGCCGCGGCGGCGCTCCCCCGCGCCAAGGCGTTCTGGCAGCACGCGGGGGCGGTCGTGTCGTCCCGCCGCGCCGAGGCGGCGCTCGGCGGGCGCCCCGACGCTCCCGGCGGCGCCGCGGCCAGGGAGACGCTGCGGCGGCGAGTCGCCGCCGTGGTGGGCGCGGATCCGGCCGAGGTGTTTCTCTTCCCGTCGGGCATGGCGGCCATCGCCGCCGCGCACGCGGCCGCGGTCGGCCGGCGCCCCGGGCGCCGGACCGTGCAGGTCGGCTTCCCGTACGTGGACACGCTGAAGCTCCAGGAGAAGCTCGGCCCGGGCGTGCTCGGGTTCCTCGCCGCCGGCGACGAGGCCCGGCTCGCGGCGGCGCTGCGCGCCGAGCCGGTCGCGGCGCTCTTCACCGAGGTGCCGGCGAACCCGCTGCTGCAGAGCCCCGATCTCGACGCGCTGCGGGACCTCGCGCGGGCGCACGACGCCGTGCTCGTCGTCGACGACTCGATCAACACCTTCACCGCGCACGACCTCACCGCCCACGCCGACCTGCTGGTCGCGAGCCTGACGAAGTACTTCGCCGGCAGCGGCGACGTCATGGCCGGGGTGCTCGTGTGCAGCCCGCGCAGCCCGCTCCGCGCCGAGCTCGCGGCGCGCGTGCGCGCGGGCTTCGAGGACCTCCTCTTCGGCGCCGACGCGGTGCGGCTCGAGGAGGTGTCGCGGGACTTCGCCGCGCGGGTGCGCCGGGCGAGCGCGACGGCCGCGGCGCTCTGCGAGGCCCTGCGCGGCCACCCCCGCGTCGAGCGCGTCTACTATCCCACCCTCGAGCAGCCGGAGCGGTATCGCCGCTGTCTGCGGCCGGGCGGCGGCGCCGGCGGGGTCTTCTCGCTGCTGGTGCAGGACGCGCCCGCCGTCTACGACCGGCTCGAGGTCGCCAAGGGCCCGAGCTTCGGCATGAACGTCACGCTGGCCTGCCCGTACACGCTCCTCGCGCACTACCAGGAGCTCGACTGGGCGGCCGCCTGCGGCATCCCGCGCGACCTCATCCGCGTCTCGGTGGGGCTGGAGGACGCGGCGGAGCTCACCCGCGCGTTCGCGCGCGCGCTGGGGTGAGCGCGCCCTTCGCCGGTGGGCTTGACCTCGCCGCCGCGCGCGTTACGAGCCTCTCTGTCGGTCAGAGGGGTCGGAGGTGGAGTCATGTTGGGTGAGAAGATCGGTGAGGAGCGCGGCAAGGTCATCGGCCAGCGGGTGCTCGCGCCCGAGGGCGGACGGCCCCGGATCGAGGTCACCATCCAGACGACGGGCAAGCTGCTCGGCGTCGAGTATCAGGAGACCGCCACCTACGTATCTACGCCCGGGCCAGGCAACGCCCTCTTCGGCGAGGGCGAGGCCGTGATGATGACGAAGGATGGCGACGCCCTCAGCTGGAAGGGGATCGGCTCCGGCAAGCCGACCGGCCGCGGCCAGGCGTCGAGCTGGCGGGGCTCGGTCTGTTTCCGCAACCTCCCGCAGAAGTTCAACCGCCTCGCCGGCGTGGCCTGCGTCTTCGAGCACGAGTGCGACGAGAACGGGAACGTCGAGACGAAGCTCTACGAGTGGAAGTAGCGGCGAGCCGACGCGAGGCGCCCCGTCGGGGGCGCCTCGTCTCATGTGCTATCCCTTCCCCAGCTTCGTCCCGTGCTTCGCGATCCATGAACGGGTGAAGTCAGCCGCGGCGTCGTAGCTCTTCTCGGTGTCCCCGATGATGAAGTGCTCGATGATGCCGCCGAGGCCGAACATCCGCACCTTCACCTCGCCCTCGACCCAGCGCATGACGCCGTCGCCGCACTGCTCGAACCCGAGCCGGCCGCGGGACTCGATCTTGTCGGGGAGGATCGAGGGCTCGACGCGCCAGTCGGCGCGGTAGGTGCCCCAGACGTACTCGGTGTGCTCGGTGTACTCGATGCGGCTGCCGCCCACGATCTTCGCGACCGGGCTGGGGAGCGTGCGCTCGGGCGTGACGCGCAGGGAGCGCACGAGCCGGCCGTCGCGATTCTCCAGGCGCACGACCTGGCGGCCGAGCTTCACCGCCGCGCACAGCGCGATGCCGAACGGCTCGTCGTAGAAGAGGGCCTCGAAGTCCGGCAGGCTGATGCCGGAGAAGACGTGCTCGGCGCGGAATTTCATGTCGTCGCTCCTTGGCGAGGGCTGGCGAGGCATGATCGGCGGAAACGGGCGCGCGAGTCAAATCCGCGGCGCGACAGATCCCCGGGGCCGCCCCGGGCGTACCAGGTGGTCGGGGCCGTGTCCCCGCCGGTAGCCGCATGCACCGCATCCTCGCCGCGCTCCTCGGTCTCACCCTCGTGGCCGCCTGTGCGCGCCCCACCCGCACGCCCGCGACCCCGCCGCCCGGCACGCCGGTCCTCACGGTCATGACCTACAACGTGAACTTCGGCCTCGCCGGCGATGACTCCTGCATCGCGGCCATCCGCGCCGCCGGCCCCGACCTCGTGCTCCTGCAGGAGACCACCCCCGCCTGGGAGGACGCGCTGCGCCGCGAGCTGGGCGGCACGTACCCGTTCGCGGCGTTCCGGCACGCGGGCGGCGCCGGCGGGCTCGGCGTGCTGTCGCGGCACCCGTTCGACGAGCGCGCGTACCTGCCGTCCCCGGCCGGCTGGTTCCCGGCGTGGTTGCTCGTCGTGCGCACGCCGCTCGGGCCGCTGCAGGTCCTCAACGTGCACCTGCGGCCGCCCGTGAGCGACGGCGGCAGCGTCGTGAGCGGGTACTTCAGCACGCGGCCCGTGCGGCAGGCCGAGATCGCCGCCTACGCGGATCGCCTCGATCCGGGCCTGCCCACGCTCGTGGCGGGCGACTTCAACGAGAGCCGCACCGGCCGCGCGGTCGGGCTCCTGGCGACCCGCGGCCTGCGCAGCGCGCTCCCGGACTTCGCCCCCGGCGCCCAGACCTGGCGCTGGCCGACGAGCGTCGGCACCGTGCGCAGCCAGCTCGATCACATCGTCCACGACGCGCGGCTCGTGCCCCTCGACGCGCGCGTGGTCGACGCCGGCAGCTCGGACCACCTGCCGGTGGTCGCGCGCTTCGCGCTGGCGGGGGCGGTGGTGCGGTGAGCGCCGCGGACACCGCGAGGGCCGTCCGCGCTCACGCCGGGTGCTTGAGCTCGTCCCAGTCCCACGCGTAGCCGAGGGCGCGCTTCAGCTCGCCGATGCGCGCCGGCGCGAGCACGCCGATCCGACCGACCAGCCGCGTCTTCGGGACCACGTGAACGTTGTCGAAGTTCGCCACGCTGCGGCGGGACAAGCCCTCGGCCGGGCCGAGCGAGACCTCCTCGGGGATGTGGCGGATCGTGGAGGTGACCTCGACCACGGCCACGCGGTTCAGGTACTCGTAGGCGCTGCTGCGCGTGAGGAGAAGCACCGGCCGCCGCCCGATCGGCTCCGACAGGTCCGCCCACCACAGCTCGTACTGTCTCATCGGCGCGCCCGCCGCGTGCGCGCGGGCCTCGGGCGGGGACGCGCGGGCGCCTCACGGGCGGGCGTCTCCCAGGCCGCCGGCTCGAAGTAGACGTGCTCGGTGCTATCCGGCTGCGCGGCGTACGCCTCCCGGGTCGCGCGCTCGGCCGCCTCGTCGAGCGCCCGGAGCAGCGCCTGCCGCACGAATGCGGAGCGCCGGCGGGACCGGCTCGGCGCCACGCGCTCGAGCCGCGCCGCGGTCTCGTCATCGAGCTCGACTATGATTTGCTTCATATACTCGGAGTATACGATGCGGGGGCGGCGCTGGCCACGGTCGCGCGGCCGGAACCGCAGCCGGAGACATGGCCGCAGCCGTGGACGGTCCAGGGGTGCGCCGGGCCGGGCGCCCCGCTCCTCAGTTCCGGATGACCCTCTCGTAGAGCGGCTTCCCCGTGCCGGCGTGGACGCCGAAGAGCTCGACCGACCGCACCTTGGGGATGAGCCGGCCCTCTTCGGTCGTGATGTAGATCCGCTTGAGGACCGCGGGCTGGCCGCCGATGACCATCTCGGCGCGCGGGGTCCCGCGGGCGAGGGAGACCTTGATGCTCCGGTCGGGCGCCGCGATGAGCTTCATGGTGTAGCTGGCGCCCTCGGCCTCGGGGGTCACGCTGAAGCCGTACGCCTTCTTGCGCTCGAAGTAGCCCAGCTCCTCGCGGCGGCCGTCCTCGGCGAGCAGGCGCCAGTAGGCGACGACCGGCTTCTTCGCGGCCAGCTTGCCGCCCGCCTCGAGCTGCGAGTCGTAGTGGACCTCGTTCTTGTTCTTGCTGCGCTGGAGGATGAAGAGGGTCTGGGCGCTCGGCTCGGCCAGCGCGACGTGGGTGGTCACCAGCAGGCTCGCAGCCGCGGCGACGAGAAGTGCGATGCGAATCATGACGGATTGACTACCACACGGTCGCCGGGAGTCACGCTCCTTCGAGAGCTGGTTCTGCGCGGGCTGATGGCGCCGGCGCGGTCCGCCGCTGGCCGGGCGCGTCGCCGCGCGGCGGTTCGCCCGCTTTAGCGTTTCGCGGCCGGCCGCCGTGCGCGCCGCCGCTCGGGCCCCTCGAGGCCGAGGTGGCGCTCGATGCGCGCGACCCGCGGCTCGAGGCTCACGCGCAGGTCGTGGACATCCGCGCGGATGTCGGCCTGGCCCTGCTTGAGCTCGGCGACATCGGTCTTGAGCCCGGCGACGTCCGCACGGAGCACCGCCAGGCCGGCTTGCACCTCGACCTGGCTTCGCGCCAGGTTGGCCACCTCCGCCCGGAGCTCGGCCTGACCCGCGACCAGCATCGTGTGCCCTTCGGCCATCACGCCGACCTGCACCTGGATGTCCTCGAGCAACACCTCGAAACGCGCGCGCTCGTTGTCGGTCACGGTCTCATCCTCCTCGGCCCGGCGTGGCATGTCAAGACGCCGAAGCGCCGTCGGTCCATGGCCACCGCACGAGCAAGCGGCGTGCCGTGCCCAACGCCGCGAAATGCCGCGGTCAGCTCCCGGGACATCGTCCGGATCTCGGACGCTGGCCGGAATCCGGCCGGACGTGAGCGTGGCGGAGACCGGCCCTACCCGCCCTCTTCCCGCACCCGCCGGAACGCCTCGCGGAAGGGGATGCCCTCGTCGCGCACGAGCTGGTAGGCGCGCTCGGCGGCCGCCAGCGCCGGGTCACGCATCGCCTCGCGCACCCGCGCCTCGTCGAAGACGAGCTCCGGCAGCGCGTGGGCCATGACCGCCGCCGTGGCGCCCGCCGCGTCCAGGCCGCGGAAGAGCGGCTTCTTCAGGAGCTGCAGGTCGCGGTGGTAGCCCGACGGCAGCTTGGCGGTGACGCCGAGCACCTCCGCGAGCGCGGCCGCGGCCTCGGCGGTGCGGCCGCGCGCGAGCTCGAAGACGTCCGGGTTGCGCTTCTGCGGCAGCATCGAGGAGCCGGTGGTGAAGCGAGCGGGCAGCCGCACGAAGCCGAACTCCGCCGTCGCGAAGAGGCAGAGGTCCGCGGCGAGGCGGCCGAGGTCCTGCGCGAGGAGCGCGGCCTCGAAGAGGGCCCCGGCCTCGGCCTTGCCGCGCGAGAGCTGGACCGCGGTCACCGGCGTGTGCGTGGCGGCGAAGCCGAGAGCGCGGGTCGTCGCCTCGCGGTCGAGGGCGAGCAGCGGCACGCCGTAGCCGGCGGCCGAGCCGAGCGGGTTGCGGTCGGCGCGGCGGCGCGCGGCGCGCAGGCCGTCGGCGTCGTCGCGCAGCTCGGCGGCGTACCCGCCCGCCCACAGCGCCACCGTCGACGGCATCGCCCGCTGCTGGTGGGTGTAGCCCGGCAGCGGGAGCGCGCCCTGGCGCGCGGCCAGGCCGTCGAGCGCCGTGGCCACCCGCTCGGCCGCGTCGGCGAGGGCGGCGAGCTCGTCGCGCAGCCAGAGGCGCACCGCGACGAGCACCTGGTCGTTGCGCGACCGGCCGAGGTGAATGGCGCGGCCCGGCTCGCCCAGGCGCGCCGTGAGCCGGTCCTCGAGGGCGGTGTGGCAGTCCTCGTCGGCGAGCTGCACGTGCCACTCGCCGCGCGCGTGCGCCGCGCCGAGCTCCGTGAGCGCCTGCTGGAGCGCCGCGTGGTCCACGTCGCTCAGGAAGCCGCACGCGTGCAGCATGGCGGCGTGCGCGGCCGAGGCCTGCACGTCGTAGGAAACGAGCCGCTCGTCGAGCGCGTGGTCCTCGCCCGCGGTGTAGCGCAGGACCAGCTCGTCGAGCGGCTCGCCGCGATCCCATAAGCGTGTCATGGAAGAGGCTCCTGCGGGGCGGCCCAGGCGAGCGCGGTCTCCTCGTAGAACCGGGCGCCCGCGAGGATCTCGTCCTCGAGCACGAACTCGTCGGCGGTGTGGGAGCGCTCGGTCTCGCCCGGGCCGACCTTGATCGCCGGCACGCCCGCGGCGGCGAAGAAGACGAGGTCGGAGAGGCCGCGTGAGCCGAAGAGCCGCGCCGCGGGGCGCGCGCGCTGCGCGGCGCGCACCAGCGCGTGGCCGGGGTCGATGGCGCACGGCCGGAGCCGGTCGCTGAGCACGCGGAGCTCGCCGGTCACCGCGGCGCGCAGCCGGGCGAGGGTCTGCGCCGGGTCGGGCGCGGGGTTCGTGCGCACGTCCAGCACGCAGGCGGCCTCGGCGGGGATCATGTTGCGGGCGGTGCCGCCCGTCGCGACGGTGGGCTCGACCGTGACCGGGCCGAGCGTCGGGTGCGGCGGCCCGAGATCGACGGCGTCGAGCGCGACCAGGTCGTGCGCCAGGCGGCGCAGGGCGTTGGGCGCGCCGAGCGCGCGGCCGTGCGCGGCGTGGCACGAGCGGCCCTCGGCGCGCAGCTCCAGCACGAGCAGGCCCTTCTGCGCGACGGCCACGTCGAGCCCGGTCGGCTCGCCGATGATCGCCGCGGCCGGCGCCGGGCCGCGCGCGAGCAGCGCCGGCACCAGCGCGGCGGTCCCGGCGCCGCCGGTCTCCTCCTCGGCGACGAGCGTCAGCAGGACGCCCGGCGTGCGGCCCGGGCC
>DASXVK010000554.1:0-31726 GCA_036504295.1 Polyangia bacterium
ACCCGCTGCAGCACCGCGACCGCGTCGTCGCAGGCGCGCTCGCCGCAGGTGACCTCGACCCGCACGTCGCCCCCGTTGCTCCCGGACCCGCCGTCGCCCCCGTTGCTGCCGTTCCCCCCGGAGCCGCCGTTCTCGCACGGGCCGCCGCTGGCGCCGCTCGACCCCGACATGCCGTCGGCGCCGGCGGCGCCCGACGCGCCCTGGCTCACGACCCGGAACCCCGCCACGTCGTCGCGCTCGACGACGGCGAGGTAGCGCCGGCCGCCGTCCGCGACGGTGAAGACGAAGCGCGCGGGATCGCCGTGATCGACCGCGACCGTGAGGCTCGGCCCGTCGCCGCCGGCCCCGGTGCCCGCGAACACGAGCGGCTCCGGCCGCTCGTAGTACAGCCGCCACTCGACGGTGACCAGGCGCCGGCCGCCGACGCTCACGGGCAGCACGAAGCGGTCGCGCGTCCGGGCCAGGGCGAGCGCGTCGCGCATCGTGACCGCGTCG
Source organism: Polyangia bacterium (assembly GCA_036504295.1). Taxonomy (GTDB): domain Bacteria; phylum Myxococcota_A; class Polyangia; order JACRCY01; family JACRCY01; genus DASXVK01. The sequence goes on from DASXVK010000554.1 coordinate 496, forward strand.
ATGAAGCGGAACACGCCGCCCCGGTCGAGGTAGGCGACCGGGTGCTCCAGCTTCACCTCGGCGCTCGCGATGCAGGGCGTCGGGTCGAGCTCGCGGGCGGGGCCGCACAGCGTCACCGGTCGCGACATGCCGGCGACCTCGACCATGAGGGCGCCCCGCAGCGCCAGCTCGGGCAGCAACGACACCCCGGGGCGCTCGCCGCTGAAGCCGAGCAGGGTGGCCGTCTGCGCCCACACCTGCTGGCGCACGAGGACGCCCCGGATCGGCACCTTGGCCCAGTCGAGCCAGGCGCGGGCGGGCGGGTGGTCGGCGAGCGCGATCGGGTACGCGCCGTGCTGCATCACCTGCTCCTCGACGGCGGCGCGGTGGTCGCGGACCTCGGGGAAGAACGACGCGGCGATGCGCAGCCGGATCACGCGGCGGCGGGCCTCGTCGCGGAGGCCGGGCGCGGGCAGGCGGCGGGCGAAGAGCAGCAGGGTCTTCTCGTCGTGCGCCGCGAGCAGACCGTCGAGCACGGTGACGTCGACCGGCCGTCCCGCCCACCGGCCCTGCTCGAGGTCGACGGCGGCGATGAGCTTTTGGCCGAAGCGCGTGGCCGTGGGACCGAGGCGGCGGGCCGCGAGCGCGCGGCGCAGGTCCGCGAAGAGCTCGCCGAGCACGGCGGGGTGGCCGTCGATCCCGTTGCGGCGCTCGAGGTAGAGCCGCTGCATGGCCTCCAGCCGCTGCTGCAGCGCCGGCGATTGCTCGAGCTCCGCGCGCTTGAGCAGCGTGCGGTAGCTGCCGCCGATGGCGTCCATCAGGGCGGCGGCGTCCTCCCGGGGGCCGTGGCGCAGCAGCAGCTCCACGCACCGCCGCCACACGCCCGCCTCCACGCGCCCGTCGCCCAGGCTCCGGACCAGCGCGGTGCGCTGCTCCGGGGTGAGCGCGGCCACGTGCGGGCCGTGCGCGCGGACGTCGCACACCGCCGGGCTCGCATCGGGCTGGCCGAGATAGGCGACCAGCGCGGCCCCGGAGGGCCGCGCCTCGAGCTGGGACGCCGTCAGCGGCAGCGGGAGCTGCCCGGCGCAACCGACGCTCCCGAGCGCAAGGAGGAGCGCGAGGCCCGTCTGCTTCGATCGTGACGACGCCGTCATGCCGTCAGCGTAGGACCGCGGCCCGCGGGTGAGTCTTGCGTCATTGTGAAGAAGCGTGAGCCCCGGCGCGCCCGGGCAACCGCGACCGTCGACGCGAGTCCTACCAGTATGGTCTTACGCTTCGCGGGCGCCGTGTTCACCGCGCTCGGCAGGTCCCACGGCACGTTGACCTTCACCTCCGGCGACGCGCCGGCCCGGAGCGCCGTCAGGATGCTCGAGTCGATCGGCCTCGCCGACTGCTGGCAGCCGGCCGGTCCGGCGTGGGTGAAGATCCACGACTCGGGGCCGGCCTGGGCGGAGGTGTCGATCAACGTCGAGCTGCCGTGCGGGACGACCCTCATGGGCGTCGCGCCGCACCTCGCGGCGGTCGGCATCGTGGTCGGCTGAGCGCTACCCCGTCATCACGCCCTCCGGGCGGAGAGCAGGTACGCGTCCTGGAAACCCTCGTGCCGGCGGAGGTCGGTGAACCCGGCGGCGGTCAGCGCCGCCTCCGCCTGCTCGCGCGGGATGCGGTGCTCGTAGGGCGGCCCGTGCTCGGCCGCGCCGTGCTGCTCGGGCCGGCGGTCCCAGTCCGCCACCACCACCCGGCCGCCGGGGGCGAGCACGCGCCGCACCTCGGCCAGGGACGCGGCCAGGCTCGCGAACTCGTGGAGCACCGCGCCGAGGACGACGACGTCGACGGACTCGTGGGCCAGCGGCACGCGCCCCTCCTCGCCGAGGAGCACCTGGACGGCGCCGCCGAAGGGGTGAGCGGCCAGGCGCCGGCGCAGCTCGTCGAGGACCACGGGGGAGATGTCGACGGCGTGGAAGGCGCCCTGGCCCTGCGCGGCCTCGAGCAGGGGGAGGAGCAGGTAGCCGGTGCCGGCGCCGATGTCCGCGAGCCGCACGCCGGGCGCCGGCGCCACCGCGGCGACGACGGCGGCGGGCGGCATGCGCTCGCGCCGCGCGGGTGAGTCCAGCCGGGCGAGGTGCGCGGGGTCGAACCGGTGACCGTGCTCGTGCGGGCCGTGGTCGTGGGGCATGGGTGCCTCCTGCGTGCAGGTCCAGTAGCACGCCGCGGCGGGGCGGGCCACTGCGGTTCGAGCCGCGATCGCGCGAAACGGTCCGCGATGGGCGCGACGCGGGCGCCGTAGGCGCAGCTCGCGCCGCTACGGCGGGAAGATCACGTTCGTGCCGGCGTTGTCGGCGAACGTGTTGGAGGTCGCGATGTCGGCGTTCCAGTGGGCGTTCGAGCCGCCGCTGAGGGCGATGCCGCCGCTTGCGCTGTGCTGGATGGTGCTGTGCGTGACCGTGATGGTGTAGCCGCGGCTGTCGGTGAGGGCCGTCACCTCGGCCGGATCGCCCTCGCTGGTCCCGCCGCCGTACTCCACCGTCACGTAATCGAGCAGGTTGCTCGAGTTGGACGAGCCGTTGAAGCGGATCGCCTCCCAGTAGCCGCGCGTCTGCTCGGCGCCGGTGATCACGATCGGCTGCGCGGCCGTGCCGGCGGCGTGGAAGGCGCACACGTCGTCGCAGCCGACCGAGAGCCACCCGTCCTGCGTCATGACGAGGACGACGCCCGGGAGCAGGGTCCAGACGCCGTCGATGTGGACGCGGCCGATGCCGGCCATGCGGTAGGGCACGCCGAGGTCCGACCACGTGGCGGTGTCCACGCTGTACGAGTCCACCCAGATCTCGTCGACGTCGTTGTCGGTGTAGGTCGAGCTCGGCAGGAGCTGGTGGACCTTCCCCGAGTAGGCGCGCGCCGGGCCCTTCGCGTTCTGCGTGAGGACGTTCGCGTCGAAGCCCGGCAGCAGCGAGTTGTTCTCGGTCCACAGGCCGAAGCCGAGGCTCTCCCGGAGCGTGCAGTGCGACAGCTCGACGCTCGTCGGGAAGCCCGTGGAGCTGAGCGCCACGTTCCCGTCGAGGAGCTTGCCCGCGTACTCGACGGTGACGTAGGCGAGCCGGTTCGCGGCGTTGGTGTTCGTGAACGAGATCCCGTTCCAGTGGCCGCGCACCTTCTGCTCGCCGGTGAAGAGGATCGGCTCCTGGGCCGTGCCCGCCGCGACGAGGGCGCCGGCGCTGCCGTTGCCGCCGGTGATCCCGATCGCCGTGTCCTGGGCCATGATGAAGGTCGCGGGCGGGGTGACCGTCAGCGCGACGGCGGCCTGGAGCCCCTGCGCGAGGTAGAAGGGCACGTCGAGCGCGGCCCAGGTGGCGGCCGTTACGAGCCGGTACGATCGCACCGTGATCAGATCCCGGTCGTTGCCCGCGTACGTCGAGGCGCCGTCGAGGAAGCGTACGACCTCGGCGTCGAGGCAGGCCGGGCCCAGCGTGTTCTTCGTGAGCACGTTGCCCGCGAAGCCGCCGATCCGGGAGCTCCCGACCCACGAGATGCCGAAGCCCTGGCTCTCGCGGACGGTCGAGCGCGACATGCTGAAGCTCGCGCCGCGGCTGTCCGCGGTCACGGTGATCGCGGCCGCCGTGGCGTCGCTCGTCGTGTCGCCGGCGTACTCGACCGTCACGTAGTCGAGGACGTTCGCGTCGCTGGCTGTCATGCTGTAGGTGATCCCGTCCCAGGCGCCGCGCGTCGCGGTCGCGCCGGTGAGGCAGATCGGCTCCGCGGCGGTGCCCTGCGCCACGAGCACCTGGTCGCCGCTGACGGTCAGGCCCGCGCCCTTGGCGAAGATGATCGTGACGCCCGGCGCCAGCGTGAGGGTCGTGCTCGCCCCGAGGACAGGGGTCGTGGCCGCCCGGTAGCAGCCCTTCGCGATGGTCGCGCTGGCGTCGTAGCGGTTCGCGAGCGTGCCCTCGCAGCTCGTGCGCAGCGCGGCCGCCTGCTCGCAGCCGTCGGGGAGCGCCGGGGGCGCGTCGGGGGTCACGGCGCCGTCCGCGCCGGCGTCCTGGCCCACGCTCCCGTCGGTCGCCGTCGCACCGTCACCACCGCAGCCGGAGGTCAGCAGGAACGACACCACAGCACACACGATGATAGCTGGTCGCATCGAGCCTCCTTGCGCGCGGATCACCCCGGGAGACTGCTCGCGCGCTCCGGCACCGACGGCTCAGACGCGCGGATATTCACCGGCGCGCGCGGGCTTGACTGCTGCTTGCCGGTCGGTCGGGCGGCGCCCCGGCCGGCCGGATTCCGGACGCGGCCGGATTCCGGCCGGCCGGCCGGGCGCAACCGCGCGCCGCGACTGGGGGCGGCGGTGGCACGCAACGTGCTTCTGCCGCCGTCATGCTCACGCGCGTGCTCTCCGCGGCCCTCGTCGGCATCGAGCCGTACCTCGTCGAGGTGGAGGTCGATCTCGCCGGCGGCCTGCCCGCCTACCAGCTCGTCGGGCTGCCGGCGGCCGCGACGGTCGAGGGCAAGGTCCGCATCCGCGGGGCGCTCGAGAACAGCGGGTTCAAGGTGCCGCCGCGCAAGGTCAGCGTGAACCTCGCGCCGGCCGACGTGCGCAAGGACGGCGCCGCGTTCGACCTGCCGATCGCGGTCGGCATCGCCGTCGCGGCGGGGCTCGCGCCGGCGGACCTCCTCGCCGACGTGCTGCTCCTCGGGGAGCTGTCGCTCGACGGCAGCATCAAGCCGGTGCGCGGCGCGCTGCCGGTGGCGGCGTTCGCGCGCGCGCGGCGCGCCCGCGGCCTCATCCTGCCCGCGGCGTGCGCCGCCGAGGCCGCCGTCGTCGACGGCGTCGCGGTGTATGCGGCGCGGGCGCTCGGCGAGGTGCTCGCGTTCCTCGCCGGCGCGGGCGAGCTGCCGCGCGCGCGGCCCGCGCCGGCCGGGCCCGGGCCGGCGGCGCCCCCGGCCGACTTCAGCGAGGTGCGCGGCCAGGCGGCGGCCAAGCGCGCGCTCGAGATCGCGGCCGCCGGCGGCCACAACGTGATCCTCGTCGGCGAGCCGGGCTGCGGCAAGACCATGCTCGCGCGTCGGCTGCCCTCGATCCTGCCCGCCCTCGAGGTCGAGGAGACCCTCGCCGTGAGCACCGTCCACTCCGTCGCCGGCCTCCTCGGCGGCGCCGGGCTCGTGGCGGAGCGGCCGTTTCGCGCCCCGCACCACTCGATCAGCCCCGCGGGGCTCGTCGGCGGCGGCCCGCAGTGCCGCCCCGGCGAGGTCTCGCTCGCCCACCACGGCGTCCTCTTCCTCGACGAGTTGCCGGAGTTCGCCCGCCCCGCGCTCGAGGCGCTGCGCCAGCCGCTCGAGGACCGCCACGTCACGATCGTGCGGGCGCGCCGGGCCGTGACCTTCCCCGCGGCCTTCACGCTGGTCGCGGCCGCGAACCCGTGCCCCTGCGGCCACTGCGGGTCCGAGCTGCGCGCCTGCACCTGCTCGCCGCTGCAGATCGCCCGCTACCGCGCGCGCCTGTCGGGGCCGCTCCTCGACCGGATCGATCTGCACGTCCCGGTGGCGCCGATCCCGTACGCCGAGCTCGCGGGGGCGGCGGCCGGGGAGGGCTCCGCGGCGATCCGCGACCGCGTCGTGCGCGCGCGCGAGATCCAGCGGCGCCGCCTCGCGCCGTACGGCCTGTACTGCAACGCGCAGATGACGACCGGGCTCCTCGCGAGCGAGTGCGCGGTCGACGCGCTCGGCGACGAGGCGCTGCGCCGGGCGGTCGGGCGCGACGGCCTCTCCGCGCGCGGCGTGGACCGCGTACGCAAGGTGGCGCGGACCATCGCCGACCTGCGCGGCGCCGCGCGGCTCCGCGGCGCGGACGTGATCCTGGCGCTGCAGTACCGCGCGCTCGACCGCGACGACGTCGATCAGCCCTGGCGGCCGCGGCTCGAGGGCGCCGGGTTCGCGGCCGGCGCCACGAGCCCGCCGAGCCCCGCCGCGGGATCGGCCCCCACGGGGCTGCCCGGATGCGCGACGCTCGGCGGGGCGGCCGCGGTCTCGTCCTGAGGGCGGCGCAGCGCCGGCACGAGCGCGATGACGGTGACCGTCGCGGCCGCGCACACGAGGGCGCCCGCGCCGAGCGCGAGCGGCGCGCCGAAGCGCTCGGCGACCGCGCCGGCCTGCAGCGCGCCGAAGGGCACGAGCCCCATGAACATGAGCGAGTAGATGCCCATCACCCGGCCGCGCAGCGCGTCGGGCACGCTGGCCTGCACCGTCGTGTTGCAGCTCGACATGAAGGTCACGCCGGCGCCGCCGCTCACCGCGAGGAGCGCGAGCGAGAGCGGGAGCCGGCGCGACAGCGCGAACCCGCTCAACGCGGCCGCGAAGAGCAGCACGCCGCCGATGAGGACCAGCGCGCGCCGCCGGGTCTTGCTGAAGGTGGCGAGCACCAGCGAGCCGCCGAGCGCGCCCACGCCCGCCGCCGCGTAGAGCCCGCCGAGCCCCTGGGGACCGGCGTGCAGGATGTCGCGCGCGAAGACCGGCATCAGCACGGTGTAGGGCAGCCCGAAGAGGCTGAAGCAGGCGATCAGGATCATGACGCCGCCGACGAGGCGGTCGCGCGCGACGTACCGCACCCCCTCGACCAGCCGGGCCCAGACCCCGCCGGCGTCGCGGGCCCGGGGCGCGGCGGTGAGGCGCATGAGCGCGAGGGCCGCGATCACGGCGACGAAGCTGAGCCCGTTGATGAAGTAGCACGCCGCCATGCCCACCGACGCGACCAGGAGGCCCGCGACGCTCGGGCCGATGATGCGCGCGGCGTGGAACACCGAGGAGTTCAGCGCGATGGCGTTCATGAGCTCGCCCTGCCCGACCATCTCGACGACGAAGGCCTGGCGGGCGGGCATGTCGAACGCGTTCGCGATCCCGGACAGCGCGGCGAACACGGCCACGTGCCACGGGCGCACCACCCCGAGGGCGACGAGCGTGCCGAGGGCGAGCGCCACGACCGCCATCGTGCTCTGCGTGGCGATGAGCAGGCGCCGCTTCGGGATGCGGTCCGCCACGACGCCGCCGACGAGCGACAGCGCGAGCACCGGCGCCTGCCCGGCGGCCGCGACCACGCCGAGGTAGAGCGCGGACCCGGTCAGCTGGAAGACGAGCCACCCCTGCGCGACCGACTGCATCCAGGTCCCGATCAGCGAGACGAGCTGCCCGGCGAAGAAGAGCCGGTAGCTCGGATGGCGCAGGGCCGCGAACGTGGCGGGGAGGCGGAGGGCCACGGTGCCATCGTGGGCGCGCCGGAACCCCGGGTCAACCCGGGGCGCAACCTCCGCGGGTCAGCTCGCGGCGCAACCTCCGCGTGTCAGCTCGGGGCGCAACCTCCGCGGGTCAACCCGCAGGTCCGGACCGACGTCCGGAATCCGGCCGGCGATCCGGACGCGTCCGGCGGGCCGGACGGGGCCCGCGCGGCAACCCCGCGGAATGCCGCGGCCGGCGCCGGGCACGCCTCTTGCTCAACCCGGGGCCATGACGCACACCGAGAGACACGAGGCGCCGGTCCGGCTCGCCGATCGGCTCGCGGAGCGCGCGCCGGAGCGCGAGGCCCGCCGGCTCTGCACCTGGATCCGCGCCGCCGCGGGGCGGCCGCCGCTCGCGCGCGACCCCGCGCTCGCCGCGGCCGCGAGCAGCCGGGCGCAGGCGGTGGGCGCGGCGCTCGGGCGCGCCCTCGACGCGCCGGATCCCTGGCGAGCGCACACCGCGCTGCTCGAGTCGCGCCGCGCGCTGCTCGAGCTGCGGGCGCTGCTCTACATCGGGCTCAACGAGGGCGCGCTGCACAAGGTGCAGTTCGATCTCCTGAGCGCGCAGGCGGGCCGCGCCGCCCGCAGCCTCGCCGCGGTCGAGGAGCGCGCGCGCGTCCTGTGTCGCGCGTCCCGCCGGCCACCCGTCCCTGGCAACGATTCGTCCCGCGGACGAAGAGAAGGAGGCAGCACATGTCCAACCTGAAGGAGAAGCTCAAGGCCGTCGCCGTCGCCGTCGCGGCGATCGAGAAGCAGTTCGGCAAGGGCGCGATCATGCCGCTCGGCGGCGCCCAGGTCAGCGACATCGGCGTCATCCCGACCGGCTCGCTCGGCCTCGACCTGGCGCTCGGCGTGGGCGGCCTGCCGCGCGGCCGCGTGGTCGAGATCTTCGGCCCGGAGTCGTCGGGCAAGACGACGCTCATGCTGCACGCCATCGCCGAGGCCCAGCGCCTGGGCGGCGTCTGCGCCTTCATCGACGCCGAGCACGCGCTCGACACCGGCTACGCCCGGCGCCTGGGCGTCAAGCTCGAGGACCTCCTCGTGTCGCAGCCCGACTGCGGCGAGCAGGCGCTCGAGATCGCCGACACCCTCGTGCGCACCGGCGCCATCGACCTCATCGTCGTCGACAGCGTCGCCGCGCTCACGCCACGCGCCGAGATCGAGGGCGAGATGGGCGACACCCACGTCGGCCTGCAGGCCCGCCTCATGAGCCAGGCCATGCGCAAGCTCACCGCGGGCGTCTCGCGCACGCAGACGTGCGTCGTCTTCATCAACCAGCTCCGCATGAAGATCGGCGTCATGTTCGGCAGCCCCGAGACGACCTCCGGCGGGCAGGCGCTCAAGTTCTACTGCTCGGTCCGCCTCGACATCCGCCGCATCGGCCAGATCAAGACCGGCGAGGAGGCCACCGGCAACCACGTGCGCGTCAAGGTGGTGAAGAACAAGTGCGCGCCGCCGTTCCGCCAGGCCGAGTTCGACATCATGTTCGGCGTGGGCGTCAACAAGCTCGGCGAGCTCGTCGACCTCGGCGCCGAGGCCGGGCTGCTCGAGAAGGGCGGGGCGTGGTACGCCTACAAGGGCGAGCGGGTGGCGCAGGGGCGGGAGAAGATGTGCGCGTTCCTCGCCGAGCGGCCCGACATCGGCGAGGAGATCCGTGTGACGCTGCTCGAGGCGGCCAAGGCGGAGCTGGCGGGCGGGGCGAAGGTGGGGGCGGGGGCGGCCCCGGGCGCGGCGGCGGCGAAGGCGGCGTGAACGGCGGAGCGGGGCCGGGTGCATCCCCGGCCCCGCTCGACCCGATCGGGTGACGCTGCTCGAGGCGGCGAAGGCGGAGCTGGCCGGCGGCGAGGGCGGCGGCGCCGGCGGCGGCCGCGGCGGCGAAGGTGGCGGCCGCGTAGCGCACGCTGGCCGGTGATTCAGCCGGCCGTCACGGGACCAGGGTCAGCGCGACGGTCGTCGTCTCGGTGATCGTCGTGTTGGTGGAATCGACACAGCCGTCGATGCGGCCCAGCGATGACCAGCTCCCGGGAGCGGTCAGGTCCTTGGCCCACGGCTCGATGGCGCCCGCGGCGATCACGGGCGGCGTCTCGCAGGCGAGCAGGTCCACGCGGTCGAGCTGCGTGCTGTAGGGGAACGCCCGGTACAGGGTCAGCATCTCGGGCGTGAGGTCGTTCCAGGTGGTGTCGTCGGGGAAGAACTTGTACTTGCCCTCGAGCATGGGCGTCGTGTCGTGGCCCTCGACGCAGATGCCGTTGGGCTCGACGAAGACCTGGTACGCGTGGCTGGCGGCGGTCCCGCCGGGCTTGACGAAGATCCGCAGGTGGACGACCTCGCAGCTGAGCGAGCCCTGGCCGTCGACGTAGGAGGTGACCACGAAGTTCTGTGCGCTGTCGAGCTCGTAGATCTTCTGGTGGAACTCGACGGTGACGGGGAGCGGGTTGGCGGTCATGATGTCGAGGGAGTCCAGGCTGCGGCCGAAGACCATGTCGCAGGCGACGTTCGATGCGTCGCACTGGGTGAAGTCGAAGCCGGGCTGCAGGACCTGGGCGGTGTTGACGTCGAAGGCGAGGTGCGTCGAGAAGCTGCCGCTCTCCTCGACGCGCATGGTGGCCGAGGTCTGGGTGCTGGTGAAGGTGACGACGATGGTGCTGCCGACCGACGGCGTATCGGTCACCTCCAGGGTGAACGACCTCGGGGCGGTGGGGAGGTCCTGCACGCCCTGGTAGGCGACGTAGCCCCGCGTCTGGAAGCTGACGTAGTTCATGCCCTTCTTGAGCGTCAGCGGCAGCCGGAACGTGTCGTCGTCGGGCGGCATGGGGAGCGTCACCGGGTCCGACTGGGTCAGGTCGTCGTAGATCACGGTCGCGGTGAGCTCGCTCACCAGCACCTGGCCGCTGTGGACCTTGCCCTCGAGCGAGACGTCGGTGTTGCTCAGCTTCTGCCCGTCGCTGTGCGAGGTGACCTCGACCTTGGTCTCGTTCTCGCCGTGGAACCCGACCTGCGCATCGTCCCACAGGTGCTGGTGCTGCTCGTTGAGGGCGAGCTCGCCGTTGCCGAAGAGCCCGAAGCCGGTGGCCTCGCCGTAGCCCACGTTGGCCGGCTCGAGCGTGTAGTCCATGGCCTTGAAGACGCCGGGGTGGTTGGGGTCGTAGAGCGCGATCTGGTTGTCGGTGAAGGCGATGGCGAGCACGGCGTGCGGGCCGCTGGGGCGCTCGAGTCCCACCATCACGGCCGGCGCGCCGAGCCGGAGCGCGTGCTTGACCCCGATGATGAACTCCGCCAGGTCCATCGCCGGCGCCTGGTTCTGCGCGATGTAGAAGGCGGCCGAGTTGTGCGCGCGGGTGGCGATGATCTCCTGGCCGGAGCGCGGCGCGTCGCCGACCTCGGTCGGGACCGGGGAGGTGAACTGGCTGGCGAGGCCGCCGCCCGCCTTCTGCTTGTACCACCGGGCGAAGGAGGTCATGCCCAGGCAGCGCCCGGCGGGCGCGTACCTGACCGCCAGGGTGTTGTCGATGGGGAAGCCGTCGAGGGAGGGGTCGAAGCGGTTGTAGACCGGCGCGGGCGAGTCGGGGCTCGCGTTCATCCAGGTGAAGTTCGAGGCGTGCCAGGTGATGAACCCGCCGCGGCCCGCCGCGCGGTCGAGCGGCAGCGGCGGGAGGATCTCGAGCTGCCCGCTCGCGTCGATGTAGTACGACACGGCGTGGCGGGTGGGATCGGCGAACGGAAACTCGACCATCAGCGGCAGGTTGAAGCTGGTGGCGCCGCTCGAGCGGAGGACGAGGACGACGTTCTGTTCGTCGTCGGGGACGTTGACGAAGGTCCCCGTGTCGTAGCCGAGGCTGAGCGTGGTCCGCGCGCCGAGCGCGCCCGCCGGCACGGTGACCACGACGCCTTCGACCGGCGTCCCGGCCACGCCCGCGAGGGTACCCCCCTGCTCGTCGAGCGTCGCCGCGGAGACCATGACCTCACCGCCCGCCACGTAGCTCGCCGCCGTGGCCGGCGGCAGCGCCGTGAAGACGCCGCGCAGGGGGTCGCCCCCGCCGCCGCACGCGGAGACGGTGGTCGCGAGGATCAGGACCGACACCAGCGTCAGGCGAGTCACCATGGAACGCACCTCCCCCGGTTTGGCGGACGAACACCGCTGATTCTCGCCGAACCGGGTCGATGCCGCAACGTGGGCCCGGGCTCGGCCGCGCCGGTCGCGCCCACGCGCCGTGCTATGCTTCGCGCGTGATCCGGCTCGCCACCGCGCGCGACACCGAGGCCGTCCGCGTCATCTCGGAGCAGGTGTTCTCGTACCTCGGCGACTACGGCACCTACCTGCCGCGGTACCTCGAGGACGCGTGGGTCACGACGTCGGTGGACGAGACCGCCGGGGTCGTGCGCGGGTTCGTCATGGTCGGGCTCGCGCCGTCGCGGCGCGCGGGCGCGGGCGCGGTCGCCGACCTGCTCGCCATCGCGGTCGCGCCGGAGTTCCAGCGCCAGGGGCTCGGCACCGCGTTCCTCGCCCACGCTTTCGTCCTCGCCGCCGATCTGCAGGAGCGCTACGGCGTGACCGAGATGGAGCTGAGCGTCGCGGACGCGAACCCGGGCGCGCAGCGCTTCTTCGCGCGGCACGGGTTCCGCGTGGTCGACGCGGCCGAGGGCCGCTACCCGGCCGGGCAGGTCGCGATCCGCATGGCGCGGCTGATCGCGCCGCCGCCCCCATGAGCGCGGCCGGCGCCCCGGGCGCCACGCGCGCCCCGGCCGCGGCGCGGGCGCGGCACGCGTCACGCGCGGCCGTGGCCCCGCTCGGTGTCATCGCCGTGTGCGCGGTGCTGCCCTTCGTGCACTACTGCGAGAAGACGGTGTCGCCGGCGGCGTACGCGGCCGAGTCCCTGCTGCAGGCGCTCTGGGTCGCGCCGCGCTTCCTCGCCGCCGCCGGGCTCGCGGCGCTCACCGCCGTCGCGCTCGGCCGCGGCCGGGCCCCGGCCCGCGCGAGCGCGCTCGCCGCCCTCGCGCTGCTCGCCGCGTGCGTCGCCAGCGTCGGGGTCGAGTGGTGGATGATCGCGGCGCGGCGGATCCACTCCTGGGGCTTCGTGCTCTGGCTCGCGGCCGCCAGCGCCGGGGCGCCGCTGCTCATCCTCGACGGCCTGCGGGGCGCCGGCTGGCCCCGCTGGGGCCGGCTCCTCGGCGCCTACGGCCTGCTCGCCTCGCCGCTGTGCCTCGTGCTCGTCTCGCTCGGGCCGCGCGGCGTGCGGCTCGGCGGCTACCTCTACCTCGCGGCGGTGCCGGCGCTCTTCGCCCTGACGCTGTGGGCGCTGTGGCCGGGCGCCGCCGGCGCGGACCCCCCCGGCGGCGACCCCGCGGCGTGACGGCGCCCTACTTCCCGAGCGGCTTGTCCGAGAAGCGGAGGCAGCCGTCGCAGCCCATGTGCCGGACCGACATCATCACCGGGTCGGCCCGGTGCGGCAGCTTGCCCTCGCACAGCTTGAGCTGCCCCTTCTCCTGGTCGCGGCAGATCGACATGCAGGCGTCGCGCGGCGCGAGCTCCGGCATGCAGCCGTAGAGCACCCACCAGCACTCGACCTGCTTGTTCTCCGCCGTGCACTGCGGCTCGGGCCGGGGCGGCGTCTTCGGGCCGCAGCCCGCGCCGAGCAGCGGGAGCCCGAGCCCGAAGCAGAGGGCGGCGGCGATGGCGGCGCGGCTCATGGGCCCGACTCTGGCCGCCGGCCGCCGCCCTGTCAAGTCGCCGGCCGCTGCGCCCGCCGCGCGGCGAAACCCCCTGCAACCAGGCGCAGTTCCCGCTTTGCGAACGCGCCCGCCGTGGCCCGGCGTTGACTTCGGGCGCGCGCTCGCCTCACAATGAGCCGCGGACGTCCCGTCTGAGGCGCGCGGAGGCCCCCATGGTATCGCTCGGCCGTTCCCTGGTCCTCGCGGGCGCGCTCGTCGGCGCGCTCGCTCTCCCCGGCTGCGGCAACATCGACGCCGGCGTCGACACCGACGGCGGCCCCGCCGGGCAGCAGGACGCCAACCTCAACCCGGGCGAGGGCGGCATCGACCAGGACCCGCCGAACCCCACCTGCCACGAGCAGCGCATCGAGCCGCAGCGGGTCGGCGACCCCGACATCATGATCCTCATGGACAAGTCGTCGTCGATGGACGAGAGCGGCAAGTGGACCCAGACCGCGGGGGCGGTGACGAACACGGTCACGGCCCTCGAGACGGCGGGCTCGCCGATCGCGTGGGGCCTCATCTTCTTCCCCACCGACAGCGACTGTGCGGTCGTCGGCCCCCCCACGGTTGAGGTCGGGGTCGCGAACGCCGGCCCGATCTCGAGCGCGATCAACGGCACCTCGCCCAACGGCAACACCCCGGCCCACAAGGCCGTGGATCTCGCCGTCGCGTCCTACGCCCAGGCCACCGACGACCGCGCCCACTACATCCTCATCGCGACCGACGGCCAGCCGAACTGCGAGGGCGACGTCCCGGTCATCCCGAAGACCTGCAACCCGGCCGCGCCGGCCTGCAACCCCGGCGAGATCTGCCAGGCCGTGCCGGGCTTCGGCGGCATCTGCATCCCGGAGCCGCTGGACCTCGCCATCAAGTCGATCCAGGCCGCGGCCGCCGCCGGCATCAAGACCTTCGTCGTCGGCATCGACATCGACTCCGGCGCCGCCGACACGCTCAACCGCATGGCCGAGGCCGGCGGCACCGCGCGCGCCTCGACGACCAAGTACTACCCGGTCAGCGACCAGGCGACGCTCGAGGACGCGCTCGCGAACATCACGACCCAGATCATCTCCTGCACCTTCCAGCTCGACGCCCTGCCGCCGGACCAGCTCTACGTCTTCGTCAACGTCGCCGGCCAGGACGTGCCGAACGACCCGAACCACGCCGACGGCTGGGACATCGACATGAGCTCGCACACGCTGACCTTCTACGGCGACGCGTGCAGCGCGCTGCAGGAGAACCCGCAGACGGTGCAGATCACCTACGGCTGCCCCCCGCCGGGCTGATCCGCACCCGCACCCGCACCCGCACCCAGCTCCCGGCGCGCGGCGCCGCACCCCGAGGACGCCCATGGCCCACCTCTTCGAGCCGTTCACGCAGCGCGGGCTGACGCTGCGCAGCCGCATCGTCTTTCCGCCCATGGCGCAGGACCTCTGCACCACCGACGGCGAGGTCACCGACCGCCTCCTCGCGCACTACCGCGCACGGGCGCGTCCGGGCCTCGGGCTGCTCATGATCGAGCACAGCTACGTCGAGCGCCGCGGCCGCTACTCGCCGCGCCAGACCGGCATCCACGAGGACGCGCTCGTCCCGGGCCTCAAGCGCCTCACCGACGCCTTGCACCAGCACGGCGTGCCGGTCGGCATCCAGCTCGCGCACGCCGGCGCCCGCGCCTGCGCCGCGCAGAACGGCGCGCCGGCGGTGGCGCCGTCGGCGGTGGCGCCGCCCGGCGCGACCGACGTGCCGCGCGCGCTCGCGGAGGCCGAGCTCTTCGACCTCAAGAACCGCTTCGTCGCCGCCGCCCTGCGCGCGGTCGAGGCGGGCGTCGACGTCATCGAGCTCCACGGCGCCCACGGCTTCCTGCTCTCCGAGTTCTTCTCGCCGCTCACGAACCGGCGCGCCGACGGCTACGGCGGCGACCTGCGCGGCCGCCGCCGCCTCGCCGTGGAGATCGTGACCGCCGTGCGCGGCGTCATCGGCGAGCGCGCGCTCTGGTTCCGCCTGGGCGCGGACGACCGCCTGCCGGGGGGCCTCACGCTCGCCGAGGGCGGCGAGATCGGCCGCGCGCTCGTCGCCGCGGGCGTCGACGTGCTCGACGTCTCGGGCGGCCTGTGCGGCTCGCGGCCCGCGGACCTGGGCGGCGCCGGCTTCTTCGGCTACGCCGCCGCGGCCGTGCGCGCCGCCGCCGGCGCCCCGGTCGTCGCCGTGGGCGGCCTGCAGGACCCGCGCGACGCGGACCGCCTCGTGCGCAGCGGCGCCGCCGACCTCGTCGCCGTCGGGCGCGCCATCCTCAAGGACCCCGAGTGGCCCGAGCGCGCCGCGGCCGTCCTCGGCGCCACGCTCCCGTGCCCCGCCTGAGCCGGCGCTACCGCCGGAAGAACCGCTCGCCGGCGACGATCTTGCGGCGCGCGAGCCGCCGCATGAAGGCGTTGAGCGGCAGGTACCCGAGCGTCTCCAGCCAGCCCGCGCCGGCCCGCGGCCGCCAGCGCGCGAGGATCGACCCGAGCGAGTAGAAGTCCCGCCACGCGCGCACCCACCCGGCCCGCAGCGCCGCGCGGCTCATGCCCCGCGGCACGAAGTACGGCGACGCCAGATCGTGGTCCTCCTCGAGCCACCACCGGGGCGCGGTCAGCCGGCCCTCGGCCGCGAGCCGGGCATACAGCGGCGTGCCGGGGTAGGGCGTGAGCAGCGCGAAGAGCGCCATCGTGAGCCCGGCGTCGCGCGCGAACCCGACGGTGCGGTCGAAGACCGACGCGTCGTCCTGGTCGAAGCCGAAGACGAACGAGCCCCAGATCGCGATGCCGGCGTCCTTGAGCCGCGCGACCACGTCGCGGTACTGCGCGGGCCGGTTCTGGTGCTTGCCGGCGGCGGCGAGGGCGGCCTCGGACACCGTCTCGAAGCCGATGAAGAGCGCCTGGCACCCCGAGCGGCGCAGCAGCCGGACGTGCTCGGGCCGGCCGAGCCCGGCGAGCGAGGCCTGGCCGATCCAGTGCTTGCGCAGCGGCACGAGCGCCTCGAGCAGCGCCGGCGAGTGGCGCGGGTGCACGAGCACGTTGTCGTCGGCGAACATGACGAGCCGGCCGAGACGCTCGACCTCGGCGACGACCTCGGCGGTGGGCCGCAGCCGCAGGGCCGCGCCGGCCTGGACGTTCACCGAGCAGAACTCGCAGCCGTAGGGGCAGCCGCGCATCGTCTGCACGACCTCGAACGGCACGTAGCGGCGCGAGGGGAAGAGCGCGCGGTCGCGCCGGGGCGTCGGCCCGCCGGCGAGCGCGGGGAAGGTCGCGTGCGCGTAGCGCGGCGCCAGCCGCCCGCGCTGGGCGTCGGCGACGAGGCGCTCCCACAGCCCCTCGGCCTCGCCCACGACGACCGCGTCGGCGTGCGCGGCGGCCTCGTCGGGCACGGCGGTCGGGTGGATGCCGCCGAGCACCACGCGCACGCCCTGGGCCCGGTAGGCGTCGGCGATGGCGTACGCGCGGCGCGCCGTCTTCGAGAAGACGCTCAGGCCGACGAGGTCGGCGGGCGGCAGCCGCCCGAGGTCGACGGGATCGAGGAGATCGTCGGTGTGCGCGACGGTCACGCCCGCCGGGGTCCGGGCGCTGAGGATCGCGACCGCGAGGCTGCGCACGTAGGCCGAGTCCTCGTTCGCCGGCGTGATGAGCCGCACCTGCACGGCTTCATCCTGCCCGCCGCCGGCGAGGGCCGCAAGACGGCGGCGCCTTGACTTGGCGCGTCGCAGCCCGCAAGAATCCGCACATGCTCGACATCCGTCTCCTGCGCGAGGATCCGGCGCGCGTGCGCCGCGAGATTGCGAAGCTCCACGTCGACGCGCCCGTCGAGGAGGCCATCGCCCTCGACGAGCGCCGCCGCCAGCTCGTCGCCGAGGGCGACGGCCTCAAGAAGCGCATGAACGACCTCTCGCGGGCGGTCGGCCGCGAGAAGGACGAGGAGAAGCGCAAGGCCACGATCGCCGAGGCGAGCCAGGTCAAGGAGCGCATCCCGCGCATCGACGACGAGCTCAAGGCCGTCGAGGAGAAGCTGCACGACGTGATGCTGCGCATCCCGAACCTGCCGCACGAGTCGGTGCCCGAGGGCCCGGACGAGAGCGCGAACACGATCACGCGCACCGTCGGCGAGCTGCCGGCCTTCGCCTTCGAGCCGAAGCCCCACTGGGAGCTCGGCGAGCAGCTCGGCATCATCGACTTCGAGCGCGGCGCCAAGATCTCCGGCTCGCGCTTCTACATCCTCAAGAGCTGGGGCGCGCGGCTGCAGCGGGCGCTCATCACCTTCATGCTCGACCTGCACACCCGCGAGCACGGCTACGTCGAGATCTACCCGCCCTACATGGTCAAGGGCGAGTGCATGGTCGGCACCGGCCAGCTCCCGAAGTTCGGCGAGAACCTCTACCGCGACGCCGAGGAGGACTTCTGGTTCGTGCCCACGGCCGAGGTGCCGGTCACGAACATGTACGCGAACGAGGTGCTCCCGGCCGAGGCGCTGCCCATCAACCACGTCGCCTACACCGCGTGCTTCCGGCGCGAGAAGATGTCCGCCGGCCGCGACGTGCGCGGCATCAAGCGCGGCCACCAGTTCGACAAGGTCGAGCTGGTCAAGTTCGTCCGCCCCGAGACGTCGATGCAGGAGCTCACGAACCTGATGACCGACGCCGAGGACGTCCTCAAGCGCCTCGAGATCCCCTACCGGGTCATCCAGATGTGCACCGGGGACCTCAGCTTCACGGCGGCGGTGAAGTACGACCTCGAGGCCTGGGCCGGAGGGTGCAAGGAGTGGCTCGAGGTCAGCTCCTGCTCGAACTTCATGGACTTCCAGGCCCGCCGCGCCGCCATCCGCTTCAAGGAGCAGGGCCAGAAGCCGCGCTACGTGCACACGCTGAACGGCTCGGGTCTCGCCCTGCCGCGCGTGCTCATCGCCGTCCTCGAGAACAATCAGCAGGAGGACGGCAGCATCCGCGTCCCCCAGGCCCTGCGCCCCTACCTCGGCGGCGACGAAGTCCTGAAGTAGCCAAGAAGACAAGCAACCGGGCACGGGCAGGGGCACGGGCAGGGGCACGAGGGCGCCTTGCCCGTCGCTGGGCCGCCCATCGCTGGGTCGGCGCTCGTGGCCGTGCCCGTGCCCCTGCCCCTGCCCGGCCGTTTCCGTCGCGCGGCGCGGACGTCGGAACGACCTGCGGTGACCGCGCCCGCAGGCCCGGCGCTACCGCTGCTTCTGCAAGAACGCCATCAAGTTCTGGTGCGCGCCCTTGACCGCGTTCTCGAGGGCGTCGACCTGGATCGCGCGCTCCTGGGTGGCGCGGTACTGGCCGCGCGGCGTCTGGATGGTCGCGCCGCCGGAGGTCATCATGACGATCGAGCGGCTCGGGTAGACGCCGATGACGTAGCTGACCTCGCACGAGATCTCGACGTACTCGCGGCTCTGCGACTTCTTGATCTCGGTGATCATGCCGTCGAGCGTGAAGCCGCGCAGCTTCTTGCTCCTGCCGGTCGGGTCGAGGCGGGTGGTGACGCCCGGGGTGCGCTCGAGCTCGCGGGTGACGAACTCGCGCATGCGCTTGATGAGGTCGGGGCCGGCGCGCTTCGATTTGTCCGCGATCCCGCCGATCCCGACGTAGTAGCGCTCCTTGCCCTTCGGCGTGACGGCCGAGACGGGCTCGGCCTTGGGCTTGCCGGCCGCGCCGCGGAGCTGGTTCAGGGCGGCCTGCGCCCGGGTGCGCACGAAGTCGTGGCTGTCGCCGGTCGCCTTCTCGAGCGCGGGGATGGCGCTGGCGTCGCCGATCGCGCCGAGCGACTGCGCCGCGGTGGCGCGCACGGCGTAGTGGCCGTCGCTCGCGAGCACCTTCTTCAGCGCGGGGATCGCCCGCCGGTCGCGCAGCTTGCCGAGGACGAGCGCGCTCGACACGCGGACCTTGTAGCTGGGATCGGTCGTCAGCGTCTCGATCAGACCCGGCACGCGGTCGTAGTCAGCGACCGCCGGGCGGATCAGGACAACGGCGACAGCGAGCGCGACCACCCCGCGCGCCACCGCCCTGGGGTCGAGACCGAGGCGAGCCACAGGCGTTCCTATGGTCGATCAAAGCGCGCCCGCCGCGCCCCGTCAAGGGCGACGCGGCCCCATGCCGCGATTCGATCGCGTGGCCCCGATTCGGCCGGGGGCGGGCTACCGGCGGTACACCCAGGTGCGGCGGAAGCGCGCCGGCCGCCCGTAGGTCCAGGGGTCCTCGGACGTCCCGGACGTCCCACCGCCTTGGCCCCACGGCAGCGGGCGGCCCCACTCGTCGGTGGGCGTCCCGGCGGTCTGCGGCGCGGCGACGACCCGCCCCTCGGCGTCGAGCACGTCGACGTCGATGGGCTCGGCGGGCGTGTCGTGGTAGCGCAGGCTCCAGGCGCCCTGCAGCTCCGCCCGCGACATGAGGTAGATCATGAGCGCCAGCACCGCGAGGAAGTAGTTCTGGGAAAAGATACCGAGGGCCGCGAGGCCGATGGCGACCCACTTCGACAGGGTGACCGCGCTACGGGTGGCGGCGATCACGCCGCGCCGCCGGGCGAGGAGGGCGCGGTAGATCCGCCCGCCGTCCATCGGCAGCGCGGGCAGCAGGTTGAAGACGCCGAGGATGACGTTCGTGAACCCGATGTAGAAGAGGATGCTGGACCCGAGCAGCCGCCACCCGGCCAGCCCGAGCGTCGCGATCGCCAGCGACACCGCCGGCCCGGCCGCGGCGATGACGATCTCGTCCCGCGCGCTGCGCGGCGGCGTCACCATCTTCGCGACCCCGCCGAAGAACTGCAGCTCGATGCCGCCGATGCGGACGCCCCGCCGCCGCGCCACCACGGCGTGGCCCAGCTCGTGGACCAGCACCGAGGCGAACGTGAGCACGGTGAGGAGCACCCCCATCAGCCCGCCCCGCATGAGGAACACCATGCCGAGCAGCAGCAGGAACGAGAGGTTCACCTCGATGGGGAACCCGGCGATGCGCCCGACCTGCCATTTCTTGCTCAAGAAACCCATATGTGACCTGTCTCTCCCCCTCTAACGCTCGATAATTCCGTGAAATTCCGCGCGGGTCGCAGCACTAAGGTAATCCCGCGTCGCGCCCTGGCAAGAGCGCGGGCTCGCCTTGTCAGTCCGCGAGCCGGTCACTACGCTACTCGGGGAGGCAGGAATGCAGTCGATCAGGCTCGGCGACGTCAGGCTCGCGTACGAAGAAGAAGGCCGCGGCGACCCGCTGCTGCTGCTCCACGGCTTCCCGCTGGGCCGCTGGATCTGGGACGCGCAGCGGCGCGCGCTCGCCGCGCGGTGGCGCGTGATCACCCCCGACCTGCGCGGCCAGGGCGACTCGGAGGTCACCGACGGCCCCTACGACATGGGGCTCCTCGCCGACGACGTGATGCGCCTCTGCGACGCGCTCGGGCTCGACCGCGTGGTCCTCGGCGGGCTGTCGCTCGGCGGCTACGTGGCCTTCGAGATCTGGCGCCGCTACCCCGCGCGGGTGCGGGCCCTCCTCCTGTGCGACACCCGGGCGAAGCCCGACGACCGCGGCGAGCGCGTCATCCGCCAGAGCAGCGCCGAGACGGCGCTCAAGAAGGGCACCGAGGCGGTGGTGGCGGCGATGCTGCCGAAGCTCCTCGGCCGCACGACGCTGTCGACGCGCCCCGAGCTGTGCGACGCGGTGCGGGCCCGCCTCGTCGCGACGGATCCTCGCGGCGTGGCCGCGACGCTGCTCGGCATGATGGACCGCCCCGACTCCACGCCGACGCTGCCGACGATCACGGTGCCGACCCTGATCGTCGTCGGCACCGAGGACGCCCTGACGGGCCCCGCGGTCGCCCGCGAGATGGCCGAGGCCATCCCCAACGCCCGCATCGCCGAGATCGACCAGGCCGGCCACCTCACCCCCGTCGAGCAGCCCGAGGCCACCACCGCCGCGTTCCAGCGTCTGCTCGGGGACACGCAGCCCCCAGCTAACGGCTCGGGATCACGAGTCTTTTAGAGGCCCCCGCGCACTTCGCCGAAGTGCGCGCTCAGGTCGAAAACCGTTGTTAGATCGAGTGGTTGGAGGGGGGCTGCGTGTCCCCCACGGCGCCCTCCAGGAGCTCGAGGGTGCCGGCGTCGGCGTCGAGGACGGCGGGGGCGCCGAGGGGGAGCGCGCGGTTGCGGGCGCCGTGGCCGGCGGGCATGCCGAGGCACACCGGCACGCCCAGGGTGGCGAGGCGCTCGGCCACGACCTCGGTGGGCCCCGGCCCGCTGCCGTCGGGCTCGTCGCACTTGACGAGGTCGCCGACCAGCACGCCCGCGACGCCCGCGAGCGCGCCCGCGAGGGCGAGGTGGGTGAGCGTACGGTCGAGCCGGTACGGCCGCTCGCCGACCTCCTCGAGGAAGAGGATCGCGCCCCGCAGTGAGGGCAGGGTGTCGGTGCCGACCAGCCGCGAGAGCACCTCGAGGTTGCCGCCGACGAGCGGCCCGCGCGCGACGCCCCCGGTGACGCGGGTGAGGCCCGTCGCCCAGAGCCCCGGCGGCGCCGGATCCTCGAGCAGCCGCCAGAGCGCCGCCTGATCGGCCGCCGGGACGGCCGCGAGCTGCGTCACGTTCGGCCCGTGGACCCCGCGCACCCCCGCGCGCGCCCACGCCCAGGCGAGGAGCGCCGTCACGTCGGAGAACCCGACGATGAGCGGCGCGCGCCGCAGCGCCGCCGCGTCGAGCGCCGGCAGGATGCGCATGATCCCGTAGCCGCCGCGGGCGCAGTGGATCGCGCGCACGTCCGGGTCCGCGAGGTAGCGGTTCAGCTCGGCGGCGCGGCGCGCGTCGTCGCCCGCGAGGTAGCCGGTCCGGCAGAAGACCCCGTCGTCATGGACAACGCGGTAGCGCGCCTCTAGAATACGGAGGCCCGCCAGGAACGCCTCGCGCGGAACCGGGCCCGCGGGTGCGGGCACGGCGACGAGATCGCCCGGCTCGAGTGGCCGGGGCCGGCGATCCGGGGCCGAGGACTTCGCGCGCGACGCCATGCTGGCCTCACCCTATCTCGATTCGTTCATCCAGTACATCGCGGCGAACAATAACCCCGTCGGCCTCACGATCCTCGGCCTGTCCGCCGCGATCGAGTACATCTTCCCGCCGTTCCCGGGCGACACGATCACGCTCTTCGGCGCGTTCCTCATCACGGCCAAGGGCTGGAGCTTCGCCCTCGTCTTCGGCGTGGTGCTGCTCGGCTCCGCCGCCGGCGCCATGGCGGACTTCTACTTCGGCCGCTGGCTGGCGAAGAAGGAGTCGCACTGGACCGGCAAGCGCGCGCACGCCCGCACGATCATCGACGGGCTGGTCGCGCGGTTCGAGCGCCACGGCGAGATGTACGTCGCGCTGAACCGGTTCCTCCCCGCGGTGCGGGCCTTCTTCTTCGTCGCCGCGGGCATGGCCGGCCTGCGGCCCGGGCGCGTCCTCTTCTGGTCGCTCGTCAGCGCGACCGGCTGGAACCTGCTCATCATCGCGGCGGGGGCGGCCCTCGGCGCGAACTGGCAGCGGATCCAGTGGTTCGCGGCCCAGTACTCGCGCGTCGTCGGCATCGCCATCTGCGTGGTCGCGGCCGGCTTCGCCGTACGCTGGTGGATCCGGCGGCGGCGGGCCGCCCGGCCGCGCTAACGGCGGCGGCGCTTGCGCTTGCGGCCGTTGCCGCCGTCGGGCGCGGTGCCGTCGGTGGGCTCGGTGACGGGGCCGGTGATCTCGCTCTCGCCGTCGATGGCACCGGGGGCGTCCGCCTCGCCCGGCGCCGCTTCGACGGCCGCGGGCGCGGGCGCCGCGGGCGCGGGCGCGGCCGGCGCGGCGGCGACGGGCGCGGGCGCGCCCGGCGCGGCGACGGCCGCCGGCGCCGAGCCCGGGCCGTCCATGTCCAGCGGCTGCTGCCCGAGCCCGCTCGCG
This sequence comes from Polyangia bacterium, assembly GCA_036504295.1. Classification (GTDB taxonomy): domain Bacteria; phylum Myxococcota_A; class Polyangia; order JACRCY01; family JACRCY01; genus DASXVK01. The sequence continues at coordinate 23,370 of DASXVK010000554.1, forward strand.
AGGTAGCGGCGCGCGTCGTCCGACAGCCCCGCGAACCGGAGATCCATCCCGCGGCCCTCGCCGGCCTCGGCCACCCGGATCACGCGGGCGCGGATCTCGGGGCCGCCGTCGGGCGCGAGCGTCACGATGGTCCCGACCGGGAGCGGCGCCTCGACCTCGACGAAGGCGCCCGCCGGCCCCACCTCACGCGCTCGGGCGTCGCGGGCGACGAGGATCCCCAAGTAGCGCACCTCGACCGGGACCATACCTTCCATGGACGGGGACGATACCACGCCCACGCGCCGGCTCACAAATCGGCGGCGGGCCCGGCGCTCGACGGCAGGTTGACGAAGTCCCATGCGGCAATTAGCGTGGACAGGCCATGGGGATGACCGGGTGGGTGAAGGATCGGGTGCTGTCGTTCGTGGACGGCCGGTTCGATCCGGACTTCCGCACGCGGATCCAGCTGCTGGCGACGCCGGAGAACGAGTACGGCTACGACCCGTTCGGCTTCAGCCGCGAGGACGTGAAGATCGCGCTCTACCTCTCGCGCTTCCTCTACCGCGACTACTTCCGCTGCGAGGTCTTCGGCATCGACCGCGTCCCCGACGGCCGCGTGCTCCTCATCGGCAACCACTCGGGCCAGCTCCCGTACGACGCGGTGTGCATCGCCTGCGCGCTCATGTTCGACCGCACGCCGCCGCGCATGGCGCGCGCGATGATCGAGCGGTTCATCCCGACGCTGCCGTTCGTGAGCTACCTCTTCGCGCGCTGGGGCCAGATCATCGGCTCCCCCGAGAACTGCCAGCGCGTGCTCGAGGCGGGCGAGGCGATCCTCGTCTTCCCCGAGGGCGCCAAGGGCATCTCGAAGCCGATCACGAAGCGCTACCAGCTCCAGGAGTTCGGCAACGGCTTCATGCGCCTCGCGCTCGCGACGCGCGCGCCCATCGTGCCGATCGCGGTGATCGGGGCGGAGGAGCAGGCGCCGGCCTTCAACATCAAGCCGCTCGCCAAGCTCATCGGCGCGCCCGCGTTCCCGCTCGTGCCGACGCCGCCCTTCTTCCCCATCGTGCCGTACCCGACGCGGTACCGCATCTACTTCGGCGAGCCGCTCTGCTTCCTCGGCGATCCCGATGACGACGACGAGGAGATCGACCTCCGCGTGAAGCAGGTGCGCAACACGATCCAGTCGATGCTCTACACGGGGCTCAAGGAGCGCAAGCACATCTTCTGGTAGGGAGGCAGCATGGTGGCCGTGCAGGGCAGCCAGGGCGACGCCGACGGGCCCGCTCCGGCCGGGCGCAACAAGGTGATCATCACCGGGATCAGCGGCCGGCTCGGGCGGCTCACCGCCCAGCGCCTGCACCGCGAGGCCGGGCTCCGCGTGGTCGGCATCGACCGTCGCGCCTTCCCCGGCAAGCCCAAGGACGTCGAGCACGTCCGGGTGGACCTGCGCTCCAAGAAGGCGCGCGAGGTGTTCCGGGCCGGCGACGTCCGCGCGCTGATCCACATGGGCGTGCTCCACGACCCGCGGCAGAGCCAGTTCGAGCACCACACCTGGAACCTGCAGGGGACCGCCAAGCTGCTGGAGTTCTGCGAGGCCTACAACGTCCCGAAGGTGATCGTGCTCTCGACCGCGGCCGTGTACGGCCCGAGCCCGACCAACCCGCAGTTCCTCACCGAGGACGCGCCCCTCATGGCCTCCCAGACGTTCCCGGACATGCGGAGCCTGGTCGAGGTCGACATGCTCGCGTGCTCGTTCTTCTGGCGCGTGCAGGCGGCCGAGACCGTGGTGCTGCGGCCCGCGCACATCCTCGGCTCGGTGCGCAACGCCGCGTCCAACTACCTGCGCCTGCCCTACGTCCCCACGCTGCTCGGCTTCGATCCGATGATCCAGGTGATCCACGAGCTGGACGTGGTCGAGGCCATCGCCCTCGCGCTCAAGCCCGGGGTGCGCGGCATCTTCAACCTCGCCGGTCCGGGTGAGGTGCCGCTGTCGGTGATCCTGCGGGAGCTCGGCCGGCCGGCGGTGCCCATCCCCCACTTCGTCGCTCAATCGGCGCTGACGGCGCTGTGGCGCTCGCGGCTCACGTCCTTCCCCGTGCCGGAGCTGGACCACATCAAGTACGTCTGCATGGTTGACGACCGCCGCGCCCGCGAGCAGCTCGGCTTCCGGCCGCGCTACAGCCTGCGCGAAACCATCCGCGCGGTGCTCCGCGACCGGCTCCCCACCCGCGCGCGGCCCCGAAAAGCTGATCGTTAACGCGCAAGTACAGGCGGGTCGTGAACGGCAGTTCACGCCTGCCGGCCGTGACACCCCGCCCCCGGCCGGATCTGCCCTGAGCGCGCGCACTTCGGGGCGCCCAGATCCGGCGCAGGCTGGCACGTCGGCTGCATTGCCGGGCAGCGGGAGGTCGACTTGCCCACCTCCCAACTCGCTGAAGGAGGCCGAAGATGGCGCCCATCAAGACCCTGGCTGCAGTGCTCCCGCTCCTCGTGCTCTCGGCCGGGTGCGACGTGTTCTTCGGAGATGGTCACAAGCACCCCTGGACCCAGTACTGCGACGCGACCGGCTGCTACACCTGCGATCCGAACGGCTGGTGCACCCCGGACGGGGGCGGCTACTGCCAGAGCGACTGGGACTGCCCGCGGGACTACTACTGCGCGGTCGACGGCGCCTGCTACCAGAGCACCGCATGCACGACGAACGCCGACTGTCCCATCAGCGGCGACGTCTGTACCGACCGCGGCGTCTGCGTCCCGGGCGGCTCCTGCTCGTCTGACGCCGAGTGTGCGACCGGCAAGTACTGCGACGCCGGCCGTGGCTGCGTCACCAGCGGTACCTGCAACTGGTACACCGACTGCATGACCGGCTACGTCTGCGACAGCCGCAGCACCTGCGTCCCCGGCCCCTCGACCTGCCAGGAGGACGCCGACTGCGGCTACGGGTACATCTGCCTGTCGGGCACCTGCTCGCAGACCACGACCTGCACGACCACCGCCGACTGTGCGAGCTGCAACTGGGGCCAGCCGAGCCAGGGCACCTGGGTGTGCGGCAACGGCCACGGCTGCGGCGGCAACGCGATCTGCTTCACGAACCCCGTCTGCGACGCGCGCAACACCTGCGCCCCGGGCCACACCGGCCCCGCCGCCTGCGTGTCGGACGCCGGCTGCGCCAGCGGCGAGTACTGCAAGGATGGCACGTGCACCACGCTGCCGCCCTCCTGCACCGCCCCGACCGACTGCCCCACGGGCTACGGCTGCTCCGGCGGCCACTGCGTCAAGCTGCCCGCCGGCTGCACCGCCAGCACCGACTGCCCCGACGGCTACACCTGCGACAACCACGCCTGCACGCCGCTCACCGTCTGCACGAAGGACGCGGACTGCGGCGCCTCGGGCATCGAGTGTGTCAACGGCTACTGCCAGGCGGCGCCCACCCCGGATCCCGCCGGCGTCTGCCAGTTCAGCATCCAGTGCGGCCCGAACGCCGAGTGCATCAACGGCGCCTGCGTGCCCAAGTGCACCGCCAACGCCGACTGCGGCACCGGCCTCGTCTGCACGAGCGGCCTCTGCAGCGCGAACCCGACGGCGGCCTGCGTGAAGAACGCCGACTGCGGCGCCGGCGAGACCTGCGTCGGCGGCGTCTGCTACAAGGGCTGCCTCAACAACAGCGACTGCCCGAACCCGAAGGACTTCTGCGAGGCCGGCCTGTGCCGCCCGAACCCGGCCCGCATCGCCGAGTGCCGCACCAACACCGACTGCCAGGGCGAGTGGTGCGTGGACGGCCTCTGCCGCACCCAGTGCGCCGGCAACGCCGACTGCGCCGCCTGCCCCGACGGCCCGGTCTGCGTCCAGGGCTTCTGCGGCACGGCCAACATGGCCTCCCCGCAGTGCGTGAACAACACCAACTGCGACGCCGGCAAGCAGTGCACCGACGGCATCTGCCAGTAGCCTGACTGGCTTGTAGCGAGCAGCTCCTCCTCCCCCTCCTCCTCCTGCTGCAGCCGGGCCCCGTTCGCCATGACGGGGCCCGGCACTAATCTTCTCCCCCGTTCGGTGCGGTCCCGTGCCGTTCCGTCCACCCTTCCGTTCCCACCTTCCCATACCACTTGACGGTCAAAGCATCGGCGGCGTACGCTTCTGATCGCTTGGTGCGCCGATGCGGGCGGCGGATTCGGGGCGGGGGGATCCGCGCAGCCAGCAGAAAGGGGGCAGCAAGCAATGGAGGCATTCGATCTCACCCCGGCAAGCTGTGTTCGGCGGGCGCTCAGTCGAGGAGGACTTGCCATCCTCGCTGCGGTTGGGTTTGTCAGCTTGGTCGCCTGCGGGCGTCCGCCAGAGACCAGCCAGATCGGGGTTGCCCGGTCGGCGCAGAGCGTCTCGATTCGCGAGCAGGCGGTCCGCGACGCGCTCGCCCGGCTTGAGGGCGCGGTCGCGGCTCGCTACGCCGACTACCTGGGCTCCCTAAGTGCTGAGGAGCGGGCGACCGAGCTGAATTCTGCCAGCCGTGAACTCGGTGGAATTTCGCTCAGCGTCGGATGGTCCCGACATGCTACCCTCCGCGGCGTTTCATCGCGCCACATGCGGATCCCCGGCGAGGGGATTGGGACGGCCGAGGATCGTGCCTGGGGTTTCCTGCGGTCGTACGGGGTTCTCTTCGGGCTTGAGCACGCCCCCGAGGCCTTGGTCTTAGTTCAGTCACGTCCCCGCAACATGGATGACGGCGCCACCGTGCTGCGCTTCAAACAGGAGCTGTATGGCCTCCCAGTGTTCAAGGCCCACCTCCTGCTCCATGTAGGAGTGCAAGGCGACATCGACTTCATTTCCGGGCTCGTTGTCCCGGAGCAGGCCGTGATCCCGCACACTCCGCGGTTGTCGCCGTGGAGTGCTGCGGCCCTATCGGGAGGGGCTGCTGCCACCTTGGAACTTGGGTGGTTTGACCCAGAGGCATTCGGACTAACGGACGGCGATACGGTGCTCGCGTGGCGGCTGATCGCAGGAGAGAGCGGGGATGGCGAGGAGGTCTATGTAGATGCCGACTCCGGTGTGGAACTGTGGCGACAGGGCCTGGCCCGCTACGACAAGCATGTGGAGACCTTCTACTGCGGCAGCAGTTGCACGCTTCCCGGGCAGATCGAGCACGACACCATGTGCGACGCGGTGTGTGTTGCTCCGGCCCAGTGCATAAATGGGACCTACTGCCAAGCTCCACTACCATTGCCAGGGACCGCGCAGGCTCTCGACACGAGCTTGAGCAATGCCTATGACTATTACCTCAATCGCCATGGGCGCGATAGCTGGGATAACAATCAGAATCCAACGTACCACCGCTTGAGGGCTACGTCCGATTACGGAGCGGGCTGCCAGGCCTACTGGAGTAGCTCCAGTCAGAACCCGCCCGCACAGATAGTGGCGGGCCCTGGTTGGACTTGCGGAAATGTCGTGACGCACGAGATGACGCATGGCGTGGACAGCGCGGAAGGCAACGTCGCCGGAGTGAGCGAGCGCTCGTCCTCAATTGCCGAGGCGTTCGGTGACGCAATGGGCGAGTACGCCGAGGTATTCGGCATAGAGTTCGCACAGCCCGACTGGCTACATCCCACCGGATGTACCGGGGTTGCCTGCACGGTCAACCAGCGCAATCTGGCGAACCCTCACAACGCTAGCTATCAGCAGACCTGCAACTACACGGCTCGGACTACTCCGGATCACCTTGCGGACTACCGCGACGACTGTTCCATCCAGGAGGGTCACTTCAATAACACGATTCTGGGAAAGATGGCTTACCTCATGGGCCGTGATCCCGCGTCCGGGGCTGTCAACCATTGGGGGATCTCGGTTACCGGGTTGGGTACGGTTGATGCGAGCAGAGTTTGGTACGCAGCCCTCGCTAACTACGCGACGGCTAACGAGAACGAACCCTATGCCCGAATTAAGCAATCGTTCGCTTACGCCTGCTCCGAGATCTTTCCCAGTGGAGGATCCAGTTATGACAACTGTCTTGCTGCTTCGGATGCTGTGGGCCTTTGGTCAGTAGAGTCAGACAAGGGCTTCACAACCGATGACGCGGTGAGTTCTTCAACATTCAACGGGACGCCCTACCTGTTCTACAGGTCCGGCAATAGCCTTTATTCTCGCGTCTGGAACTGCCTGGGTTTCCCTCCGAGATGCGGCTGGAAATCCCCGACAGTCCTGGAGACGAACGCCAACAGCGGCCCGACATCGACGGTGAGCTCCAACCGCATCTTCGTCTGTTACCACAACACCTCCGGGGGGGTCAGTTGCGGCACATACGATGGGGGTGGCTGGCACGCCGCCAGTTCCATCGTTGCGAGCGCGACCACAGAGACGCCTTCAATTACTCTGTATTGGAGCAACTACCCCTTCCTCGCTTACCGAAGGATATTCAGCGGAAGGAATTACGTGTATTGGAAGGTCTGGGATCCAAATACCGGACTGTGGGGGCCAGAATCGGGATCTGGTTTCTACACACAGAGCGCGGTGGTCGTCACGTCGACAGATGAGGATCCCTTTCCGGGCTCATATCACGTCTATGCCGTCTACGCGTCAGCCCTCACTGCGAACCGACTCGCATATCGGGAGTTCGATTTGAACACAGGGCAGTGGCTCGCTGAGACTCTGGCAGGCCGTGCTGACCAGGCAATCTCTGACCTCATCACCTATGGCCGTCCGGCAGCCCGCGTATTCAGAGGAAACCTGCACATAGCGGCACCTTTCAGTACGCCCGCCAATTCGGCGCGGTACATGAGTGGGCTGGATCCCTATAGTAGCTGGAGCTTCTACAGCAAACTTGAGCCTGGCTTCAGTGGCATATACTCTAATGGTCTGAGCTTCTCTGCCTCGGCCACGGGACTGAGCCTGTGGTATAGGATGCCAAGCTCGAGCAACGTAGCCAACCGCGTAAAGTTGGGGAAGTGACAGCCGTGCGCGCCGCCATTATCTGTCTATTGAGCGCTAGCTTGCTCGGTTCAGGCTGCGCTGACTCCACCACGTCGACCCCTCAGGGGAGCGCCTCGACCGTCGTGCCGGGTGATGCCGGTGCGGACACGCAGGAGCCCAACCAGACCCCCCCGTGGCTGGTCCTGCAACCGGTCCGGTACTGGCACGCTCCGCCGACCCCTCAGCCGTGTAGCCCCGACCTTCCCTTGGCCGTCGAGGTGTTCCTGTTCCAGGGCGGGTCGCTGGTCGCGCAGGTGACCGGCCAGTGTACTGGCGATTTCGTAACGGTAGGGCCGATCCCGGCAGGCATCTATGACCTCGCAGCAGTCGGCTGGTGGCAGCAGTTCCCGATTGGGGCCCACATGGTCGCGGGAAAATCGCTGCTTGGTGAGTTTTATCCCAACGCCGAATGCACCGATCCGGACCATCCTGTACCCTGTGATCCGCTGCGCATTGACGTGTCAGGCGAAAGCGTGACTGCCGTGCCTCTCACCCTGTACTGCGACGTCGCAATGTCAGGCGGAGCATTCGACGTCTGCGGCGGGTCGTAGAGCGAGTAGCGGATCTGGGTAACCCGCGCCACGGGCGACCGTCACCGCATCGTCAGTAGCGCGTCCGGCCCGGGTCGGCCCCTGGCCCCCTCTACCTCCCAGGCACAATGAGCCGCTGGCCTTCAGCCCGACTTTGACAGCTGCCCCAGCCGTCTAGGCACACATTCACCTGCAAGTGGGCGCACTTAGCCTGGAATCGTCGGATCGAGGCGTGTTACTAGGCGGGCGGGGCTGGGGCGACGTGGTGCAGCTTGGGCGGGGGCGGCACCTTGAGCCGCTGCAGCAGGCCGGCGACGGTGCCGCGGACCTCGGTGGTCTGCCGGACGTTCGCCTCGCCGCGGATGTACTCGACGACCTTGATCGTGTCGAGCTGCGCGACGAGGTTGCGCCAGGTGTCGCCGGCGCGGATCTCGGCGATGCGCGCGAGCAGCAGCGCCAGGACGCACAGCTTGACGTGCGCCTCGATGCGATGGGGCGCCCAGTGGAAGACCGGCCGCATGCGCAGGCCGCTCTTCATCGTCCGCCAGCACTCCTCGACGCGCATGAGTTGCTTGTAGCCGAGGGCGAGGTCCTCGGCGCTCAGCCCTCAGCGTGTCGTCGTTCGAGGTCACGACCCACTTGCCGTCGTAGTGGGTTTCGCGGCGGGTGGCGGTCAGGTCGAGGCGCAGCGCCCCGCCCTTGGTGCGGCGCAGGTAGCGGCCGAAGCGCTCGCTCGTGAGGAGCGCGCAGGTGCGCTTCGAGTGCGCCTGGCCCTTGGCCGGCGGCTTGAGGCTCGCGAGCTCCGCCGTGAGGAGCTCGAGCAGCTTCGCCCGGTGTTGCCGTTGCCGGGCCGCCTCGTCGGGGTTGAAGCACACGACGTAGCGGCGC